>NZ_CP150917.1:422500-722500 GCF_039908645.1 Pseudomonas helvetica
TTTGGCAAAAAAGCCTAAGACTGATCATGTTGGAAAGTCGATTCGACTTCTCCAGACTGATGAAAAAGGCGCCCCTAGCGGGCGCCTTTTTTATGTCCGCGATTTGGTTCTCCAGCGCCCAGGCCCTCTGTCCTGCGCCCACGAGTCAGCTGGAAGCTGTCAGCGTGCAGCGCGTGGTGGATGGCGACACGGTGCGCCTGCGCGACGGCCGCAGTGTGCGTATGATCGGTTTGAATACCCCGGAACTGGGCAAGAAAGGTCGCTCCGACGAACCTTTCGCTGCGGCTGCACGCAAGCGTCTGGAAACGTTGGTGGCCGCAAGCGACGGACGGTTGGGTTTGCTGGCGGGGCAAGAGGGCAAGGATCGTTACGGGCGCACCCTGGCCCATCTTTACAGCGCCAACGGTGACAATCTCGAAGCGCAGATGCTTGCCGAGGGGCTTGGTTACCTGGTGGCAGTGGCGCCGAACGTCGATTTTGTCAGTTGCCAACAGACCGCTGAACGCACTGCGCGGCAGGCCCGGCTGGGGTTATGGCGGCAGTCTCCTGTACTGAAAGCGGAACAGATCAACCAATCGGGTTTTGCCGTGCTCAGTGGGCGTGTGAGCAAGGTTCAGCGCAATCGTGGCGGAATTTGGATCGAGTTGCAGGATTCGGTTGTATTGCGCGTTGCACCCAATCTACTCGGTCAATTCGATCTGGCGGCTCTGGAGCGGCTCAACGGCAAGCAGATCGAGGCGCGTGGCTGGGTGCTCGATCGCTCACGGCGTGGTGGTCTGGATTCCGGCGAGGCGCGCTGGTTGTTGCCATTGACCCATCCGGCCATGCTGCAAGCAGTGCCGTAAAAAGAAATTGTCGACATTTTTTAAGTCAATTGTGAACAGTTGAGCCCTTGCGTTCCGTGGCTCTTGGCCCAAAGTCGTAGGGTAGGGCGCTTGACAGGGGTGACCGGTCAGTCTTGTGGGGACTTTGCGACGCGAGTATCCTCGGCGGTCCGTCGTTCAACAGTAAAAGCGGAATGCCCACATGTCTGATTTGAAAACTGCCGCTCTCGAATATCACGCCCATCCTCGTCCAGGTAAGCTGAGTGTCGAGCTCACCAAGGCCACCGCTACCGCCCGCGATCTGTCGCTGGCCTACAGCCCCGGCGTAGCCGAACCAGTACGCGAAATCGCCCGCGATCCTGAACTGGCCTACAAATACACCGGCAAGGGCAACCTGGTTGCAGTCATTTCCGATGGCACCGCGATTCTCGGCCTGGGTAACCTTGGCCCATTGGCTTCCAAGCCGGTGATGGAAGGTAAAGGCGTGCTGTTCAAGCGCTTCGCCGGTATCGACGTGTTCGACATCGAAGTCGACTCCGAAAGCCCGCAAGCCTTCATCGACACCGTCAAGCGTATCTCCATCACCTTCGGTGGCATCAACCTGGAAGACATCAAGGCACCCGAGTGCTTTGAGATCGAACGCGCGCTGATCGAACAGTGCGACATTCCGGTGTTCCACGATGACCAGCACGGCACCGCGATCGTGACCGCTGCGGGCATGATCAACGCCCTGGAAATCGCTGGCAAAACCCTGCCGGAAGCCAAGATCGTCTGCCTGGGCGCTGGCGCTGCCGCTATCTCCTGCATGAAGTTGCTGGTGAGCATGGGCGCCAAGATCGAAAACATCTTCATGGTTGACCGTACCGGCGTGATCCACTCCGAGCGTGACGACCTGAACCAGTACAAGGCTGTCTTCGCTCACGCGACCGATAAGCGCACGCTGACTGACGCCCTGAAAGGCGCAGACGTGTTCGTTGGCCTGTCCGGTCCGAACCTGCTGAGCGCTGAAAACCTGATGCTGATGGCGGCCAACCCGATCGTGTTCGCGTGCTCGAACCCTGATCCGGAAATCGCCCCGGAACTGGCTCACGCCACCCGTAACGACGTGATCATGGCGACCGGCCGTTCGGACTACCCGAACCAGGTGAACAACGTACTGGGCTTCCCGTTCATTTTCCGTGGTGCTCTGGACGTTCGCGCCAAGCGCATCAACGAAGAAATGAAAGTGGCTGCGGCCAACGCTCTGCGTGAATTGGCCAAGCTGCCAGTGCCTCAGGAAGTGTGTGACGCTTACGGTGGCATCAAGCTGGAGTTCGGTCGTGAGTACATCATTCCGAAGCCAATGGATGCTCGTTTGATCACTGTGATCTCGGATGCTGTGGCCAAGGCTGCAATCGAGACGGGTGTGGCGACTCTGCCGTATCCGAAGAACTACCCGCTGAAAAGCGTGGATGACGTGTTCAACGGCTAAGTCGTTGTAGCGCTTCAACAGAAAGCCCCGGCTCTTGTGAGTCGGGGTTTTTTTATGCCTGCTATTCGCTGTGCACCCCCGATCTACTGTGGGAACTGGCTTGCCTGCGAAGGCGGCCTGACAGCCGGCCTATCGCTTGCGGATGTACACCAATCCATTGTGGGAGCCGGGCTTGCCCGCGATGGCGGCCTGACAGCCGACCGGTCTCTCGCAAGTGTACATATCCATTCCTGCGGTAACGGCCACTTAGGGTTTCGCCCTGACGGCGACTCACTTTTGCAGACGCCCAAAAGTAAGCAAAACGCTTCGCCCCAAGCGTACGGCACCTCGCCTAGGCTCGGCGTACCCTCACTCCGGTGTCCATCAGGGGGCATCGCCTACGGTCTGCTTCGCGACGACCTCCTCTCGATGTGTCCGGCTGCGCCGTACGGCGCTGCGCGCCCACCCCCTGATGAACACCTGCGCTCGGCCTCCCGAAGGGGCGGGTGGATCAAGATCAACAGCAAAGCACGGCGGCCTACCGGCCGGCCTGAGTGGTAAGAGCGCGTACGGCTTAGATCTCGTTCCCACGCGCAGCAAAGGAATGCCGCCAGGGACGCTCCGCGTTCCGCTTCACGAGCTGACGGGGAGCGTGGGAACGATCATTTGTGTAATGCCCGTAGGATGAGCTCGGAACTTGATGACAGCATCACGGGCAACGTAGAAATCTCTGACAAGTCTTTAAGGTTGCCTCTCGGAAGCGTGGCCTCTAGCCTTTGATCGTCGCTGCCAATTCAGCGACCGGATTTGACCGTCCGTGTAAATCAAGGCGCACCAGTGCCCAAGACCTGTTTCAGGCGATTTTTTCGTCTGGGGTATCGTGTCATGGCGGCTGTGCGTGGGACACCTTCGGGTGTGCCGGGTCCCTTGATTCCCGGTCTGTCAATCCGCGTACAGCTGCCACCTCCAGAAACTAAAAAGCCCCGCCTTCAAACGAAGAGTGGGGCTTTTTGTTGGGGCTGCGCGATCAGAACAGGTCGATCGGCGCCGCTTCGTCCGCGGGCAGTGGGCTGCCCGGTGCATTGCCGTTGCCCAGTTCGTTGATCGATGGCGGGGAGTCTTCGGACTTGAACAGCTCGAAGTAGGCGCCAGGCGTGCTTGGGGTGGCCGCACGGCCGCTGACCGGGTCAACCCGCAGGCTGAGGATGCCTTCCGGCTCGGCCTGGGTATGCGGTGGTTTGCCTTTGAGCGCGGCGCTCATGTAGTTCATCCAGATCGGCAGCGCCACGGTGCCGCCGAACTCGCGCTTGCCGAGGCTTTCCGGTTGGTCGAAACCGGTCCAGACCGTGGTCACGTAATCGGCGTTGTAGCCCGAGAACCAGGCATCCTTGGATTCGTTGGTGGTCCCGGTCTTGCCCGCGATGTCGCTGCGGCCCATGGACAGGGCGCGACGTCCGGTACCGAGCTTGATCACGTCTTCGAGCATGCTGTTGAGGATGAAGGTGGTGCGCCCGTCGATGATCCGTTCTGCGACGGCCGGTGCTTGTACGGTGGTTTGCGTTGCCGGGGCTTCACCTGGCGTCGGGTTGACCGTAAAGGTGTTGCTCACCGGCGCTGCAATCCCGTTGCTGGCGATATCGCCTTTCGGCACGCTTGGCGGGTTGGCGACGAACAGCGTGTCACCGTTGCGGCTTTCGATCTTGTCGATGATGTACGGGGTGATCTTGTAGCCGCCGTTGGCAAAGGTGCTCCAGCCGGTGGCGATTTCCATTGGCGTCAGCGTTGCAGTGCCCAAGGCCAGCGACAGGTTGCGCGGCAGGTCCTGCTTGTTGAAACCGAACTTGCTGATGTAGTCGATGGTGCGATCGACGCCCAGTGCCTGGAGCAGGCGGATCGATACCAGGTTGCGCGACTTGTAGAGCGCTTCACGCATGCGGATCGGGCCGAGGAAGGTGTTGGTGTCGTTCTTCGGACGCCAGACCTTGTCCAGGTACTCGTCGACGAACACGATCGGGGCGTCGTTGACCAGCGTTGCCGGGGTGTAGCCGTTATCCAGCGCAGCGCTGTAGACGAATGGCTTGAAGCTCGAGCCCGGTTGGCGCTTGGCCTGCATGGCGCGGTTGTAGTTGCTCTGCTCGAACGCGAAGCCGCCGACCAGCGCGCGGATGGCGCCGTTTTGCGGGTCCAGCGAAACCAGTGCGCTTTGGGCGACCGGAATCTGGCTGAACTTCAGGGCGTTGTCCGCTTGGCGCTGTACGCGAATCAGGTCACCGACCTGGGCGACGTCCGATGGCTGCTTCGGTGCCGGGCCCATGCTGTTGGTGTTCAGGAACGGGCGCGCCCATTTCATGCTGTCCCAGCTGACATGTTCTTCGCCGTTGCGGGTCAGGACCTGCACGCCGTTTTTCTCGATCAGAGTGACGATGGCTGGTTCCAGGCCGCTGATGGTGCGCTGTTTGGTCAGTTCCGTGGCCCAGGCAGCAGGCGTCTTGCCTGGCAGGCGGGATTCAGGGCCGCGATAGCCGTGACGCTGGTCGTAGGTGATCAAGCCTTCATGGACGGCGGTGTTGGCCATTTCCTGAAGGTTGCTCGGCACGGTGGTGGTGACGCGGAAACCTTCGGTGTAGGCATCGCTGCCATAACGACCAACCATTTCGGCGCGGGCCATTTCGGCGATGTACGGCGCGTTCACTTCCGGCGTCGGCACGTGATAGCTGGCGTTCAGCGGCTCGTTGATCGCGGCCTGATACGCCGCTTCGTCAATTTTCCCGAGCTTGTACATGCGGCCCAGGATCCAGTCGCGACGTTCTTTGCTGCGCGCGGGGTTGGCCAGCGGGTTGAAGCGCGAAGGGGCTTTCGGCAGGCCGGCGATCATCGCCATCTGCGCCAGGCTGACGTCGCGGATCGACTTGCCGTAATACACCTGCGCCGCCGCCTCGATGCCGTAGGCGCGGTTGCCCAGATAGATCTTGTTCACGTAGAGCTCAAGGATCTCGTCCTTGGTCAGCTGACGCTCGATTTGCAGGGCCAGGAGGATTTCCGTGGTCTTGCGCGAGAAGCTGCGCTCGCTGGTGAGGAAGAAGTTCTTCGCCACCTGCATGGTGATGGTGCTGCCGCCGGATTGAATGTGTCCGCTTTTGACCAGTTGGCTCGCGGCACGCATCAGGCTGCTGGGGTCGACGCCATAGTGATTGGCGAAGTTGTCGTCTTCGGCACTGAGTAACGCATTGATGAAATTCGGTGGGATGTCGGCGAAGCGGATCGGTGTGCGGCGCATTTCGCCAAACTCGGCGATCAATTTGCCGTCGCTGCTGTAGACCCGCAAAGGAATCTGCAACTGAATGCTTCTCAGCGCCTCCACGGATGGCAATCCCGGACTAAGGTAAAGAAAAGCGCCGCTCAGACCGAGGAGCAGTCCGCAGAAAACGGCGACGATGGACCACCCGAAAAATTTCAGCAGACGAATCAAGGCTTTTGGACATCCAGGGTAAAGAATGAATTAGGCGTCAGGGCATTCAAGGTAAGCAAGGGTCGACCCGCGCTTGAGAAAGCGGAAAAAACGCTGGCCATTATAAGCATTTTTCCGCCAAAAGCGCATTTGGCGCCTCTGTCAAGACGCAGCTATTGAACGCAATGAATCATAAAGAGTCCGTAACTCACGGATAGTCATAGGGAATTGCAAGTGCTGGGACTCTTCAATAAAAAAAGCCGCACGCTTTTGGGGATCGATATCAGCTCCACTTCGGTGAAGCTTCTCGAGCTAAGCCGTGCAGGCAATCGATACCGGGTCGAAGCCTACGCGGTAGAGCCGCTGCCGACCAACGCCGTGGTCGAGAAAAATATCGCCGAACTCGAAGGCGTCGGGCAGGCGTTGTCCCGGGTGTTGCTCAAGGCCAAAACCAGCGTCAAGAGTGTCGCGGTGGCGGTTGCCGGATCGGCGGTCATCACCAAGATCATCGAAATGGACGCCGGGCTTTCCCCCGATGAAATGGAAAATCAGCTGAAGATTGAAGCTGACCAGTACATCCCCTATCCCCTCGAAGAAGTCGCCATCGATTTTGAAGTGCAGGGCGCCTCCCGGCGTAATCCCGAGCGGGTCGACGTATTGCTGGCGGCCTGTCGCAAGGAAAACGTCGAAGTTCGCGAAGCTGCGCTGGCCCTTGCCGGCCTGACCGCACAGGTCGTCGATGTCGAGGCGTACGCGCTGGAGCGTTCATTCGGCTTGCTGACGGCACAGTTGGCCGGCGTGACCGAGCGTTCGACGGTGGCCGTGGTCGACATCGGCGCCACCATGACCACCTTGAGCGTGCTGTCCAACGGCCGAATCATCTACACCCGCGAGCAGTTGTTCGGCGGTCGTCAGTTGACGGAGGAAATCCAGCGCCGCTATGGCATGACGGTTGAGCAGGCCGGTCTTGGAAAAAAACAGGGTGGCTTGCCTGAAGACTACGTCAGCGAAGTCCTGCAACCGTTCCGCGAGGCGCTGGTGCAGCAGGTTTCGCGATCGTTGCAGTTCTTTTTCGCCTCGGGTCAGTACAACGCGATCGACTACATCCTGCTGGCCGGTGGCACAGCCTCGGTCACCGGGCTGGATCGACTGATCGAGCAGCGCCTGGGCACGCCGACGCAGGTGGCCAATCCGTTTGCGGACATGACATTGAGCAGCAAGGTCAACGCCAGTGCCCTGGCCAGTGATGCGCCGGCGCTGATGATTGCCTGCGGCCTGGCGCTGAGGAGTTTCGACTGATGGCGCGGATCAATCTTCTCCCTTGGCGCGAAGAGCTGCGTGAGGAGCGTCGCAAGCGCTTCCTGTTGGGGTTGGCCGGCGCGCTGGCGGCGGCGGTCGGGGTAATTTTGCTGGGTGATCACGCCATCAGCAGTGCGATTGATCGACAGGTCGCCCGCAACGATTACGTCGGCAAACAGATCGCCGTGCTGGATGACCGGATCAAGCAGATCAGCGATCTGAAAACCCGTCGTCGGCAACTCGTGGAGCGGATGCGGATCATCCAGGACTTGCAAGGCAATCGATCGGTCAGCGCACGTATTTTCGATCAACTGGCGCGCAGGCTGCCGGACGGGGTGTATTTCACCGACGTGAAGCTGGTCGATAAAACGCTGTCCATCAGCGGGGCGGCAGAGTCGAACAATCGCGTCTCGGAGTTGTTGCGCAACCTCGATGCCTCCGACCGGTTCGAGTCGCCGAACCTGACCGAGGTCAAAGCGACCACGGCCGGCGCGCTGGATCAGGCCAACGTGTTTCAGTTGACCGTTCGTCAGTCTCAACCGGCCGCAGCGGAGGACGCGAAATGAGCCCGTCCCAATGGTTCGAGGGGTTGCGCAAGGTCGATATCAACGACCTGGACCTGAACAACATAGGCTCCTGGCCCACGGCGATCAAAGGCCTGGCCAGCGGGCTGCTGATCGTGCTGGTGCTGGCGCTGGGTTACAGCTTTTACCTCAAGGATCTTGAAGATCAGCTTGAGCAGGCCCGCGTCGGGGAAGCCACCCTCAAGGAGCAGTTCGCGAGCAAGGCGCACATGGCGGCCAATCTGGAGCGCTACATCGAGCAGATGAAAGCAATGGAAACCTCCTTCGGCGTGCTCCTGCGACAGTTACCCGGCGATACCGAGGTGCCCGGTCTGCTGGAAGATATCACTCGCACCGGATTGGGCAGCGGGCTGGAGTTTGAAGAGATCAAGCTGCTGCCGGAAGTCACCCAGCAGTTCTACATCGAGTTACCGATCCAGATCACTGTCACTGGCGCCTACCATGACCTGGCGACCTTCGTCAGTGGCGTCGCCAACCTCCCGCGGATCGTCACCCTGCACGATTTCAACGTCGAGCCGGTTGTTCCGGGCAGCGGCGCGAAACTGCGCATGAACATCCTGGCCAAGACTTACCGCTACAACGACAAGGGGCTGCAGAAATGAACGCGGCCCGATGGTTTTCGCTGGCTGTGCTGCTGGGAGGGCTTGCCGGTTGTGGCAACGGTAACGACTTCAGCGATCTGGACGCCTACATGAACGAGGTGCGTCTGCACCCGCCCGGCAAGATCGAGCCGGTGCCGACGTTCAGGTCCTACGAGACATTCACTTACAGTGCTGCGTCGTTGCGCAGTCCGTTTTCACCGCAGATCAGGGTCGACCTTGCAGGTCGAAAACCGGGGGCACGCAACGTCAAGCCCGATCCGAACCGGGTCAAGCAATACCTTGAAGGTTTCAACATCGAGCAGTTTGAAATGGTCGGCACTATTTCCAATGCGTCCGGCGCCTTTGCGCTGCTGCGCGGTGCCGGTGGGGTGCATCGGCTGAAGGTCGGTGACTACCTGGGGCGCAACGATGGCCGGATCGTGGTCATCAGCGACTCGCAAGTCGATGTGGTCGAAATCGTTCCCGATGGCCAAGGTGCCTGGCTGGAGCGAGCGCGGACTATTCCTTTGAAAGAGCACTCATAGTGGAACTCGTATCATGAACAGGATCTTCTCAACCCTCGGTTTTTCGCTATGGATGGCGCTGCTTTCTCCGATGGTGCAGGCAGCCAATCTCAAAGCGCTGGATGTCGCCGCGCTGCCGGGTGATCGCATCGAGTTGAAACTGGCTTTCGACGGGCCACCGCCCGCGCCTCATGGCTATACCACCGATCAGCCGGCACGCATCGCCCTTGATCTGCCGGGTGTGAGCAGCCAACTGGCGAGCAAGACGCGGGATCTGGGAGGCGGCAACGCCCGCAGTGCGACAGTGGTCGAGGCCAAGGACCGCACCCGTTTGATCATCAACCTGACGCAGTTGACGCCTTACAGCACGCGAGTCGAGGGCAATACGCTGTTCGTGGTGGTTGGGCAGGCTGCTGCCGCTCAGAAACCCCGATCCGCGGCACCGCGAGTGGCGAGCGCCATGCCAGTGGCCGCCAAGACTTATGCTCCCGTGAGCAAGGCCATTCGCGGCGTGGACTTTCAGCGCGGTGCGCAGGGTGAAGGCAATGTCGTCATTGATTTGTCAGACCCTGGTATCAGTCCGGACATCCAGGAGCGTGATGGCAAGATCATCCTCACATTCGCCAAAACCCAGTTGCCTGAACGGTTGCGGGTTCGCCTGGACGTCAAGGATTTCGCCACGCCGGTGCAGTTCGTCAATGCCAGTGCGTCCGCCGATAAAGCGAGCATCAGCATCGAGCCCGGTGGCACATACGACTATTCGACCTACCAGACCGACAACAAGCTGACCGTCAGCGTCCGCCCGATGACTGTCGACGATCTGCAGAAGCGCAACGCAGATCGTTTCGCCTACAGCGGTGAGAAGCTGTCGTTGAATTTTCAGGACATCGATGTGCGCTCGGTGCTGCAACTGATCGCCGACTTTACCAACCTCAACCTGGTGGCCAGCGACACGGTGCAGGGCGGCATCACCTTGCGCCTGCAAAACGTGCCGTGGGATCAGGCGCTGGATCTGGTGCTCAAGACCAAAGGGTTGGACAAGCGCAAGATCGGTAACGTCTTGCTGGTCGCGCCGGCAGATGAGATTGCCGCCCGCGAGCGCCAGGAGCTGGAGTCGCGCAAACAGATCGCCGAGCTGGCGCCACTGCGCCGTGAGCTGTTGCAGGTCAACTACGCCAAGGCGGCGGATATCGCCAAGCTGTTCCAGTCGGTGACCAGCGCCGAGGCGAAAGTCGACGAGCGTGGTTCGATCACTGTCGACGAGCGAACCAACAATATCATCGCCTACCAGACCCAGGATCGCCTGGATGAGCTACGGCGAATCGTCGCTCAGCTGGATATTCCGGTACGCCAGGTGATGATCGAGGCGCGGATCGTCGAAGCCAACGTCGACTACGACAAAAGCCTCGGCGTGCGTTGGGGCGGCTCGGTCCGCAACAAGGGTAACTGGAATGCCTCCGGGGTCAGCAACGGGGCCAACGCCTCATCGACCATTGGTACACCGGGCAGCACCAGCACCAACTCACCGTTCGTCGATATGGGCGCGGCAGGGAATACATCGGGGATCGGCATCGCCTTCATCACCGATAACGTGTTGCTGGACCTTGAGCTGACGGCCATGGAGAAGACCGGTAACGGGGAAATCGTCTCTCAACCCAAAGTGGTCACCTCCGACAAGGAAACCGCGAAGATCCTCAAGGGTACGGAAATCCCCTATCAGGAAGCCAGCTCCAGCGGCGCGACATCGGTGGCGTTCAAGGAGGCCTCGCTGTCTCTGGAGGTGACGCCGCAGATCACCCCGGATAACCGCATCATCATGGAGGTCAAGGTCACCAAGGATGAGCCGGACTACCTGAACAAAGTGCAGGATGTGCCGCCGATCAAGAAGAACGAGGTCAATGCCAAGGTACTGGTCAACGATGGCGAAACCATCGTCATTGGCGGGGTTTTCTCAAATACTCAGAGCAAGGTTGTAGATAAGGTGCCATTTCTCGGTGATGTGCCGTATCTTGGCCGCCTTTTCCGGCGTGACGTGGTGTCGGAGAAAAAATCCGAGCTGCTGGTATTTCTCACTCCGCGTATCATGAATAACCAGGCGATTGCTGTGAGTCATTGATTCTGTGCGAAATTTGATTCTTGTTGGGCCGATGGGTGCTGGAAAAAGCACCATCGGTCGCTTGTTGGCCAAAGAGCTGCGCCTGCCGTTCAAGGATTCCGATAAGGAAATTGAATTGCGCACGGGCGCCAATATCCCGTGGATCTTCGACAAAGAAGGCGAGCCCGGCTTTCGCGACCGCGAGCAGGCGATGATCGCCGAGCTGTGCGCGCTTGATGGCGTGGTGCTGGCGACGGGTGGTGGCGCAGTGATGCGCGAAGCCAATCGTCGGGCGCTGCATGCTGGCGGGCGTGTGGTGTATCTGCATGCGTCCGTCGAGCAGCAGGTCGGGCGCACCGCGCGTGATCGTAATCGTCCTCTGTTGCGCACCGCCGATCCGGCAAAAACCCTCCGTGATCTGCTGGCATTACGCGATCCGCTGTATCGGGAGATCGCCGACCTGGTGGTGGAAACCGATGAGCGGCCGCCGCGGATGGTGGTCCTGGACATCCTGGAGCGCTTGCAGCAGCTGCCTCCCCGTTAATGCGCAGGACGAAATGCGCTATCCTCGGCTCCGGTCATGACCGTTCGAAGGTGTGGCGCATGACGAACGGGCAGCGTCACACACGCAGATGTTGTCAGTCGATAATGTAAGGCCGGACACCTGATTCCAACTTCACTGTGGGGACACATGCAGACACTTAAGGTCGATTTAGGCGAGCGAAGCTACCCGATCCATATTGGCGAAGGGTTGCTGGATCAGCCCGAACTGCTGGCGCCGCATATCGCCGGGCGGCAAGTCGCGATCATCTCCAACGAGACCGTTGCGCCGCTGTATCTAGAGCGTCTGACCCGCAGCCTTGCACAGTTTTCGGTGATCTCCGTGGTTCTGCCTGACGGTGAAGCCTTCAAGAACTGGGAAACCCTGCAAACCATCTTTGACGGCCTGCTCACCGCTCGCCATGACCGCCGCACCACCGTGATCGCCTTGGGCGGCGGTGTGATAGGCGACATGGCCGGTTTTGCCGCTGCTTGTTACCAGCGTGGTGTCGATTTCATCCAGGTTCCGACCACCTTGCTGTCGCAAGTCGACTCTTCGGTGGGCGGCAAGACCGGCATCAACCACCCGTTGGGCAAAAACATGATTGGCGCCTTCTATCAGCCGAACGTCGTGTTGATCGATACCGCCACGCTTAATACCTTGCCGGCTCGCGAGCTGTCGGCGGGTCTGGCGGAAGTCATCAAGTACGGGTTGATCTGCGATGAGCCGTTCCTCACCTGGCTCGAAGACAACGTCGATCGCTTGCGGGCACTGGATCAAACGGCCCTGACCTACGCTATCGAACGCTCCTGCGCGGCCAAGGCTGCTGTGGTCGGTGCCGACGAACGCGAGTCTGGGGTGCGCGCTACGCTCAATTTGGGCCATACCTTCGGCCACGCCATCGAAACCCACATGGGCTATGGTGTCTGGCTACATGGTGAAGCGGTGGCTGCTGGCACTGTAATGGCCTTGGAAATGTCTTCGCGCCTGGGCTGGATCAGCGACCAGGAGCGTGATCGCGGCATTCGCCTGTTCCAGCGGGCCGGGTTGCCGGTCATCCCGCCTTCAGTGATGACCGAAGCCGATTTTCTCGAACACATGGCAATTGACAAGAAAGTAATCGACGGTCGTTTGCGACTGGTGTTGTTGCGCCGCATGGGCGAAGCCGTAGTGACCGACGATTATCCGAAAGAGGTTTTACAGGCCACGCTGGGAGCGGATTACCGCGCCCTGGCTCAGCTTAAAGGTTAATAAGATCCCGATGACTAGTTTGCATGCCGACGAGGCGTTCCTCGGCCATTACCAGTTGAGTCACGACCCTTTCGCTCCACGGGTGCCTGGCTTCAAGTTCTTCCCTGCCCAGCGCAAGCCCGTGCTGGGGCAACTGCATCACCTGGCCCGTTATAGCCAGTTGTTGCTGGTGGTTACCGGCCCGCAAGGCAGTGGCAAGACCCTGTTGCGTCAGGCGCTGGTAGCCAGCACCAACAAGCAGTCGGTGCAGAGCGTGGTAGTTTCCGCCCGTGGCGCCGGTGATGCAGCGGGTGTGTTGCGTCAGGTGGCTCAGGCGCTGAACGTTGCCCAGGCTGAAGTCGGTGCGATTCTCAAGCAAGTGGTGCAGCTCGCACTGACCGGTCAGGAAGTCTATTTGCTGGTCGATGACGCCGAGCAGCTCGACGAGTCCGCCCTTGAAGCGCTACTGGCATTGGCGGCGGGTGCGCCGGAAGGTCGTCCGCACGTGTTCCTGTTTGGTGAGTCGTCGCTGATTGCCGAACTTGAGCAACTGAGCACCGAGGAAGAGCGCTTCCACGTCATCGAACTGCAACCTTACGCCGAAGAAGAAACCCGCGAATACCTGGCCCAGCGACTCGAAGGCGCCGGTCAGGGAATCGAACTTTTCTCTGCGAATCAGATCTCTGAGATACACGAAAGCTCCGATGGATGGCCTGGAAACATCAATCAGGTCGCCCGCGATGCGATGATCGAAGCCATGATTGCTAGCCGCTCAGCGGTCAAGCGTCCAAGTATGGGGTTCAACATGCCGAAGAAACACGTATTGGCGATATCTGCCGTAGTCGTGGTCGCGGTGGCCGCCGCCTGGTTGATGCCGGGTCGCAGCAAGGCACCAGCCACCGGCGCGCCTGCCAATGAGCAGGCGCAATTGCCACTGGGCACACCGAAACCGAATGGTGGTGCTCCGTCGGTCGAGTTCGCCGGTAATACCCAGCCGATGCCATTGCCGCTGGTCGGACAATCGCAGCCGGTTATGCGCGGCCCATTGGCGGAAGCTGCGGGCGGTATCACTGAAGGCGACGACGGCGTGCCAGTCGAAGGCTCCAGCGCCAAACCGCCTACCGTGACCACCACTGCGCCGCCAGCCGGTATTCCGGCCGGTCCGACGCCAGCCCCTGCACCAGCGCCTGCGGCCAAGCCAACGCCAGCGCCGACTCAGGTCGCAACTGCCAAGCCAGCCCCGGCACCTGCGGCCAAACCGGCTCCAGTGGCCAAACCTGCCCCAGTCGCCAAAGCTGTCGAGAAACCGGTCGAGAAACCGGCGACCGTCGCCAAAGCCGCAACCGGTGGCACCTGGTACGCAGGTCAGGCGCCGGGCAACTATGTGGTGCAAATCCTCGGCACCAGCTCTGAAGCCGCGGCGCAAAACTTCGTCAAGGAGCAGGGCGGCGAGTACCGCTATTTCAAGAAAGTCCTCAACGGCAAGCCGCTTTACGTCATCACTTACGGTAGCTTCGCCAACCGCGATGCAGCTGTTACCGCCATCAAGGCCTTGCCAGCGAAGGTTCAGGCTGGTAAACCTTGGCCTCGCTCTGTCGCCAGCGTCCAACAAGAACTGGCAACAGCTCGCTGAAGATTCGGCGGCCTTACCCAGGCCGCCTCTCCCGGCACCTCAAAATTTCTGCAAGCGCATGTGGCTGTCAAAGCCGCGTGCCTTGTGGCGTCTGCGTCACAGTAGTCTTTGAGTCGTTGCGGTCAACATTAAAAATGTTTTGACTAGCACAGCATATCGCTTTAAACCTTTCACAAATGCGACATAGATTTGCGACATTTCGTCGTCAAATTTGTGAGCCTCTGTGTCGGTGTGTACAATGACCTCCCTTTTGCCCCCGCAAAGCTGGCGTACGTTCGGCGTGGAAGGTAACTGGCTGAATTGAAAAGAAATTTGTCTCGATAAGAGGCAGCCTGGTGAGAAAGTGTCTATGAAAGCAGGTCTGTACCAACCAGATGAGTTCAAGGATAACTGCGGTTTCGGCCTGATAGCCCATATGCAGGGCGAACCCAGTCATACCCTGTTGCAAACGGCCATTGAGGCCCTGACCTGCATGACCCACCGCGGTGGGATCAACGCTGACGGCAAAACCGGCGACGGTTGCGGTCTGCTGATGCAAAAGCCCGACGTGTTCCTGCGAGCCATCGCCCAGGAAACGTTTGGTATTGAACTGCCCAAGCAATACGCCGTGGGCATGGTGTTCTTCAACCAGGACCCGGTAAAAGCCGAAGCGGCTCGCGAGAACATGAACCGCGAGATCCTGGCTGCCGGCCTGCAACTGGTGGGTTGGCGCAAAGTGCCGATCGACACCAGCGTTCTCGGCCGTCTGGCGCTCGAGCGCCTGCCGCAGATCGAACAAGTGTTCATCGGCGGTGCGGGCCTGAGCGATCAGGACATGGCCGTCAAACTGTTCACGTCCCGTCGTCGCTCGTCCGTGGCCAACGCCGCCGACCTCGACCACTACGTCTGCAGCTTTTCGCACAAGACCATCATTTACAAAGGCCTGATGATGCCGGCGGACCTGACCGCCTTCTATCCAGACCTCAGCGATCAGCGCCTGCAAACCGCAATCTGCGTGTTCCACCAGCGCTTCTCCACCAACACCCTGCCGAAATGGCCGTTGGCTCAACCGTTCCGCTTCCTCGCGCACAACGGTGAAATCAACACCATCACCGGTAACCGTAACTGGGCCCAGGCTCGTCGCACCAAGTTCACCAACGATCTGATGGATCTGGATGAACTCGGCCCGCTGGTCAATCGCGTGGGTTCCGACTCCTCGAGCATGGACAACATGCTGGAGCTGATGGTCACCGGCGGCATCGACTTGTTCCGTGGCGTGCGGATGATCATTCCGCCTGCGTGGCAGAACGTCGAGACCATGGACCCGGATCTGCGTGCATTCTACGAATACAACTCGATGCACATGGAACCGTGGGATGGCCCGGCCGGCGTGGTAATGACCGACGGTCGTTACGCGGTGTGCCTGCTCGACCGTAACGGTCTGCGTCCGGCGCGTTGGGTCACCACCAAAAACGGCTTCATTACGCTGGCCTCGGAAATCGGTGTCTGGAACTACCAGCCTGAAGACGTGATCGCCAAGGGCCGCGTTGGCCCGGGTCAGATCTTCGCCGTGGACACCGAAACCGGTCAGATCCTCGACACCGATGCCATCGACAACCGTTTGAAGTCCCGTCATCCATATAAGCAATGGCTGCGCAAGAATGCCCTGCGCATCCAGGCGACCATGGAAGACAACGACCACGGTTCGGCGTTCTATGACGTTGACCAGCTCAAGCAATACATGAAGATGTATCAGGTCACGTTCGAAGAACGTGATCAGGTGCTGCGTCCGCTCGGCGAACAAGGCTATGAAGCCGTTGGCTCCATGGGCGACGACACGCCAATGGCAGTGTTGTCCCAGCGTGTGCGCACGCCGTACGACTATTTCCGCCAGCAGTTCGCGCAGGTCACCAACCCGCCGATCGACCCGCTGCGTGAAGCCATCGTCATGTCGTTGGAAGTCTGCCTCGGTGCCGAGCGCAACATCTTCCAGGAGTCGCCGGAACACGCCTCGCGGGTGATCCTCAGCTCGCCGGTCGTTTCCCCGGCCAAGTGGCGCTCGCTGATGAACCTCGATCGTCCAGGCTTCGAACGCCAGATCATCGACCTCAACTACGACGAGGCGCTGGGCCTTGAAGCCGCGGTGCGCAACATCGCTGATCAGGCCGAAGAGGCCGTGCGTTCCGGGCGTACCCAGATCGTGCTGAGCGACCGTCACATCGCCCCAGGCAAACTGCCGGTTCACGCTTCCCTGGCCACTGGCGCGGTGCACCATCGCCTGACCGAAAAAGGCCTGCGTTGCGACAGCAACATCCTGGTCGAGACCGCCACCGCACGCGACCCGCATCACTTCGCGGTGCTGATTGGCTTCGGCGCTTCTGCGGTTTATCCGTTCCTGGCTTACGAAGTGCTAGGCGACCTGATCCGTACCGGTGAAGTGCTGGGCGACCTCTATGAGGTGTTCAAGAACTACCGCAAAGGCATCACCAAAGGCCTGCTCAAGATCCTCTCGAAGATGGGCATCTCGACCATCACCTCCTATCGCGGAGCACAACTGTTCGAAGCGATCGGTCTGTCCGAGGAAGTCTGCGACCTGAGCTTCCGTGGTGTGCCGAGCCGCATCAAGGGCGCACGGTTCGTCGACATCGAAGCCGAGCAGAAGGCCTTGGCTGCCGAAGCCTGGAGCCCGCGCAAGCCAATCCAGCAGGGCGGTTTGCTGAAGTTCGTCCACGGTGGCGAATATCACGCGTACAACCCGGACGTGGTCAGCACCCTGCAAGCCGCTGTGCAGCAGGGCGACTACAGCAAGTTCAAGGAATACACGGCGCTGGTGGACAACCGTCCGGTGTCGATGATCCGCGACCTGTTCAAGGTCAAGACCCTTGAGACACCGCTGGATATCAGTGAAATCGAACCACTGGAATCGGTGCTCAAACGCTTCGACTCCGCGGGCATCTCTCTCGGCGCATTGTCGCCGGAAGCTCACGAAGCCCTGGCCGAAGCCATGAACCGCCTTGGCGCGCGTTCCAACTCCGGTGAAGGCGGCGAAGACCCGGCGCGTTACGGCACTATCAAGAGCTCGAAAATCAAGCAGGTGGCCACTGGCCGTTTCGGTGTGACCCCGGAATACCTGGTCAACGCCGAAGTGCTGCAGATCAAGGTCGCGCAGGGCGCCAAGCCCGGCGAAGGCGGTCAACTGCCAGGCGGCAAGGTCAACGGCCTGATCGCCAAGCTGCGCTATGCAGTGCCGGGCGTGACGCTGATTTCGCCACCACCGCACCACGACATCTATTCGATCGAAGACTTGTCGCAGCTGATTTTCGACCTGAAACAAGTTAACCCGAAGGCCCTGGTCTCGGTGAAGCTGGTAGCAGAAGCCGGCGTTGGCACCATCGCCGCTGGCGTGGCCAAGGCCTATGCCGACCTGATCACCATTTCCGGTTACGACGGCGGTACTGGCGCATCGCCGCTGACCTCGATCAAGTACGCGGGCGCACCGTGGGAACTCGGCCTGGCTGAAACCCACCAGACCCTGCGCGGCAACGACTTGCGCGGCAAGGTTCGGGTGCAAACTGACGGCGGCCTGAAAACCGGCCTCGACGTGATCAAGGCGGCGATCCTCGGCGCTGAAAGCTTCGGCTTCGGCACCGCACCAATGATTGCCCTGGGCTGCAAATACCTGCGCATCTGCCACCTGAACAACTGCGCCACCGGCGTGGCGACTCAGAACGAAAAACTGCGCAAGGACCACTACATCGGTACGGTCGACATGGTGGTGAATTTCTTCACCTACGTCGCCGAAGAAACCCGTGAGTGGCTGGCGAAGCTGGGCGTACGTTCCCTCGAAGAGCTGATCGGTCGTACCGATCTGCTGGAAGTCCTCGAAGGTCAGACCGCCAAGCAGCAACACCTGGACCTGACGCCGTTGCTCGGCAGCGATCACATCCCGGCAGACAAGCCACAGTTCTGTCAGGTAGACCGCAACCCGCCGTTCGACAAAGGCCTGCTGGCCGAGAAGATGGTCGACATGGCCACTTCGGCGATCAACGACCTGAGCGGCGCCGACTTCGCTCTGGATATCTGCAACTGCGACCGTTCGATCGGCGCGCGGATCTCCGGTGAAATCGCTCGCAAACACGGCAACCAGGGCATGGCCAATGCGCCGATCACCTTCCGCTTCAAAGGGACGGCCGGTCAGAGCTTTGGCGTATGGAACGCCGGCGGCCTGAACATGTACCTCGAAGGCGATGCCAACGACTATGTCGGCAAAGGCATGACCGGCGGCAAACTGGTCATCGTTCCGCCAAAAGGCAGCGTCTACAAGACTCAGGACAGCGCCATTATCGGCAACACCTGCCTGTACGGCGCCACGGGCGGCAAGCTGTTCGCCGCCGGTACTGCGGGCGAGCGTTTCGCGGTGCGCAACTCCGGTGCTCATACCGTGGTGGAAGGCACTGGCGATCACTGCTGCGAGTACATGACCGGTGGTTTCGTCTGTGTATTGGGCAAGACCGGTTACAACTTCGGCTCAGGCATGACCGGCGGTTTCGCCTACGTGCTCGACCAGGACAACACCTTCGTTGACCGGGTCAACCACGAACTGGTTGAAATCCAGCGGATCAGCGGTGAGGCGATGGAAGCCTATCGCAGCCACCTGCAACGCGTGCTGAACGAATACGTCGAGGAAACCGACAGCGAGTGGGGTCGTAACCTCGCTGAAAACCTCGATGACTACTTGCGTCGGTTCTGGTTGGTCAAGCCTAAGGCTGCCAGCTTGAAATCGTTGCTTTCCAGCACCCGTGCCAACCCGCAGTGATATGCGCCTGAAGAGTTTGATGAGGTTTTAACAATGGCTGAACGTCTGAATAATGACTTCCAGTTCATCGAGGTCGGGCGCAAGGATCCGAAGAAGAAACTGTTGCGTCAACGCAAGAAAGAGTTCGTGGAGATCTACGAACCCTTCAAACCCCAGCAGTCGGCCGACCAGGCCCACCGCTGCCTGGGTTGCGGTAACCCGTATTGCGAATGGAAGTGCCCGGTGCACAACTTCATTCCCAACTGGCTGAAGCTGGTGGCCGAGGGCAACATCCTCGCCGCCGCCGAACTGTCGCACCAGACCAACACCCTGCCGGAAGTTTGCGGCCGGGTGTGCCCGCAGGACCGTCTGTGCGAGGGTGCGTGCACCCTTAACGACGGCTTCGGCGCGGTGACCATCGGTTCGGTCGAGAAGTACATCACCGACACCGCGTTCGCCATGGGCTGGCGCCCGGACATGTCCAAGGTCAAGCCGACCGGCAAGCGTGTCGCGGTGATCGGTGCAGGCCCTGCTGGCCTGGGCTGTGCCGACGTGCTGGTACGCGGTGGCGTGACCCCGGTGGTGTTCGACAAGAACCCGGAAATCGGCGGTCTGCTGACCTTCGGCATCCCCGAGTTCAAGCTGGAAAAGACCGTGCTGAGCAATCGCCGCGAAGTCTTCACCGGCATGGGCATCGAGTTCCGCCTGAACACTGAAATCGGCAAGGACGTGAGCATCGAGCAACTGCTCGAAGAATACGATGCCGTGTTCATGGGCATGGGCACCTACACCTACATGAAGGGCGGCTTTGCCGGTGAGGACCTGCCGGGCGTCTATGACGCGCTGGACTTCCTGATTGCCAACGTCAACCGCAACCTGGGCTTTGAAAAGTCGCCGGAAGACTTCGTCGACATGAAGGGCAAGAAGGTCGTGGTACTGGGCGGCGGCGACACGGCGATGGACTGCAACCGGACCTCGATCCGCCAGGGCGCCAAGTCGGTGACCTGTGCCTATCGTCGTGACGAAGCGAACATGCCGGGCTCGCGCAAAGAGGTGAAGAACGCCAAGGAAGAAGGCGTGAAATTCCTCTACAACCGTCAGCCAATCGCCATCGTCGGTGAGGACAAGGTTGAAGGCGTGAAGGTGGTCGAGACCCGTCTCGGCGAACCGGATGCCCGTGGCCGTCGCAGCCCCGAGCCGATCCCGGGTTCCGAAGAGATCATCCCGGCCGACGCCGTGGTCATCGCCTTCGGTTTCCGTCCGAGCCCGGCGTCGTGGTTCGAGCAGTTCAGCATCCAGACCGACAGCCAGGGCCGCGTTGTGGCCCCGGAACAGGGCCAGTACAAGCACCAGACCAGCAACCCGAAAATCTTCGCCGGTGGCGACATGGTGCGGGGTTCTGACCTGGTGGTGACGGCGATCTTCGAAGGCCGTAATGCGGCGGAAGGGATCCTGGATTACCTGGGCGTCTGACCCTCATCGCGAGTAAACCGCGTTCCCGTGGGAGCAAAGCTTGCTCGCGATAGCATCACCGCAGTAATCAGGTCGACCGAGGTGCCCGCATCGCGAGCAAGCTTTGCTCCTACGGGGGAGAGGTCGGCTCGTGAGGTGGTTCCACCGCGACAAATTGACCCGATAGACAAAAGGTTCGGCACTTGCCGTGCCTTTTGCGTCGCGCTCTGAGAAAATGCCCGCACTTTTTTTCCGGATGCCGACATGACTGCCCTGAAGAACGACCGTTTCCTTCGCGCCCTGCTCAAGCAACCCGTAGACGTCACCCCTGTGTGGATGATGCGTCAGGCCGGTCGCTACCTGCCTGAATACCGCGCCAGCCGTGCCAAGGCCGGTGATTTCATGAGCCTGTGCATGAACCCGGAGTTCGCTTGCGAAGTCACAATGCAACCTCTGGATCGTTATCCACAGCTGGATGCGGCGATCCTCTTCTCCGACATCCTGACCATCCCCGATGCCATGGGCCAAGGCCTGTACTTCGAAACCGGCGAAGGTCCGCGCTTCAAGAAAGTCGTCAGCACCCTGGCCGACGTCGAAGCCCTGCCAATTCCTGACCCACACAAAGACCTCGGCTACGTCATGGACGCGGTCAGCACCATTCGCCGCGAGCTGAACGGCCGTGTGCCGCTGATCGGCTTCTCCGGTAGCCCATGGACCCTGGCCACCTACATGGTCGAAGGCGGCTCGTCGAAAGACTTCCGCAAGACCAAGGCCATGCTCTACGACAACCCGCAAGCCATGCACCTGCTGCTGGATAAGCTCGCGCAGTCGGTCACCTCCTACCTCAACGGCCAGATCATGGCCGGCGCGCAGGCGGTGCAAATCTTCGACACCTGGGGCGGTAACCTCTCGGCAGCGGCGTACCAGGAGTTCTCCCTGGCCTACATGCGCAAAATCGTCAGCGGCCTGATCCGCGAGCACGAAGGCCGCAAAGTGCCGGTGATCCTGTTCACCAAAAACGGCGGCCTGTGGCTGGAAAGCATCGCCGACGCCGGTGCAGATGCCTTGGGCCTGGACTGGACCTGCGACATCGGCGAAGCCCGCCAGCGCGTCGGCAACAAAGTCGCCCTGCAAGGCAACATGGACCCGACCGTACTCTACGCAAAACCAGAAGCCATTCGCGCTGAAGTTGGCCGCATCCTCGCCAGCTATGGCAAAGGCAGTGGCCACGTGTTCAACCTCGGCCACGGCATCACCCCGGAAGTCGACCCGGAACATGCCGGCGCCTTCCTGCGTGCGGTGCATGAATTGTCGGCGCAATACCACCAGTAATCCTGTTCTGGATAGCTGCCAAAGCCCGTCTGACCTTTGCGTCAGACGGGCTTTTTTGTTTTTCACGTTCTTGCGGAATGTGTCGGAAGTTATTCCATTCATTGCAAGTTAGTATTACTTGCAATGTCTGATTAATCATCCTGCTGAGATTTCCCGCGTTGGTGGGGGATTCTTCCTGCATAGAGTGTTTGTTTGTATCGGTAGAGTACTTTCTCGGCTATTTGAATTGTTCGGTGCCGAGACCGATTTTTTATTCATGGATGAACAGGAGTTAATAGTGTGATCAAAGAGAATGCCAAGCCATCAACAAATGATCGGAGTTTCCGCATCATGGCCCCTAATGTTCATTGGGTAGTTTAATTGGAATGAGGAATTCATCGTATTCGGGTTGGCAGAAGTTTCTGCATTGGTTATCTGCAGTCATTATCATATGGGCGCTGGGTAGCGGGTTTTATGTTTCTCTGTTTGATGTTTCATTGGCGGTCAAGGAGTGGGTGGCGTTTGTCAATGTATCGCTGACGACAGTGTTTTTACCGTTTTTCGCTCTGCGGGTATTTCTTCATTGGCGCCACAGCCGTCATGAAAACCGTCAGCCACTCTCACCCGTCGAGTTGTTTGTATTGTTTATGCACCGACTGATTTATCTGGTGACAGGTGTTGTCATGGTGACGGGTTTTTTGATGATGGATCGGGCAATCAATGTGTTTGATGTCTTGTTGATTCCACAGCCGCTGACGAATGCTTATTTGATTGTGCTGTTTTTTAAAATACATATCGTCGCGTGCGTGCTGCTCGCACTGCTGGTTGCGTTGCATGTGGCGGCTGTTATCAAGCACGAAGCTTCAGGGCGTCGAGTACTGAAACTCATGTCCTTTCGACGCTGAGCCCCGAAGCTTCAAGCCGGTTGGTTGTTTGGCAGCAATGGCAAACGGGCCAGTTTCAACGACACCAGCAGCGCAATCATCAGCAACCCGCCGATGAACAGGCCGATGCCGTTCCAGCCGCCCAGGTGCCAGAACACCCCGCCCGCCGTGCCGGCGACACTCGAACCGGCGTAGTAGCTGAACAGGTACAGCGACGAGGCCTGGCCCTTGGCTTTGGTCGCGCGGCGGCCGATCCAGCTGCTGGCCACCGAGTGCGCGGCGAAGAAGCCGAAGGTGAAGATCAACATGCCGATGATCACCAGCGGCAATGGCGTGAACAGGGTCAGCGCAAGGCCTGCGAGCATCAGCACGATGGTTGCCCACAGGACTTTGCGCCGGCCAAGCTTGTCGGCCAATGCGCCGATTTTCGCCGAGCTGTAGATGCCCGACAGGTAGACCACCGAGAGCAAGCCAACGAAGGCCTGATCCATGTGATACGGCTCGGCCAGCAGGCGATAGCCGATGTAGTTGAACAGCGTGACGAACGCGCCCATCAGCACGAACGCTTCGAGGAACAACCACGGCAGCCCGGCGTCGCGAAAGTGCATGGTGAAGCCGTCGAGCAAGCTGCGCGGATGCAGCGAGCGGGAGCGGAAGTTGCGCGACTCGGGGAGGATTTTCCAGAACACCGCCGCCGCAATCAGCGCCAGGCCACCGATCACCAGCATCGCGGTGTGCCAGTTAACGAAGTCGATCAGTACGCCGACGATCAGCCGGCCGCACATCCCGCCAATCGCGTTGCCACCGATGTACAGTCCCATCGCCAGGCCGATGTGCTGTGGATGAATCTCTTCGCTCAAGTACGTCATGGCCACCGCCGCCAGCCCGCTGAGAGACAGCCCGACCAGCGCACGCATCACTAGCACGCCCTGCCAGCTTGGCATCATCGCACTGGCCATGGTGCACAACGCTGCCGCGAACAGCGCCGCAACCATCACCGGTTTACGACCAATGCGGTCGGAGATCGGGCCGGTGATCAGCAAGCCGATGGCGAGCATCCCGGTGGCCACCGACAGGATCAGGCTGCTCTGCGCCGCGTTGATCGAAAACTCTCGGGAAAACAGCGGCATCATCGGCTGCACGCAGTAGAGCAGGGCGAAGGTCGCAAAGCCGCCGGAGAACAGCGCCAGCACCGTACGCATGAACATCGGCGTGCCTTTTTCGATGTACACATCATTCAGTTGGGCGACCACATCGTCCAGCGCAGTAGGCGGCAATTCATGGGCGAGCGGGGCGACAGCAGTTTTCACGGGGGACCTCGGGAGAGCACGGCCAGGCAGGCAATGGAAAAATCATATAGCTGGCTAATGTTTCTATCCAATATATTGTTCGACCTGTTTGATAGGTTTAACGACCTAATGGAGTTTTCATGGAATTGCGCCATTTGCGCTACTTCATCGCCGTCGCCGAAGAACTGCATTTTGGCCGCGCCGCACAGGTGCTGGGCATCTCTCAGCCGCCGTTGAGCCAGCAGATTCAGGTGCTGGAACAGGAAGTCGGCGCACGTTTATTCGAGCGTACCAATCGTCGGGTCGAGCTCAGTGAAGCCGGTCGGCTGTTCCTCGAAGAGGCTCGGCTGGTGCTGGCCCAGGTCGACAAGGCTGCCGACGTCGCCCGTCGAGCCCAACTTGGCGAGCTGGGGGAACTGAAGATCGGCTTCACCTCATCGGCGCCGTTCAACTCGACGATCCCGCAGGCGATCTTCGCGTTTCGTCAGCGCTTCCCGGCGGTGCATCTGAACTTGCGGGAAATGAGCAGCACCCAGGTTGCCGAGGCGCTGGTGGACGAGTCGATTCAGGTCGGGATCATGCGGCCATTGCCGCTGCCGGATTCGCTGGAGGTGGTCGAGTTGACGCGTGAACCCTTGGTGGCCGTGCTCAGCTCCAAGGACCCGCTGGTGGTCGGCAGCGAGGCAGGGCTGTTTCTGTCTGCACTGGCCCACGAGCCTTTCGTGTTCTTCCCGCGCAGCTACGGCAGTGGTCTATACGCGCAACTGCTGAACCTGGCGCGTGACGCGGGTTTCAGCCCGCACTTCACCCAGGAAGCCGGTGAGGCCATGACCATCATCGGCCTGGTGGCGGCAGGACTCGGGGTGTCGGTGTTGCCGGCGTCGTATCAGCGGATGCGCATCGACGGCGTGGTCTATCGGCCCTTGCTCGACCCGCTGGCGATGTCGGCGGTGTGGCTGGTGCAGCGCAAGGACCAGAAGTCGCCGATGGCCAAGGCGTTTGTCGAGTTGCTGACGCGTAAGGTTGAGGTGACGTAGTCGGCACAGGGCGATGACAGGCTGACACCGCCGAAGGCGGAGTTTTTGTTTACCTGGCGTTGAGCACGATGTAGATCGGCGCAAGCCCCGCACCAGCAGGAAACCAGATAATCGTATCCTGATACTCAGGCGGATGCTGCGGGTTCACCAATACTTTGTAGGCTTGCTCGTTGGACGGATACACCTATACCGTCGGCAATTGCGGGGCGCCTTCCAGTGCGGGAATGGCGGGTACATCATCGGGATTTGCCGCTGAGGTCCTGGTCAGGCCTATCCCGTTGCCGATGTCGGCAACAAACTTTTCGCCGTCCTGAGTGGCTTTGATGACCGGGACAAACTCCCAGTCTTTCTTTCCACCCGTGTAGAAGCCGTAAGCGCTGACGGAACCGTCCGGCAGTGTCTTCACGTTGATGCGGACATGGGTTCGCCCGGTATCAGCGTTGCGTACTGTTCGTTTTTGTAGAAGGCGCTGTCGGGCGAAAGGCTGGTGTTCGGTATCAGTAGCGCAACGGTGCCAACCGCTGCGCCAGCCGTCACACCTGCCGAGTCTGTCAGCAGGGTGAGTGCGAGCGAGCCGCCGAGACGTTGGGCAATAGCGCCGCAGGTTGCCGAACCACCGACCAGTTTCAGATGTATCCCTTCGACGGTGATCGCTGCGCCGGTGCCAAGCACCGCCCACACGCCGTAGTTAGCCAGTTTCTCGAGAGGGACAAACCCGGAGGTGTTGTTGTGATTGATGACGCCGTCGGGGAGGTTGCAGCTCTTGGTGAACACGCAACCCTTGAGGTGTGAATCAGGCCGTGTTTCGGGCGCATTCTGCTGTTTTCTTTGATACGCCTCCCAGCGGGTGTTGGCGTCCAGCTGGTTTTTTTCGATTTTGGCGAATGTCGCTGCACCGGCCTCCTGGAAGGTCCGGGTCTCTTCCCGGGTGGGGAGTCGTCTTGGGGCGGGCAGAAAGTCCGGGGTTTCAGGGAAACCGAGCTTTTTCATCAGCGCTTCTTGTTCGTCCTTGGGCAATCCCGGCCTTAGGCTGGGGCAGCCTTGACCCTACCGAGAATCGGGATAGTTTGTCAGCGGCTCACGCGTATGTCGGCCGGGTCTTGTGCGGTTCTTGGCCTCCATAGTTGAAAGCTTCGGCTCCATACCACGAACTCAGCAGTCAGTGCTTTAAAGGCTTCGAGAATCGGCTTGTTCACGGCCCAGTTGCCGTGGCGATTTTGGTACACATGAGCTTCGCCGAACATCAGACGGATCTCCCGCGCGGCGACAGCTTGCGGCAGATAGTCTTGTTTACGGTATTCGGCCAGCATCCATTGGGCGATGCGCATGTCTTCATCTGTCCAAGTAATGACGCGGATTCCTGCTGAGGCCCCTTGGGTCACAATTGCTGATCGGGACGGAAGAGGTGTTGATCGAGAATGCGTTCAACCTGTTGCGGCGTCTTGCACGAGAACCACAGGTTAGCTGGGTAAATCACCATGACCGGGCCGTGGTCGCAGCGACCCAGGCAGCCCGATGCGTTGGCGCGCGATGTTCCTGGCTCACCCACTTTGGCGAGCTTGCGTTTTGCTGCGCTGAGCAGTTCATGAGCGCCTGAGCCCGAGCAACTACGGCGGCCATCGGGGCGCAAGTTGGTGCAAATCAGCACATGGTGCTCGTAGGCCAAGGTCGGATTTTCTGCGTTATTCATAGGTGGTCACGACCGCTGTTCAAACGTTGTCGGCAGGAACCGCGACTTTCGATGGTTCCAGATTGAGGGCGAGTACGCTCATCAGCACAATGACCGTTCCGACGATCACCATGGCCGAAGGGCGTTCGCTCAGAACCAGTGAGGCCATCAACATGGCTGTGGGCGGTATCAGGTAAAGTGAAATGGAAGCGCGGCTCACATTGCTGTGCGCCAGTACGTATGCCCAGGCGAGGTACGCAAGGGCACTGGGGAAGATGCCCAGAATGAGTACCGCCAGATTGACCGAGGTTGAGGCATTTTGCGCTGCGCTCCACAGCCCTGGGACATATACAAGCAGCAGTACCGTGCCCGACCAGATGGTGTAACACACCATCATCAGCCCGTCATAACGATAGGAATGGCGTTTTTGCAAAGCGAAATACAGACTCCATGAAAACGCCGCCAGCAGGATCAGCAGCCCGTGTGCGTCCAGCTCACCAAAACCACGGTCCCCGGTGACTACCACAGCGGCGCCGAGCAGGCCGCACAGCACACAGATCCATTGCCAGCCGTTGACCCGATCCTTGAACGCGAAATGCGCCAATAACGTGCTGAACAGCGGCGTGGATTGTGCCAGTACGCTGGCGGCCCCAGCGCTAACACCTCGTTGGCCGTAGTTGAGGGCTATGTGATGCAGGCTGACAGCAAAAAATCCCAGCACCGCCAGCAGCGGCAGGTCTTTCAGGCGTGGCAGGGAAATACGCATCACAGATGCGACTCCGGCCATGAACGTTGAGGCGATGAGGAATCGCATCAGTGCGAGATGACCGGGTTCGTAAGCCTTTAGTCCGATGTGGATTCCAATGGGGGAATAGGCCCAGCAAAGAATTACAAATATCGCCGCCAACGTGATTTTTAAGCTGGGCCTTGTATTCATCAAATCGTCATCTTGGAAGCAACACGACTTTGCACGCTGGGCATGGCACGAGCTATTCCGTTCCAGTATTGCTCAGTGATGTCCAGGAAGCGGTTGAACGAAGCGCGGACTTCCTCTATGTGCTGGTCGGTGGTGCATTCCTGGGTGGCGGCTTTCACGGCCTGGATTTTGTGTTCTTTTTCCGCATCCCCGATGTGGATGTAGAAATACTCGCAGTGCTCATGAAAGTCGTCGTTATTGGCATACAGATGCTTATAGTTGCGCGCTCCTTCGTACAAACGGGTGAGCATCGAATAGGCCAGCCACTCCTGAGCCAATAATGTGCCGAGCACGTGGCGCGGATTGTTGTGGCCACCGTCGGTGTAAAGACTCAATTGTTCGCGACTAAACGTGTGGGTACTTTCCAGCACAGGCAAGGCCATGAGTTCGTCCATGCTGTATGGCCGATCAGCAAGACGGCTGAGAAGGTCGATCAGATAACTTTCCAGCAGGGCGAGGTGGGCCTTTTCCGGGTTACCGTAGCCCATCTCGGAGTACAGGTTTTTGACGATTTCGACCTGAGCGTACAAGTCGTCCGTACCCACAAATGACAGGGCAACCATACGAGAAGTCTGCGTCGTACGGGCCAGGTAGTTTTGGGCGAACACCTCAACGTCGCCGAGGGAGAGTGTGCCTCCCATCCATCGTTGGTAGAACGTGTTATTCAAGGCGTTATGGGTGAACACGCTTTCGGCGAGGCACTGGATTTTGCGCTGAGATAACTCCATAAGAACTCCTGTTCATCGGGGAAATGAAGGCGCGATGGCATCCCTGCAACGTGCGCCGGTTGAAGTATCAAAAACACGCAGTCTCACTACAAGTGACTTAAACTGACCCATGCATTCACTTTGGGTGAGCTATGGAATTGTCCCAACTGCGCATGTTCAAGACGGTTCACGATTTCGGCAGCATCGCGCACGCCGCCGAGTTGCTGCACTGCGTGCCGTCCAATATCACTGCACGCCTGAAGTCCCTGGAGCGTGAGCTCGGCACACCGCTGTTTTTCCGCGATGGTCGAGGGTTGCGGATCACTCCTGCTGGGGAGGTATTTCTCGAGTACGCGACGAAAATCCTGTGTTTGGCTGATGAAGCCCGGCGCGCGGTAGCGCCCACCCATACGCCTGGCGGTCCCCTGCGCATTGGCGCCATCGAGTCTAGTGCTACGGGACGGTTGCCCCGGTTATTGGCCAAGTACCATGCGCTGTACCCGCAGGTGTCACTGGAGTTGAGCACCGGCACCTGGGCTCAACTGCTGGACGATACTCAGCAGCACCGGCTTGATGGGGTGATCGTGGCGGTGAACATTGAACGCCCCGGTCTCAAGCGTGCAGTGATCTACCGTGAAGATTTAGTGCTCATCGCATCCGCGTCGCATGGGCCTTTACGCAAGGCAGCGGATTTACAAGGTAAGGAAGTTTTCATGTGGCCCCCCGGCTGTCCGTACCGGTTGGCACTGGAGCAGTGGCTGTTGCGCCATGATCAGGTGTTGCCGATCGTCAGCATTGCAAGCTATGGCACCATAGTTGGCTGTGTCAGTGCTGGTGCCGGCGTTTCGCTGGTTCCTCGCGGGATCTACGAGCAATACCGTCACAGTGCGGGTTGGCAAGGATATGAATTCCCGGACCTGACGAGTATTGACAACCTGTTTTACTGGCATGAAAACGCAGGTCGACACCCAGCCCGGGAAGCGTTTTTGGCACTACTGCAGACAGAGTTCGAGGGCCCAACTGCGTTGGAAGGGGACATCGATACGACGCAGCCTCCTGCAATACCCGCGTCTTGAATTACTGAGCCTTCGCCATATCCCCCTCAACGCAATCCCGTCCATGTTCGCCTCGGCGTGACATTTATAGGTCTTGGTATCGGGGGCTTCTTGACCTTGAAGTTTTAAGTTACGACCAACGCCGAAAGATCAGCGACGTATTAACCCCACCAAAGGCAAAGTTGTTGTTCATCACGTACTGGCAGCTCATCTCACGGAACTCGCCGCGCAGGTAGTCCAGTTCGCCGCAGCGTGGATCGATGTCGTCGAGGTTGAAGGTGTGCACGTACTCGTCACTGTTCATCATTTCGATGCTGAACCAGGACTCCAATGCACCGCAGGCGCCAAGGGTGTGACCGAGAAAACTCTTCTGCGAGCTGATTGGCATGTGGCTGCCGAACAGGCTGTTGGTGGCCAGGGTTTCCGCGATGTCGCCTTGCTCGGTGGCGGTGCCGTGACCGTTCACGTAGCCGATGGCCGAGGGTTCCAGACCTGCGTCTTCCAGTGCCAGCTCCATGGCTCGACGCATGGTGGTTTGTTCCGGGCGGGTCGCGTGCTGGCCGTCGGCGTTGCTGCCAAAACCAACGATTTCGGCGTAAATGTGCGCACCGCGGGCCAGCGCGTGTTCGAGTTCTTCGAGTACCAGCATGCCGCCGCCTTCACCGATCACCAGGCCATCGCGTGCACTGTCGTAAGGCCGGGGGCTGGTTTTCGGGGCGTCGTTTTTCAGGCTGGTTGCGTAGAGCGCGTCGAACACCATGGCTTCGGTCGGGCACAGCTCTTCGGCGCCGCCGGCGAGCATCAGCGGCAGGCGGCCGAACTTGATCGCCTCGTAGGCATAACCGATGCCCTGGCTGCCACTGGTGCAGGCGCTGGAGGTCGGGATCAAGCGCCCGGTGAGGCCAAAGAAAATGCTGATATTGGCCGCCGTGGTGTGCGGCATCATCCGCACGTAAGAGTTGGCGTTCAAACCTTCAGCCACCGAATTGAGCAGCATCTTGCCGAAGGCTTTTATCTCCTCGGTGCTGCCGGTGGATGAGCCGCAGGACACGCCCATGCGGCCGTCCTTGATCGACTCGTCACCGAGCAGGCCGGCATCGGCCAGCGCCTGTTCTGCCGCGCCGACCGCCAGCCGGGAAACCCGGCCCATGCTGCGCAATTGCTTGCGGGTCCAGTGGCTCGGGACGGTGAAATCATCGATGGGACCGGCCAGGCGCGTGTTCAGTTCGATGAAACGATCCCACTCGTCCATGCGGCGGATGCCACTGCGATTGGCCTTGAAGTTAGCGCGAATGGTCTCCCAGTCGCTGCCCAACGAGGTGATGCCGGCCATGCCGGTGACGACGACACGTTTCATCAGCACAGGCCTCCGTTGACGGCCAGCACCTGCCGGGTGATATAGCCCGCTTCGGCGGACATCAGGAAGTTCACCGCGCCGGCCACCTCTTCAGGGGTGCCCATGCGTTGTGCGGGAATCATTTTCAGCAGCTCTTCCACGGGGACGTTTTCGTCGAGCATCGCCGTGTCGATCAGCCCCGGCGCGACGCAGTTGACGGTGATCTTGCGTTTGCCCAGTTCGATCGCCAGGGCCTTGGCGGCGCCGATCAGCCCGGCCTTGGAGGCGCTGTAGTTGACCTGCCCACGGTTGCCGATCAACCCGGAAACCGAGGTGATGCACACGATCCGCCCGGCGGCGCGACGGCGAATCATCGGCATCATCACCGGGTGCAACACGTTATAAAAACCGTCGAGGTTGGTGCGCATCACCACATCCCAGTCGTCCTCGCTCAGGGCCGGGAAGGCACCGTCGCGGGTCAGGCCGGCGTTGAGCACCACGCCGTAATAGGCGCCGTGGGTTTCCACGTCGGCTTCCAGATGTGCTTTGCAGCTGGCGCGATCCGACACGTCGAATTGCAGGATGCGCGCACGGCGGCCCAATGCTTCGATTTCGGCCTGAACGGCTTCGGCGTCGCTGCGACCGCTACGGCAATGCAGCACCAGATCAAAGCCGGCCTGGGCCAGGCGTAGTGCGATGGCGCGGCCGATGCCACGGCTGGAACCGGTGACCAGTACGGATTCAGTCAAGACTGGACTCCAGTAGTGCTAGTAGAAGAGTGGGATTCATGTAGGTAGTGAGCCGACTGAGGTGGGCAGAACACATTCAGACGGGCCGTGGCATGAATGCCGGGTGCCGTCAGGTGGCATTCGAAAACGCCCATGCCGTTGTCGTCTTCGAGCGAGCGCAGGGCGTGGATCGTCAGTTCGCTGCCAACCGGGAAGTGTTCCACATTACATTCAAATTTACGCGTACCGAGCAGGAATCCAAGCTCAACCGGATTGCCTCGCTCGCGTGCGCGACAGCCGGCGTACGCTGCCACGCTTTGCGCCATCAGCTCGATACCGACCCAGGCCGGCAAACTACCGTCGGGCTGGTTGAACAGGCCACCGGGCTTGACGGTGAGGCGGGTGTGAATCTGTTCTTCGTCGAACGACAGCACGTGATCGATAAGGATCATGTCACCCGCGTGGGGCAGCAGTTCGGCGAGAGGCCAATCAATCATTGGGCGTCTCCGATAATCAGGCTGACGTTGTTGCCACCAAAGGCAAAGGAGTTACTCATCAGGCAACGTGCAGTACGTTGTTCCAGGCGATCAGCAGCGGTCACAAAACTCAGCGCTGGCAGCTGCGGGTCGGGCTGGCCGTCCCAGATCTGCGGTGGCAATGCGTGTCGGGTATTTTCGCGGCTCAGGCTCAACCAGCAGAACGCCGCTTCCAGCGCCCCGGCCGCGCCAAGGGTGTGGCCGGTCATGGGTTTGGTTGAAGAGCAGGGCACGCCCGCCGGGAACAGGCTGTTGACCGCCAGGCTTTCCATGGCGTCGTTGTGTTGGGTGGCCGTGCCGTGCAGGTTCAGGTAGTTGATCCGCTCAGGCACTAAACCGGCGCTGCGCAGGGCCTTGTTCATCGCTTGCAGGGCACCGCGCCCGCTCGGTTCCGGGGCGGAAATATGGTGCGCGTCGGAGCTGGCACCGCTGCCCAGCAGGGCAATCGGTTGGCTGCTGCCGAGGTGTTTGCTCATCAGGAAAAGTACCGCCGCTTCGCCTATGTTGATGCCGTTGCGATTGACCGAGAACGGATTGCAGCGCTGCTCGGACACCGCATCCAGCGCCGAGAAACCGTTTAGGGTCAGTTTGCACAGACTGTCGACGCCGCCGCACAGCACGGCATCACACACTCCAAGGTCGAGCAAGCGCTGGGCACTCAACAAGGCGCGGGCGCTGGAGGTGCAGGCCGTGGAGATCACGTAGGCCGGACCGCTCAGTTGCAGCCAGTCGGCGAGGAAGTTCGCCGGGGCGCCGAGTTCCTGTTGCTGGTAGTCGTAGCCAGGCGGGAACTGACCGTCGCGGATGTACTGGGCAATCCCGCGACTGGCTTCGTCGATGCCCGAGGTGCTGGTGCCCAGGACGATGCCGATGCGTCCACGGCCATAGGTTTGAATGGCCTGTTCGATGTCTTCGCGGATTTGCAGCGCGGCGTCCAGCAGCAACTGATTGTTGCGGGTGTTGTGCTGGTTCAACGCCGCCGGGATCGCGGGCAACTCACCGTGTACCGCCGCCACCGGCAGCGAACGCTCAGGCACCCAGCCGGCCTCGACACGGATCCCCGAGCAGTCGCCGGCAAACAGCTTGCGGGCCACTTCGTGTTTGTTATGGCCCAGGCTGCAGATCAGCCCGAGGGCGTTCAGGTAGGCCGTCATGGTGCGGTCTCGGCGGTCAGCGGGGTAACGTGATAATTCAGCTGTTCGGGCAGCGTCAGCACGAAGTCCGACGGGGTTCGATACAGCACCTGCCAATGCGGTGTCAGCGAGCGTAAAGCGGCATGACGCCGGGCAGCAGGATAATTATTGAGCAACTCGGCCTCCGGTGTCAGGGCGAACAACAACGCCGCAAACAACTGGCGCGCTTCCGGGTTGGGCGGCAGCAAGCCGTCGGCCTGCCACTGGTTGTCGATCAGGCGCTGGCGAGCCACAGGAATGCCCAATGGGTCCATCAGCGACCAGCGAATACCGGCACCTTCGCGCTGGATCACCAGCAACCAGTCCTGGCGCTGATCGGCCCGTTGCCGCTCGACATGCAATTGCAGCGGCAAAGCCAGTGTCGGGTTGCGCTCGGGCAGCGGCGGCTGGCTGGCGCAAGCGCTCAGCAGCAAGGCACAGCACACGAGCAGGAGGCGAATCATTAGTGCTTACCTTCGAGCGGTTTACGGGCAACCACGTTGACCAGGGTTTCTTCCCGTTGGCCAACCGGTTTTGGGCGGCGCAGTCCAAAGCGTTCGAGCAGACCGAAGTCCTTCGCGCGACTCCACCACAGATAAGGGTAGGACACGTTTTGCGGGCCGAATTCAAAACCCTGCCGGCGAATCATCTGCAAATACCCGTCGGCGCTCTTTTGCACGTGCATCGGGTGGCGGAACAACCAGCGAATCACCCAGGTGTCGATGTAGGCTTCGGTGGACTCGGCAAACATCAGATAGCCGCCCGGCTTGAGCACCCGATAGAACTCGGCGAGGGCTTGCTCCTGTTCCACGAGGTGGTGGAAGGTCTGGTGGCAGAACAGCAAATCGACGCTGGCGTCCGGCAGCTTGAGGGTCGCGCAATCGCTCCCGATCAGTTCGACATCGATGTTCTGGCGCTGTGCCTCTTCGCCGCTGAGCATCAGGCTGTGTGGGTCGGCGTCGAGGCCGATCAGCCGTTGCGGGGCAAACACCTGATACAGGTACTGGAACGACTTGCCCTGACCGCAACCGGCATCCAGCAGTACCGGATGGCTGGGCAGTGCTTCGCTGAACAAGCTGCGCAGGTCGTTGATTGCCACCCGCAGCACGTGGTGCTGCCAGGTGAAGCTGCGCAGGAACCAGAACCCGAAGCGGGTTTCTTCGACGTAACTGTCGCTGAGATAGTGTTGTTCGGTGTCACTCACGTTGCATCACTCGCACAAATTTCCGAGAGCATGCGCAACCGGCGCTTGGGTTCGCTGACGAACGGATTGCGTTCGTCCCAGGCGTAACCGGCGAGGATCGCGCTGATCATGCGGCGGATCTCCGGAGCGCTGCCAGGATGGTAGATCACATCCTGGAAGGTCCCGGCATACCAGCCTTCGACGTAGCAGCGGAAGGTGTCGACACCTCGCTTCAGTGGCACGGCAAATTCGCGTTGCCAGTCCACGGTTTCGCCTTGCAGTTGGCGATGCAGAACGCCGGCGGCCATGCTCGCCGAACGCATGGCGATGGTCACGCCGGAGGAAAACACCGGATCAAGGAATTCTGCGGCGTTGCCGAGCAAGGCGAAGCCCGGGCCGTGCAAGGTTTTGACGTTGGCCGAGTAGCCGCCGATGGTCCGCGTGGGCGTGTCCCAATGGGCGTTTTTCAGCACCTTGGCCAAGCTCGGGGTTTCGGCGATGAAGCCACGCAGGCATTCGTCGAGATCGTCGCCGCGGCCGTCGAAGTGTTCGGCTGCAGCAACCACGCCCACCGAGCAGCGACCCTGGCTGAACGGGATGGTCCAGAACCAGATGTCGCGCTGGGTCGGGTGGGTGGTGATGAGGATCTTTTCACGGTCGAAGTGCGGGCCGTCGATGTGGTCTTCGATGTGGGTGAACACGGCCTGGCGCAGGGGGAAGTTCGACGGTGCTTCAAGGTCGAGCAGGCGCGGCAAGACGCGGCCGTAGCCGCTGGCATCGAGCACGAAATCTGCTTCGAGATGGTATTCGCTGCCGTCTTCACGGCGAGCACTGAGCTGGGGTTTCGCCCGCTCGAAGTTGGCACTGATGATCGTCTCGCCGTAACGGATTTCCACCCCTTGCAGCGCTGCCTGATCGGCCAGCAGTTTGTCGAAATCAGCGCGCTGGACCTGAAAGGTGGTCGGCTTGCCGTTACTGAAGGTGTCGCCGAAATCGAACGTGCTGTAGCGCTCGCCCCAGGCGAACGCTGCGCCGTTTTTCAGCTGGAAGCCGGCGGCTTGTACCGCTTCGAGCATGCCGGCTTCTTCGACGAAATCCAGGCAGTGCGAGAGCAGGCTTTCGCCGATCGAAAACCGCGGGAAGTGCTGACGTTCAATGATCAGCACGTCATGGCCGTTACGCTTGAGCAGCGCGGCGGCGATGGCGCCCGATGGGCCGGCACCGATGACGATGACCTGGCGACGTTCCGTATCAACTGTTGGCACTGGAGCTCCTGGCCGGGGCGGCGAGCGGTGAGGGGATTCGGTGCACGCCGGCGAGTGCCGGCAGCAGTGTTGCGATCAAACCCATCAGCATCAGCGCGAAATACAGCGCGGGACTGATCAGCTGTTGTTGCAGCAGCAGATTGAGAAAGACGATCTCGCTCAAGCCGCGAATGTTCAACAGCAGACTTTCGCGCCAACGGTTGGCGCCGACAAACGATGTTCCGGCCCAACCGAGGCCGAGCCAGTTACCCAGCAGTTTGCTGGCGATAGGAAACACCAGCAGCGCACCGAGCTGCATCCAGCTGAGGCTGTCCATGGCGCTGTGCACGTTGATCTGCACAATGCCGAAGGTCAGGATCAGCGGGATTGCGATGCTGTTCTGCAAGCGACTCATCCAGGCTGCCGATAACGGTAGCACCAGCGGTAGTTTGAGTGCAGCCATGCACAACAGATAACCGATGCCGAAAATCAGCGCATTGAGTTTGAAGTGTTCCGCCACCACCAGCAGCGCAAAGAAGCCCAGGCTGTGCAGCAGCGGCTGACGCAACCCGAGCACACGCAGCAGCAACGGCAGGCAGGCGCCGGCCAGCGGCAGCAACAGGCTGCTCAGGTCCAGGCTGCCTTGGGCGAAAGCGAACAGGCTCCAGCAAGTCAGGTCGATGAGGATGGCGGTTTGCACCAGTCGGCGGGTCGCGGCCGGTGGATAGTTGATGTGCCGCAGGTACAGATACAGCACCGGAATCGCCGTGATCGCGAACAACAGGCCGACCGCCAGTGAGCTCAACCATGGCTGATCCGGCAGCAACCAAATCGCTGTCGCCAGACCACAGGCGAACGGAATGCCGAAACTCGGCAAGGCGATTTTCAGGCTCTGACGGTCCAGCTTCAGGTCGATCACGTCGCTGAGGATATGCCCCAGCAACAGCGCGAAACTCAGGCTGTAGAGGTTTTTCAGCCAGCCCGGCGAGACCAGTTCGGCGCCGCTCAACTGCCAGTACGGTTCAATCCAGAAATACATCAGCAGCGGCAGGCCGAAGGTCGCCAGCAGCAACTGGCTGACAATCGGGATCAAGCCAAAATGACGCCCAACGCGCGTCGCTACGGCGAACAGCGCCAAGGCCAGCAGCCAGAACAGCACGGTCATCATGCTGCCGGCTCTACGACGGGCGCGGCATGCGCCGAAGGTTTGGCCCACGGCGCAAGGATGAAGCTGAAGGCCAGCCCGAGGCTCACCGAAAGACCGAAGTTGCTCACCGCCGGGGTGCTGGAAATCGCCAGCAGACCAAACGACAGCCACGTGGTCGCCGCCGCCAGCAGCGTGCCCAACAGGCTCACGGCGGCCCCGCCGATCTGCTCGCGCATGAGGATCGCGTAATCGACACTGATCGCTGTCACCAGCAGCAACCCGAACACGCTGAACAGCGTCAGCGGCTGCCCCAGCCAACCGAGGCTGGCCAGGCTGCACAGGGCCGCCAGTAATGGTAGCGCGACGAGCCGCAGGGCGCCGCCAAAACCGAAGGGCAGAATCAGCAGCAACACGATCAATGCGCAGGACATCAGTTTCAGTTCAGCCGCGCTGATCTGGGTGGCGGCGAAGACCTTGTTCAGGTCGTCCAGACGATCCACCAACTGCACACCCGGCAAATCCAGTGCTTGCACCCGCAGCAGCGCGGTATCGTTCAAGCCTTGCAAGCTGACCATCGCCGCCACGCCGCCATCCGAGGTGCCCAGCCACAGTGGGCGCCACGGCTCGGCCAACGGTCCGACCAGCGCTGCGTCGATGTCTTCGACCGGCAAGGCCTGCAACTGCGTCAGTTCGGTTTGCAGTGCGGTGGCCGGGATGCCGAGGTCGAGCAACGGCTGCCAGAATGCCGGGAGTTTATTCAGCGCTTCGCGAACCTGTTGCTGCTCGGAAGGCAGGCTGACCAGTTGGCTCAGCGCCAGGTAGCCTTTGAGCTTGTCCAGATTGACCAACTGATCCAGGCGGTCGCTGAGGGCTTTCTGGCGCTCGAGCAATTGCTGCTGGTTGGCCGCGCGCACCAGGAAGAACTGGCTGGTGGGTTGATAGCCGGTGATCCGCGCAATGGTCTGCGCTTCGTTCATCAATTGCGGCGGCGCACTGACCCACTGACGGATGTCGTTTTTCGTGGTCAGGTGCCACAGGCCGCCCGCACAGAAGGCCAGGACCAACACCAGCAGGACCGAACTGCGTACGCGTTTGAGCAGCGCTGCACGCACGTTCACCAAGAACTCGGCCACCCGCAGCGGCCACTGCGCGGGTCGCAGGTCCGTGCCCTTGAGCAGCGCCGGCAACAAGCACACCGCCGACAGGTAGGCGCCAAGCAGACCGGCGGCAGAGAACACGGCAATCTGGGTCAGCGCCGGGAACGGTGTCCAGGCCAGTGCCAGATAACCGATGCAACTGGTGGCCAGGCTCAGGGTCAGCCCCGGCAAGGTCAGGCGCAGTGCGGGCCAGCTGTGCCAGGGTTTCAGGCTCCAGCTCTTGGACAGGTAATGCAGCGGGTAGTCGACGGCGACGCCGATCAGGCTCGATCCCAGCACCAGGGTCATCACGTGCATATGACCAAACAGTGCGACGCAGGCCACCGCACCAAACAGCATGCCGACCAATACAGGGATGAAGGCCAGCAGCACGCGAAATCTGCGGAACGCCAGCAACAACAGCAACAGGATGCCGACGGTTGCACCACCGCCGACCCAGGTAATTTCGCGGGTCGCTTGCTGTTGACCGTTGGCGGCGTACAGCAGGCCACTGGCGGCGAGTAGTTGCACGTCGGCCTGCGCCGCTTCTTCGCGGCTGTGCTTGAGCAGCTCGGCGACCTTCAGCGGCAGCTGCATGTCGAACGCGTTACCGCTGGTGCGGGCTCGCAGCATGACCCAGCTTTTGCCGTCAGCATCAGCGACCAATGTGCCGCTGCCAATGTCCAGTTGCACTGAACCATGCTGCGGCTGGCTGTTTTGAATGCGTCCGGTCAGGCCCAGCCAGTCGTCCTGGCTCGGCACCAGGCTGAAACCGGTAAAGGGGTCGAACAGCGCTTGTACGCGCTGCTGGATGAACGCTTGCGGTTGTTCGATCAGTTGTTGCCGATCGGCTGCCGAGAGCATCGCCAACCGACCTTGCAACAGCTGTGCGCGCAACGCAGGCAAGTCGGCTTGCAGGTTCCATTGGACTTTCTCGAACAGTCCACTGGCCAGCCATTGTTCGCCGAGCTTCTGCGTCATAGCGATTGCTTGCTCGCGATTAGTGTGGCCGACCAGCACCAGCATTTCGCGGTTCAGCGGTTCTTGCATGCGCTGTTCGGCCTTGAGCTCCAGCGCATCCGGCGCGGTGCCCGGTACCAGATCCATCAGGTTGGCCGACAGCGGTGCGCCGTCGTGCCATTGCCAACCGGCGAGTGCGAGCACCGCCAGCAGCAGGGTCAGAAATAGCCGTGGAAGCCTCCGTTCACTCGGCAAAGTCATGTTGCTCCGCATCGCTCAATGGGGTGGCGCTGGTGGTGTCCTGCATGCGCAAAACGGTGCTGTCGCCCTGGGTTTCCAGCAACTCGATGCGCTGCACCAGTTCACCTCCGTCGATGTTGATCTGATTGAACACTTGCTTGAGCAGCATCGAACGCGGGGTCAGTGTGAGTTTCCAGTTGTGTGCTTCGCCGCTCAGCGACAGCTCGAAATCCCGTTGCAGCCCGCTGCTGTCGCCTTGCAGTACCGCGAGGAAGATGCGGTTCTGCTCGGCGCCGGCACTTTTGCCCGGCAGCATTTGCCAGCCACTGCTGTCACGCCGCGCGATGCCCTTGGTGCTGATCCGGTAATCCTGTTGCAGCGGCGTCTTGAGCAGCCACAGCAAACCGTGATCCTTGGCCAGTACGAACGAGCCCTTGCTGGTCAGTGGTTGCGGCAGGGCACGCAGGTGTTTTTCCTGAATGAAACTGCCGTGGATCACGCTGGGTTTGGCCAGTTGATCGCTCAGCTGTTGCAGGTCGAAGGCGTTAGCCAGCGATGAAAAACCGAGCAGCGCTATCAGTATCACCACAACCTTGTAGCCGCAGCGTGTGGCGAGGGCGCTTGCTCCCGCTGGAGTGCGCAGCAATCCCCAACCCAGACGACGGCATTTCATCGGGGGGATCGAGTCGTCAGATTTACGGGTGCTGCGCGCCCGAGCGGGAGCAAGCTCCCTCGCCACAGGGCAGTCATCAAGTCGATTGGTGCTAAAGGTCATGGCAACATCCTCTCGACCGCATCGGTAAACACCTTGGGCGACGCCAGTTGCATCTCGCGGCTGGCGACGTGCACGGCAACCTGCACCGAGCTTGCGCGGGTCAGGCGTTCACCGGTGGCGAGGTCGCTGATCAGGTAGCTGATCTTCAGGCGATTTTCCCATTCCACCAGACTGGCGCGGACGTTGAGCATCTGGCCGAACACCGCGCCGCGCACATAACGCAGTTGCAGGTCGATCACCGGCCACGCGTAGCCGGATTCCTGCATGGCGGTGTAGTTGTGGCCGAGCTGGTCGAGCAGGGCGCAGCGGGCGACTTCCAGGTACTTCACGTAATGGCCGTGCCAGACCACGTTCATCGAATCGACGTCGAAGAACGGCACGAGGATTTGCGTATCGGCGTGAAGCACTCCCTTGCTACGCATGCAGCCTCCAGTGTTGTTCGGCGATGCGTTGCAGACACAGGCGCAATTCACCTTCCAGGGCGCGGTCTTCAATGACCGGCGCGAAGTCCTTGGCGAGCTCTGTGTGCATCGCCGCCAGCGCCGGCGGCAATGGCCGGGCATCTTCTGCCTGGCTGCGCAACCAGACCCCTTGATTGGCCGCCAACAGCGTCGCGGCGGCAACCTGTTCGGTCAGCTCCAGCACGCGGATCGCATCGCGGGCAGCGATGGTGCCCATGCTCACTTTGTCCTGGTTGTGGCATTCGGTGGAGCGTGAGAACACGCTGGCCGGCATGGTGTTTTTCAACGCTTCGGCGGTCCAGGCGCTGGTGCCGATCTGCACCGCTTTAAAGCCGTGGTTGAGCATCGCGCGCTCGGCGCTGGCGCCCGACAGGTTGCTCGGCAAACCGTGGTTGTAGCGTTCGTCCACCAGCAGCGCGAGCTGACGGTCGAGCAGGTCGGCAACGTTGGCGACGAGGTTTTTCAGGCTGTCCATGGCGAAGGCAATGTGCCCGCCGTAGAAGTGCCCGCCGTGCAGCACGCGTTCGGCTTCGGCGTCGATGATCGGGTTGTCGTTGGCGCTGTTGAGTTCGATCTCGATGAACGAACGCAGCCAGTTCAGGCTGTCGGCCAACACGCCGAGCACATGCGGCGCGCAACGCAGCGAATAGCGGTCTTGCAGACGATGCAGCGGCGCGGTCGGGGCGTCGATTGCCAGATCCTTGCGCAACCACGCGGCCACTTGCATCTGGCCCGGGTGCGGCTTGGTGGCGAACAGGCGCTCGTCGAAGTGCTCCGGGTTACCTTGCAGGGCAACCACGTTCAGCGCAGTGATGCGCGTCGCCAGTTGCAGCAGGTAGTCGGCACGGGCGTAAGCCAGGCAGGCGAGGCCGGTCATTACCGCCGTGCCGTTCATCAGCGCCAGCGCTTCCTTGGGCCGCAGCACCAGCGGCTCCCAGCCGAGTTCGCGATGGACGTCGGCAGCCTGCCGGCGCTCGCCCTTGAACAGCACTTCGCGCTCGCCGGACAAGGTCGCGGCGACGTATGACAGCGGTGTCAAATCGCCGCTGGCACCCACCGAACCCTCTTCCGGGATCAGCGGCAGAATGTCGTGTTCGAGGAAGGCGTGCAGGCGCTCCAGCAGCTCGATGCGAACCCCGGACACGCCGTGGCACAGCGACTGCAAACGCGCCGCAAGCACCGCGCGGGTCGCCTGGGCGTCGAGCAGTTTACCCAGGCCGCAACCGTGAAAGGTGTACAGATGACGCGGCAGCGCTTCGACATGATGCAGCGGCACCGCGACCACGCAGGAATCGCCGTAACCGGTGGTCACGCCGTAGATCACGCCTTCCTTGTCCAGCAACGAATCGAGAAACCGCGCGCCCTTGGCGATGCGTTCACGGTATTCGCTGTCGTTTTGCAGTTGCACGGGCGCCTGACGGTTGGCCAGGGCCAGCACGTCTTCGATGCGCAAAGGGAGTTCGCCGAAGGTTACCGGCTCAAGCAGATGCGTCGTCATCGGTCTTCCAGAATGGGTAAAAGTTGAACCATTGTTGGGGCGCTTCAAGGCAGCACTGGCCGAGGCGTTCGGCATAGCGCGTGGCCCAGTGGTGAATCACTTGCTCGCGGTCGCTGCGCTTCCATACCACCGCATCGGTGAAGGGCTCGATGATCAGTCGATAGTCACCGGCTGGTTTCTTCAGGCACATCAGAAAATTGACCGGGCACTTCAACAGGCCGGCCAGCAGCCACGGACCTTGGGGGAACGCGGCCGGATGACCGAGGAAGTCCACCGTCACGCTGCGTCCGCCGTGCAGCGGTACGCGGTCGCCGGCAATCGCCAGCCACTCGCCGCGTTCCAGGCGCTGGCTCAGTTGCAGCATGATCACCGGGTCCAGTTCGCTGACCTGGATCAGCCGCAGATTGGTCGCGCCGGCTTCGCCCAGCAGGCGATTGAAACGCTCGGCGTGCTTGGTGTGCACCAGCACGTTCATGGTGACCCTTTCACCGAGTTCGGCGAGGGCTCGGCAGACTTCGAGATTGCCCAGGTGAGCGCCCACCAGCATCTGCCCGCGTGAGCCGCGCAATTGATTGCGCAACAGCGCCGGGTCGATGATTTCGATCTGTTCGATGCTCAACTTGCCGTTCCACACGTCGAGCTTGTCGAGCATGGAGTCGGCGAAGGCCATGAACTGGCCAAACACCCGCCAATGAGACGGGCGCAATTCGCTGCGGCCGCTCCAGTCGGCCAGGTGCTGCTGGTATTGCCAGGCGCTGTGGCGGGCGCTGCGACCGAACAGGAAAAAGTACAAGACGATGCCGTACAGCAGCGGGCTCAACAGCCGACGCCCGAGCACTTTTGCGCAGAGTGCGGTGAATTTCATCAGCCAGAAACTGCCGCGTTCCTTGTGATCGGCCCAGTGCTCGTTGTCTGCATTGATGCTCATGTTCGCCACCGTCGCCAAAGAATGACCGGCGCCCGTAACAGCATGCCGAAGAACAGGCGGGTGTGCATGCTCGTAATCAGCACATTGTCGCGAAACAGACGAAAATGCGAGACGCCATCCAGGGGGTAGTGAACCTTGGTGTGCAGCCAGCGCATCGGCAGATTGCGCCAGGCCAGGCGCACGATGATGTCAGTGTCGAAGTCCATGCGATTGCCGATCTTCACCGAATTGATCAGCGCCAGCGTCGGCGGCAACGGGTAGAGGCGAAAACCGCACATGGAGTCGCGAATCTGCAACGAAAGGGTGTTGATCCAGACCATCACGTGCGTCAGGTAGCGGGCATACAAACGGCCCTTCGGCACACTGGCGTCGTACAGCGGGTAGCCGCAGATCAGTGCGTCGGGATGGGCGCGTGACTGCTCGATGAAGGTCCGAACGTCACTCAAGTCGTGCTGACCATCGGCGTCCACCTGCAAGGCGTGACTGAAGCCCAGGCGCGAAGCTTCGCGAAACCCGCTCATGACCGCGCCGCCCTTGCCCTGATTGACGGCGAGTTTGATCAGGAAAACCTGGTCGCGCCGGGCCAGTTGCTCCAGTACCGCGGCACAGGCCGGACTGCTGGCGTCATCCACCAGAATGCACGGCAGATGGTTGGCGAGCAGCGCGTCGACCACGTTGGTGACGGCGGCTTCGTGGTTGTAGACCGGGATCACGGCGCAGGGGTTATGCATGTGTTGTCCCTTGCTCGGATTCATTGTGGCGAGGGAGCTTGCTCCCGTTCGAGTGCGAAGCGCTCGCAATCAATCCTGCGGACGAAACCTGGCAGGCCGCATTGGAGGGTTTTGGGGCTGTTGCGCCCGAGCGCGGACCGACCCGCGGGAGCAAGCTCCCTCGCCACAGATGCATAACTTTAGACATCTGCGGCCTCCAGTAAAATTCGTCCACTGGAGCAGGTAGCCGTCTCATTGCGATAGGCGAAATACAATTTGCTGCGCAATGGGTCGAAGCGCAGATGCAGCTGGATTTCATCGCCGGGGCGCACCAGTTGCTGGAACTTCAGCACTTCCATGCCGGCAAACTTTATCGGCAGCTCCATCAGCTGCCGACCCAGGTTCAGCGCCCATTCGACTTGCACCACGCCCGGCAATACAGGCGTTTGCGGGAAGTGGCCGCTGAAGTAGGCAAGGTCCGGCGGCACCGCCAGTTGCAGGCTCCACTCGCCATCGGCTTCGACCTGTTCCAATACATGCGGCGCCTTTGGACGGGGCGCCAGCAGCAGGGCTTCAACGTCGGCTTGCGGCAGTTTGCCCTGGGCGTTCAGCGGCAGTTGACGCAACAAGCGCCAGCGGCGCGGCAGGGCCAGGGTTTCGCAATGTTGACTCAAGTGCTGACGCAGTTCCTGGGTCAGGGTACGCCGGCCTTGGTTGCGCAACGCGTGCAGACCCTGTTCGCTCAGCACCAGCAAGGCTCCCAGCGAGGCCCGGTTCTCCTGAACCACGCCGAGGCGCGCTTCGGCGACCCAGTCGTGAGCCATCAGCGCCTGTTCCAGCATCGGCAGCGAGATACGTTTTTCTTCCAGCTTGACGATCCGGTCCAGCCGTCCAAGCAGTTCGAAACGACCGTCGGCGGCGATGTGCGCGGCGTCGGCGGTATGTTCAACGTGGTCGACCGGCAAGTACGGCGAGGCGATGAGCAGGGCCCCGTCACTGTCCTGACTCAGCACGACATCGGCAAAGGGTTGCCAGAGATCGTCGCCCTGACGCCAGGCAATGCCACCGGTTTCCGAGCTGCCGAGAATCTCCGTCGGCCATTGTTGCAGGCGTGCGTGCAAGCGTTGCGCCGCCTCGGCCGGCAACGCGCCACCGGAAGAAAACACTCGGCGGACTGCGCTCAAGGCCGGCCAATCGAGGTTGTCGCCCATGCGCTTGAGCAGCGCCGGGCTGGCAACCCAGGCGAAGGCTGGATGTTCGCGACTGGTGCGCTGCAGGTCTTCCGGGAACGCCAATTGCCGGCGTACGAACGGACGCCCGGCGCACAGCGGCCACAGCACCCGAAACAGCAATCCATAGATGTGCTGGGTGCCGACGCTGCCGATGATGCAGGCGTTGCCCAGGTCCGCGCCCCACAAGTGCTCCAGCGCCTGAACTTCATTGGCCAGTTGCCGCAGGGTTTTCTCGATGCGCTTGGGTTCGCCGCTGGAGCCGGATGTGCACAGGCTCAGGTGGCAGTGATCGAGATCCAGTTCGGCGGCAGCCAGCGGCGCCTGCTGGAAGTCAGTCAGCTGTGCGTCGTCTGCCAGATCGGTCAGCCACAGATCGACCGCCGTCGACCAGCGCAGACGGGTTTGGGGTTGCAGATCGGCAGGCAGCAGCACGCTGACCCCGGCACGCCAGGCGCCGAGCAGGGCAATCGCCAGTTGCGCAGCATCTTCCAGGTGCACGGCAATACGCGTCACACCTTGTGCTTGCAGGCCAGCGGCGAGGCGCAGGGCCTGCTCGCACAGGTCGGCGTGATTGAGCGCCGGATCCGCCGTGACGGCGCGCGCAGGTAGTGCCTTGAGCAACAGTTGCTCAAGTTTTATCCAATTCATGGGTGGCCTCGTACCCGTTGTCGTATGAGCCATTCAATGGCAAACAGCAAACCCATTAACCCGTAGGAGATCAGGCCGGTGTACAACATCCACCAACTCAGCGGCGCCCAAAGGGTCAGGGCGGCGGCGAGCAAACCGTTACAGAGGAAAAACACGCTCCAGGCGATCGTCACCTGGCGGGTATAAACAATGGCCTTGTCCGGCAGATGCGGTTCGCGCAAACGCGCCAGCCGCTCGATCATCGGTTGCCCGAACTTCAGGCTCAGGCCAAACAACGCCAGCATGAAACCGCTCATCAGCACCGGGTACCAGCGCAGCAACACAGGGCTGTCGAACAGCGCCAGCAGCAGGCAAAAAGCAATGGCAACCACCGCCATCCAGACGCTGCCGGGGCGTCGCTCGCCCAGCAGCGCACGGGCCAGCCACAATCCGCCCAGCAACAGACCGAACTGCCACGGGGCAAAATGTTCCATGCCGAAATACACCGCAAAGGGGTACAGCAGGCCCGCCAGCAGCAGGCCGAGGCCGATCAGTCGGCTCATGCGGCCGGTTGAACCAGACGGTAGACCGCCTCGACCACGTCGCTGACGGTACGTACCGACTTGAACTCTTCGGCGGCAATTTTCTTGCCGGTCTGGCGTTTGATGTGATCGATCAGGTCGACGGCATCAATGCTGTCGATTTCCAGGTCCTGATACAGGTTGGCGTCCAGGGTCACGCGTTCGGGTTCCAGCTCAAAGAGTTCGACCAGGGCATCACGCAGGGTGTTGAAGATGTCGTCACGAGTTTGCATGGTCCGGTCTCAAGCTGCCTGTTTTGCAGTGACGAACGCCGCAAGGCTCGCCACGTTGGTGAAGTGACCACGGGTGTCATTGGCATCGGCGTCGATTTTGATGCCGTACTTTTTCTGGATCGCCAGGCCGAGCTCCAGCGCGTCGACCGAGTCCAGGCCCAGGCCTTCGCCGAATAGCGTCTGCTCGTCGCCGATGTCCTGCACGCCGATGTCTTCGAGGCCAAGGGCGTCAATGATCAACAGTTTTATCTCAAGCTTCAGATCGCTCATCTTCGGCGAGCTCCTTAATAAAGTAATGGTGAAAATAATCGTTGAGCTTGCGCGAGGCCTGAGGTGCAGGGCCCAGCGCTGCGAAGGCCTGTGGGTCTATATCGGCCCCGACACGGAAACTGAAGTGCACGCGACGTTTGGGGATCCGATACCAAGGCTCGGCCTTGGTCAGGGTCGTGGGGCTGACCTTGATGACCACCGGGGTGACGATTCTCGCACCGCGCAGGGCGATTGCTGCCGCGCCCCGATGAAAGGCCGGCGGTTGGCCGGGTTGGGTGCGGGTGCCTTCGGGAAAGATGATCAGGGTCTGGTCGCTTTTCAGCGCGTCGGCAGCAGCGTCGAGCATGTCCATGCTGCCGTCGTTGCTGATGTACCCGGTGCGGCGTAGCGGGCCGCGAGTGAAAGGATTTTCCCAGAGGCTTTTCTTGACCACGCAGTTGGCATGGGGCACCAGGCCGATCAGGAACACGACATCGATCAACGAGGGATGATTGGCAATGATCATCTGTCCCGGACGGCCGAGTTTTTCCGCACCCTGGATGTCGTAGGTCAGCACGCCTGTGCGGGCCATGAACCGGACAAAGGAGCGGAATATCCGGCTGACAATATGCCGCGTTCGTTGTCGATGGGCCTGGGCATCGCCCGGCAGGCAGCCGAGCACCGGGAGAATCACCAGCCGCAGGCACAGCCCGCCCAACCCGAAGAGGGTGAAACTCAAGGCAGTGGCCAGCAGGCGCCAGTAATAGGCGTCGCGGTTTTTATCGGTTACTGGTTGCGTTGCCAGGTCCATACACGATTTTTCCAGGCATGTTGGCAGGTGGTCTGCTGGCCGAGCAGGGTACTCAACAGATTCAGCGCATGGGGCCAATGGGGTTTGGACAACGTATCCGAGGTGCTGTTCAGAGACAGCTGCCACTGATTTCCGGGTGTGATCAACAGGCCGACCGCATACGGGAACGGCACATCGTCGATCCAGGTCGAGTAGGCTTGCGGCGGTTGCTCTTCGGTAATCACCAGCAATACCGCCGGCGCGCCTTCCTCAAGCAACGCGGCGGCCTCTAGCATGCCGTGTTCAAGGCCATCGCCGGCCGCCGCGAGGGCGGTCATCTCGCTGGTTTCGCCGCGCATGATCGACCACAGGCCGATGACGGCGTTGTGCACCGACAGACTGAACTGAGTCGGCGACAGCGGCTGATCGGCGGCCAGGTCGTTGAGAATCTCGAAGGTGCGCGGAGTTTCGCCGTGACGAGAAATGAAGACCAACGGTAGCTGTTCGTGACCCTCGGCCAACGGCCAGCCGACACTAAAGGCCATCCGCGCCAGACGGCTGAGTCGCCGACGCTGCATGGCCGGCAAAAACGATACGTCGGGGGCGGCATCGCTGTTCTCGAGCACGACCGGTTGTCGGCTCCAGGCTTGCCAATCGTCCACGCTTTCGAGCCCAGGGGCCCAAGCGCGCCATTGGGCGATATTGAATTTGATCACTGAAAATTCATCCCGCCCCTGCGGGCTTCCTTGACGCGGTGAGTCGATTGACCGGCGACTGACCCGGCATGACGCTACCGCCGAGTGGCGCGCATTATCCCGGTGCGGCGGGCTTTCAGCAAATACTGGCCCCATTTTGTTCGGTGTGCCATGCCGTTTATCCGCGAAAAAGCTGTCGTTTTGCCATTATTCGGTTTTTTACAGACGTGTCTGTCAGTTGATTCATCACTCAAAGGGCGAAGTCGGTCGTTTTTTTGCCGAGATTGCAGCTGACCGTGCAGTCTGACTGCCAACGAGGTAGCGAAGCTGCGGTGTCGACAACTACACTCGGTCATTCTTTGATACACGGAGGTTTTGACATGCGGCGTGTGGTGTTCAATCAGAAAGGTGGCGTGGGCAAATCCAGTATTGCCTGCAATCTGGCGGCGGTCAGCGCCAGCGAAGGCTATCGCACGCTGCTGGTGGATCTCGATGCCCAGGCCAACTCCACTCAGTACCTGACGGGTTTGACCGGCAACGACATCCCGATGGGCATCGCCGACTTCTTCAAGCAGACCCTGTCGTCCGGGCCGTTTTCGAAGAAAAACCAGGTCGATATCTACGAAACCCCGTTCGACAACTTGCACGTGGTCACTGCCACGGCCGAGTTGGCTGACCTGCAGCCCAAGCTTGAGGCAAAACACAAGATCAACAAGCTGCGCAAACTGCTCGACGAACTGGCCGAAGACTACGACCGGATCTACCTCGACACCCCGCCAGCGTTGAACTTCTACGCGGTGTCTGCGTTGATCGCCGCCGATCGCGTGCTGATTCCCTTCGACTGCGACAGCTTCTCCCGTCAGGCGCTGTACGGCCTGCTGGCGGAAATCGAAGAGTTGAAGGAAGACCACAACGAAGAGCTGCAAGTCGAAGGCATCGTGGTCAACCAGTTCCAGGCCCGCGCGAGCCTGCCGCAGCAGATGCTCGACGAACTGATCGCCGAAGGCCTGCCGGTGCTACCGGTGTACCTGGGCAGCTCGGTGCGCATGCGCGAATCCCACCAGGCCAACATGCCACTGATCCACCTCGACCCCCGGCACAAACTGACCCAGCAGTTCGTCGAACTGCACAACCTGCTGGAAAACACCTGACAGCCGCCCACTGAACACGGTCCCCTGTGGCGAGGGAACTTGCTCCCGTTGGGCCGCGAAGCGGCCCTAAAATCTGACATTGCGGTTTGTCTATTAAGTCTCAATCGTCGACGTTACGACTGCTTCGCAGCCGAGCGGGGTCAAGCCCCCTCGCCACAAAGTTCTGAGCTGAGCCTTCTACTTCAGGTCATCAAACTCCCTGACTACGCAACCAGCTCATCAACTGCGGCAGCGGAAACGCCCCGCTCTGACGCGCCACTTCCCGGCCGTTCTTGAACAGAATCAAACTCGGAATCGAACGAATCCCCAACTGCGCCGACAACTGCTGATTCGCCTCGCTGTCGAGCTTGGCCAACCGACACTTGCCCGCCAACTGCCCCGCCGCCTGCTCGAACACCGGCGCAAACGACTTGCACGGCCCACACCAATCCGCCCACACATCCACCAGCAACGGCAGATCACCCTTGATCTGACTGGTGTAATCGCCTTGCGTCAGCTCGAAGGGTTTGTTCAGCAGGACCTCGGCTTTGCAGCGCCCGCACTTGGGATGATCGCCCAGGCGCTCGGCGGGGATGCGGTTGAGGCCGTTGCAATGGGGGCAGGGGATCAACAGGGGTTCAGACATGAAAGGGCTCCTGAAAGTGGGCAATGCAACCAATCTGGAGCCGAGGCCGTGGATTATCAAGGTGTGCAGGCGAGTGCAAAAAAATGGGCGACCCCAAGGTCGCCCGATGACGTTCAGCATGTCGCAGCCATCGCCAGGGCGAATGTTTCCAGCAGTTGGGTGGCGCTGCGGATGCGGAAGGCCACTGTTTCGCGCAGCACGTCGAGCGGGGCTTCGGTGTCGATCAGCGGGGAAGGGACGTTGCAGTCCAGGCCGGTGATAGGCATCTATCGAGACTTGGGGAACTCTCCATTCGATAAAACAGCGCGGCCCGTCAATGGACGGCGGACGGATTGAGCCGGCTGCCCGCCGAATCGGGCAGGTCGAGGTTCTCCAGCGCTCTGTTCACCAGCAACTCGCCCAACACGATCATCTGTTGAATGCCCAGCGCCACGTTGCGGTGCGCGCCTTCAAGCTCAAAGGCCAGGTCGGTGGTCATCGCGTTCAGCGAGGCCAGGATTTCGCTGGTGTGGATTAGCAGGGTTTCGGTGTCGATGTTGGGGGTAACGGTGAAGATGGGGCTGGGACGTTGGGTCGGGTTTGGGCTGTCGAGGGGATCGGTGACGGTGAGGCTGAGTGGTTTGAGGGCGATCTTTTTCATGGTGAAGCTCCCTGAGCTATGGAGCCGCATAGCGGCATTTGCATGCCTTGATACTGTTCAGTCTGTCAAAACTGGCCGCTGAGTTTGTGGCGACTTGTGAAGACTATCCGCGTGGTCGATTTGGGACAAGTTCATCCAAGGCGCTACAGCGTGCGGGAAATGTCCTAGGACGGTTTCTTTTTGGGGGGTGTCCCGAAAATAAATCCGTGGCCCTTTCTTGTGGGGGTGTCAGAAATTTTGTGTTCGGGCATAACATGAGCAAGAGGTGCATGTATGCCAACCAAAAAGAAACCTGCGTTGCGAGAGCTGCCGAAAATCCCGAAAGAGCTGCTCGAGCAATTCACCGATGGACCGATGACCGCTGAAGCCATCGAGGACGCGTCTGCGGCGTTCAAGAAGGCTTTGATCGAGCGAGCCCTGAGTGCTGAGCTCGGGCATCACTTGGGCTATCCGCCGGGCGCGCAGCGTCCAGAGGATGAAACCAATCAGCGCAACGGCAAAAGCGGCAAGACGGTTCTAACCGGCGACGGCCCGCTCCGACTGGATATTCCTCGCGACCGGGACGGCAGTTTTTCCCCTATCCTGATTCCCAAACACGAGCGCCGCTACACCGGGTTCGATGACAAGATCATCGCCATGTATGCCCGTGGAATGACTGTCAGAGAGATCCGTGCGTTTCTTTCAGAGCAGTACGGTACTGACGTTTCTCCCGACTTCATCAGCTCGGTAACCGACGAGGTCATGGCAGAGATCGGTGCATGGCAACAGCGGCCTTTGGAGCCGATGTACCCGGTGATTTTTTTCGATGCTCTACGGGTCAAAATCCGCGAAGAGGGGCTGGTTCGCAACAAGGCGATCTACTTGGCCCTAGGTGTTTTGCCTGACGGAACACGCGATATTCTCGGCATTTGGATAGAAAATACCGAGGGCGCCAAATTCTGGATGAAGGTGTTCAACGACCTCAAGACACGCGGCGTCGAAGACGTGTTGATTGCTGTGACCGATGGCCTTAAAGGCATGCCAGAAGCGCTCAACGCCGTATTTCCAGACACGACACTGCAAACATGCGTTGTCCATCTGATCCGCAACAGTCTTGATTACGCAGCCTGGGATAAACGCCGCGAACTGGCCAAGGCGCTCAAACCGATCTATCAGGCAGTCACCGCCGAAGCGGCTGAGCAGGCGCTGGATGCGTTTGAAAACGGGCCATGGGGCAAGCAGTATCCGACGGTAGTGGCGGCTTGGCGCCGCGCTTGGGATCGTGTGATTCCATTTTTCGTGTTCCCGCCGGCGATCCGAAAAGTGATCTACACGACTAACGCCATTGAGAGCATCAACGCTCAGCTGCGCAAGATCATCAAGACCCGCGGCCACTTCCCGACCGACGATGCGGCAACGAAACTGATCTGGCTTGGGCTACGCAATATCACCGCAAACTGGGGCTCAGCGGCACATGACTGGAAAAGCGCGATGAATCAATTTGCGATTCTGTACGGAGATCGATTTATCAGGCCGACCTGGTAAAAGCACGGCCTGCCTGACGGCAGGCCGTTACCGGCCCGCACACAAAATATCTGACAGTCCCTTTCTTGTCCCTGATGAGTGAATCTAAAAACTCATGTCAGCTTCAATGTTCTCTTCATAAGTAGAGAGCAATTTCATAATGCTTTCGTTGCCGGAATATTTCTCTTTCAACTGCTTCAGTTTTTGGTCTGTGCCCTTGCAGTATTTATTGATATCGCTGATGACACGGTTGAGGTTGCCTGGGTCGGCGGGGTCCGGCTCAGGGATGTCGCCGCGTAGAGAGTCACAGTTATCTCTACTTTCGATGTAGCTGGATACGTCGGTCGGTACGGAGCGGTGCTTTTCCGTTTCGCAAGAATTAGAATTTGGCTCTATGCCGTATCCAAGGTTTAAGTATAAGTGACCGTTCAATATTCCATTTTTTCTTGAGAAAAGATGGATGCCTTCTTGGCTTAAACAGGTGCTGATTATTGTACGTTGACCCTTAACCTCAACCGCTGTGGCGCCATTTTCATTTGCGTTTTTGCCAGCTACAGCTATGCCGATAAAAGGTTCTTTATATTGAATGTCGAGCCCGTAGACGTGCATGTTGGACTCGTTGAGCAGGTCGGTTACATCGCCCGGTTGCCGTTTTTCTCCATTTGACTTTGTTAACTTGCAGCAAGCAGCGGTTCCGTTGGTTTTAGGGAACTGGACTGAAATGGCTTCGCCGATTGCAATTTTCTGAGTGGTATATAAATAGGTCTTCCTGTCCGGATCATTTTTAATGAATCCAAACCCGATATTTTGGGCAGGTGCTGATGTTGAAAAAATGCTTAAAATGATGAGTAGAACGTGTTTAATGTCCATCTGGTGACCAATGTGGTGGGTCGGAAAAAGTTTTTAACTCCATAATGTAGCACCTATGGGGTTTAAGTCGCTTAAGTTTTTAATAAAAATAGAGGGGCCAGAAGCATCTATGATTGTTTTTCACGGAAAAAGTGGGGGGCGGATTTATTTTAATTGGATTTATTTTAGTTGGGTGTCCCGAAAATAAATCCGTGGCGCCCCTTTCTTGGGGTGATTTGCGCGAGGCGGTTGGCGGTAGCAAAAGTGGTTGTATGCACCGCACATACCAAACGTTAGTCAGTGCTAAGTGGTACATTAACTTTGGCTTTGGTAAACGGTACGCTCGGAGACAAATAAGGTTTTATGAGTTTGGCTATGTTTTCTTTTTGCTTGCGCTTGCAAAAAACATTAAGGCTCCAGTTGGTTATATAGTCTTTCACCCTCTAGGGTGATGCTGTATTTTAAATCGACTACTTCTCTATTGGTAGCAATGGCGAGCTGTGTGAGTTCTGCCCACTTGAATGCATAGTGATGGTATTCAGTTTGCATTTCCTGGTAGCTTTTTGAGTTCGCCATCGAGAGATACATCAATCCCATCCCTCCCGGGCCTATCAGCGCGCCGATCAGGAATGCCGGATCAATGGTCGCCAGGAAGATAAAAATAATCGCCGTTATACCGGCAAACCATTTTAGAAACGTCAATGCCCATTTGGGGAAATCTTTCCACTTGCAATACTCCACTCCGGACTGAGTAAAGCGATAGGCGAAATTCATTCGCTGGTGGGTCATGCCCGAAATCGTAAATGACATGAGTACATAAAAAAATACGCACGACAAGGTCCGCCAAGGTTGATTCAGGTCGTGGTATGCGGAATACAAAAACATAGAAAGGCCAAATAACACTAAGGACATAAATGCAAACATGCAATTAGCTACAAGCGTATTGTAATTGCGCGCCCGAATCGTCCATCCCAACAGTTCTGGTTCGCCGGCATACTTCCATTGGAGTTGCGGCGGCAGCTCAAGTGCTTTGTCAAAATTGAACATCGTAGGGCTCATTGATTCATTCAGTTAGGGACGGCCTGCTTCAAGGTCAGAAAAGCAGAAAAGGGGATTATTTGCGCGAGGCGGTTGGCGGTAACAAAAGCTGTTGTATGCACCGCACATACCAAACGCTAGTCAGTGCTAAGTGGTACATTGACTTTGGCTTTGATAAACGGTGCACTCGGAGATAAATAAGGTTTGATGAGTTTGGCTACGTTTTCTTTTTGCTTGCGCTTGCAAAAAATATTCTGACTCCAAGTTACAATTCCGTTGTCATACATGGTGTACTTTAAGTCCACAACATCTCTATTGGTTGCAATGGCCAGCTGTGTGAAATCCTTCCATTCGTATGTCAGATGATGGTATTGGGTCTGCATTTTTTGGTAGCTCCTCGAGTTCGCCATCGAGAGATACATCAAGCCTATTCCGCCCGGACCTATCAGTGCACCAATCAGGAATGCTGGATCAATGGTTGCCAGGAAGACGAAAATAATCGCCGTAATCCCGGCAAGCCACTTCAAAAACGTCAATGCCCATTTAGGGAAATCTTTCCACTCGCAGCACTCCACTCCGGATTGAGTAAAGCGATAGGCGAAATTCATTCGCTGGTGGGTCATGGAGAAAGTTGTAAATAACATGAGCGTGTAAAAAAAACGCAAGACAGTGTGCGCCAAGGTTGACTCATGCCCTCATATACCGAGTACATGATGAATGAGCCTCCCAGTATTAGTGCGGCCATAAATGTAAACATGCAATTAGCCACAAACGTATTGTAATTGCGTGCCCGAATCGTCCACCCCAACAACTCTGATTCGGCGGCATACTTCCATTGGAGCTGCGGCGGCAGCTCAAGTACTTTGTCAAAATTGAACATCGTAGGGCTCATTGATTCATTCAGTTAGGGACGGCCAGCTTCAATAGCTGGGTGCTTTTTTTGGCCAGTACGATGTCGTCCTTTAGCTCACCGCTAAAGGCATTGTTGGCTCGGTCAGCTTCACTCGCAGCCCACTCAAGCGCCAATCGAAACATATAGCCGCGTCCGTCAGTGCGCTGAAGCACCCCGGCCGGATACTTGACCTCCAATTCAAGGATCGGACTGTCTGTCGAGGTGTCGATCCACACTTGCCAAAGACGGTGCTGCTCGGTGCTGGTGTAACTGAAGTCAGCCGGGCTGGTTTTACTGCCGGCGCCGTTGGGCAACTGTCCGAGCAGCTTCGGATCTACCCAGTTACCGTTGAGAAACTGGTCGTAAAAGCTGCTTTTTGTGGTTTGCAGTTCATCTTTAGAAAAATAGTTCTTTTCGATCATCGCCGGTTGCAAGGTCACTTCTTTGCCCGCCAACCCGTTAGGTACTTGGACCTGCACCCAGAAGCCCAAGCATTTTCTCGGGGTACTACCGCCGCCGTAATGCAGGGCTCTGCCCACGACGCTCGGTCGTTGCAGGGTCTCCAGCAGGGCCTGCATCTGTTTTGTATGGCCCTCATCACCTAGCCATTCAGGTGTTGCCCCGCGTCCCCAGCTGCAACGGTACAGCCATAGACGCAGTCCCTCGCGCTTGTAGCGGTTGGCGGCCATGGTGATCATCAAATAGGCGATTCCGAGGACTGCCACAATGATCGTCACCGGAGTGGACATCACCCAGGCAAAGCTAAACCAACGGCCGAGGACTGCGCCAACTAGTTGGGCCGTGGCAACAAAAGACATCCCGAAAACCACACCAAACTTCATCCACAGCAGCGTTTTTTCTTCCTCACTGGTGGCGCCGCCGGCGTCTTGGGAAATCTGCCAAGCCTCAAGCCCGGTCGCAGTGACTCCCAATACTGCCCACGTCACAGTGCGCAATATCAGGCCTTTCGAAGCCGCTGCAAACTCGTTAGCAATTGCTGATTCGCCAGTCTTTCTCGAAGTAATAGCAGCAGACCATTCGGTGTATCCCGCTTGCGCAAGGGTTAGTGTCCTCCTACCTAGCTGCGTAGACATCTCTCCCGCACGACTCCACGCCGGCCCGACCCACAGCGCCGCAATAGCATTGGCAGCGTAGGCGGCGTTAGCACCCACAGTGCGCCATTCATCGGCAGAAAACTTACCGTCGTTTTGCGCTTGTTTGGCACTGCTATAGACATTCCACAGGTTCAAACCGACCACCAGGGCGGGCAGGGCATTGCCCAGGTTCTGGCCCATCCAGGCTTTGGTGCGTGTCAGATACTCCTGGGTGCCTGCAATTTTCAGTTGCGCCATCACCTCGGTTTGTCCCAGGTCGGCGAGCCAACTGTTGATTTGCGGTATGCCGACACGCAGACGAGTGCTGCCAGACGCTTTGGCGACGATCTGATTGGGACGTTTCAAGAGCAGGTTTTTCAAATGCTCTTCATGGGATTGCAGAGAGAGGCGCGCTGAGCGTTGATCGTAAGCCGCACCGGGACGGCGCAACACTCCTTTGTCACCCGTTATTTTATTCTTCACGGTTACGACCTCCAGCAGCCAGGCCTGGTAGTCGCGCTGGTAGGTCGGGTTGAAGGTCAGTTGGGTGGCGCTGGAAATTTCGGTGGAAATCAACACCTGGGGCGCGGCGAGGGTCAGCGCCGCTTGTTGTTTCATCGCCGGTAACAGCAGAGTGCTCAGCCCATGCCAGGCGTCCCTGGCCTGGTTGTTGGCGACCTTGACCAGGGTGGTCATGGCTTGCTTGGCGGCACTGCTCATGGCCTTGTAGAGCTTGCTGTTCTGGACGACCTCCAGGTCGAAGACCGCTTTGATTTCACCGGTACGGGTGCCAATGTTCGTGGCATCACCCGAGGAGGTCGGAGCCAGCGCGGGTGAGCTGCCGTCGCCTTCACTGCCCTGGTCATCAAGCTTGCCGGTAGTGCTGAAGTTGTGCGTCACCTTCTTTATCAAAGTGGCGACTTCCGGGTTGAAGTTGAACAGCGCCAAGCTGAACAGTGTGCTCGGTTGCCTGGCCTGTTTGCACAACCACTTTTGCCCGTTCTCCCCATTGCCCAGTGCCGTGTAAATAGCGTGGGCGGTCTCCAGAAGCTGACTGGCTTGGTCTTCATTGCAGGTATCGTGGTAGACCGCCTCAGCGCTGGGGCTGAGTTGGTCAAGCCAGGTGATCAGATCACGCTCGCTGCGTTGACAATGGTCGTGGAGCCGTTGTGCCTCGGTGGTGGTCTGGCTCAGGTACTTCTGTGCTTCGTCAAAGCGCACGTCCTCGCGCCAAAAACGTTTGGCGTTCCATTCTTCAAGGGCTTTTTTCCATTTGTTTTGATCGGGCAGTTGCCCCCATTTAGCCTTGAATGGGGTTTCGGCGGCAGCGACTGTCGATGTGGCTCCCATCTCCACCATTCCAGCTTGATCGGCAGGTACCAGGTCTTTGCCCCGTTCGACTTCATCATTGGTTTTCAGAAGTGTGTACAGGTCATCGGTATAGGCTTGCCGCTGAATCGGGTCTTTGATCGAGGGCGGAATAAAAGGATCGGCATCGAACCCACACAAATTCTGCACGGCAAACGCACTTTGCAGTTTGTGTTGATGCAGGGCTTCGAATTGACTTTGTTCCATGAGCCGACCGATCAGGTTCATGTTCAGGTCATCGACCATCGCCAGTGGATCATCCAAAGCGACGAAGAGGGCAGTATCCTGTGCTGGAACTTTGCCGCGTACCAGGGCTTCTTCAAAGGCCGGCTTGAACGGAGCGCCAGTGTCTGTTGCTTTGGTCGGCAAAAGGGTGCTGGTGAAGGTCGAGGCTTTTTTGCCCGAAACCAGAATATCCGCGACACTTTTACCAAGCTCTGTGATCGCGTCACCGTGGGCGACTTTCCCGCTGCCGCAAAACGCTGGCAGATCAATCTTACGCATCCATTGGGTTTGTTCGGTGGCACTGTTGCGCATCAACTCGCACATGCGCCAGGTCCATTGCACAGGCGAGTAAGCGATACGCAATTGGCTACGTCGCGGATAGAGCAGGTACGGGTGCGTCTCGCCCGGGTTGTTGCGCACGTCCTTGTTCAGCTGGCTGTCGGTCCATTTGTGACGAGTGAACTGTTCGGCTTTTATCTGGTACTCATGAAAGGTCTTGTCGATACTGTTCCACACATAGAGCCAACCGTCGCGCAATTGGCGCAGGGTATAACTGCGTGTTTTCAGCTCTGGCGGTTTGCTTGACCAGTTTTTTGGCAGTGGATGTGGCCCTTGGCTGCTGCCCTTTTTTATCGGGGACTCGTCCAAAGCATAACGCACCGGAAATATAGCCACTTCCCCCTGCATCAGTGGACATTGGCCTTTCCCCATGGGGGTGTTGGTAAACTCTTGGTTACGTCTAGCCTGTTTCAGTTGGGCTTCTGTTGCGGGCTGAGTCATCACACTTCCTTGATCATTTCGACGTCCAGGCAATCGTCATCCATCTGCTGGATACGCAACTCGGGTGAAAGCTTCAGCGCCTTGGGTGTACGGGCCAACCAGTGCTGGTAGGGGGTGTTGGGGTGTAGCGTAAATCCTTCGCCCCAACGCAAAGTGTATTCGACCCAGATCGCGAGGCTGCGTTCGCTCGACAGCCCCCAGGCATCGGCTTCATCCAACCGCTTATTGAACCACTGAGTCCGGGTACTGGTATCCAGTTGTGCCAGGAGCTGAGGATGGCGCCGCTCGAAACTCTGGTTTAGCCGTTCCATGAAGCGCCAACGGGCAGCCTGGTCCAGCGCACTCAGCTGTATTTCTCCCAATTGAGCGTAGGCATCAACCCACTCAGGGGGAGATGCTGCACGAAAAATGCTTCGCCATTCGGATGACCCCGCAAGCTCCCAGGAGTGCTGGTTTTCGGGCACGTGCCAGGCTTCTATCGGGCCAAGCATTGCATCCAAGTGCGCACCTTGATAGCTACCTAACCAATAACGTGCCACCAATGGGTCGGCAAAACGCAGCAGAGCGTTGCTGCCAAGTACATCCGGCGGAGCAATGAAGCGCCGCAAATGGCCCGCTACGATATTCATCGGCGCGAGACTGTACAAAAGGCTGGAGTCTGCCGGTTGAATAGCGTTTTGGAGCGTCTCGCTGATCAAGTCGGATGAGCCTCGAAGCGATACCAATATCGGACCCAGGTCATGCAGCTCTTGCCATCGCGTTCCGATGTACAGCGGCTCAATCTCCAACGGTTCACTGCGCTGGTAGAGATGGGTAATCGCGTCGGGCCGTAATACACCATCAATCAGCAAGAAATTGGCCTGGGAAACATTGTTCACGTAGCGTTCTCCTTCGCCGCTGGCTCCTTGGCCGCTTGCTCACAGATCTCACAGCGTGGGGTGCCGCGCATCAGCGCCTGCCGTTGCGCCGGCACCAGCAACTGCCCAGCCTTGTCCGCATCCGCCTGCTTCAACGGCCCCGGCAATATCGGCGCAGCTCCCGTCCCACTGCCCGGACTGCCGCCGCTGTTCATATTGATCGCCGGCCCGCTGAGGGTCACGCCGCCGGCGTCGATCTTGATGAAGCTGCCGCCGCCCTTGAGGGTCAGTTCGCTGCCGGCTTCGAGCACCACTTTCAGGCCGCTGCTGAGGTGGATTTCCTGACCGGCTTCGATGAACTGGCCGGTGCCGATTTTGATGTGCTGGTTCACGCCGACGGTCAGGTGGTCATTGGCGCGGGTTTCGACTTTGCGGTCTTTGTGGACGGTGTGGTGTTCTTCGGCCTTGAACTCGCTATAGCTGTTGGCCTCGACGGTGTCGTGGCGTTCGTTGCCGACGCGGATTTTCTGGTCGTGCTCGATGTTTTCATCCCAGTCGCGCTGGGCGTGCAGGAAGATCTGTTCCTGGCCTTTCTTGTCTTCGATGCGCAGCTCGTTGTAGCCACCGCCACCGGGTGAGCTGAGGCTCTTGAAAGTACTGCGGGTTTTGTTCGCTGGCAGGTCGTAGGGGACGACGTTTTCCTTGTGGTACAGGCAGCCGCTGATCAGCGGCTGGTCGGGGTCGCCTTCGAGGAAAGTGACCAGCACTTCCATGCCGATCCGCGGGATGGCGATGCCGCCGTAGTGGGCGCCGGCCCAGGCGGACGAGACGCGCAGCCAGCAGCTGGTCTTGTCGTCGGCCGCACCGATGCGGTCCCAGTGAAATTGCACTTTCACCCGACCGTACTGGTCGCAGTGGATTTCTTCACCTTTGGGGCCGGTGACCACCGCGCTCTGGCTGCCAAGGATGCGCGGTTTCGGGTGCATCAGCGGCGGACGGTTGGGCACGTCCCACGGCGTGGCCTGAAAGCGGTTTCGGTAGCCCTGGTGGAAGTCGTCCTTGAGGTCGGTGGTGTCGCTGGTCACCGACTCTTCGAGCACCTGTGGCTGCTTGCCTTCGTGAAGGATTTCAGTGAGCAGCCAGAGATCGTTCCATTTGGCTTTGGGGTGCTGACTCAGGGCGAGGAAATGCCCGCTGACCAGCAGCGGCTGATCGCTTTTGCCTTCGGCCAGTTGGTAGTCGCTGCGGTGCCGTTCAAGGTTTCGCTTGGCCAGGTGCTTGCCACGTTCGCGGTCGATAAAGCGGCCTGGATAGTCGTAGTCTTCGAGGTCCGGTTTGGCGTCGCCACGGGACTCGCTTTCGAGGGTGATGCGCGGCTTTTCGAAGTCGTAGTCGCGGCGCGTGGTACGGCTGGTGCGGGTTTCCAGGCGCAGGTCGAAGCGCTTGATCACCGGGTCGTTGGCGAGCATGCCGGAGTCTTGCTGGTAGGCCACGGGCGCGAGTTTCGGGAACACCGTCTGGTCATCGCCGAACACCAGCTTGTGGGCGGTGGTGCTGTGCTGGAAGTGGTAGTGGATACCTTCTTCCTCGCACAGGCGCTGGATGAAATGCAGGTCCGATTCATCGTACTGAACGCAATACACGCGCTCGGGATAAATCGCCCCGACTTTGAATTCGTAGGCATTGCTTTGGATGCCGTGCTCTTCGAGGACCTGGCCGATGATTTTCGGCACGCTGAGGTTCTGGAAGATGCGTTGGTTGATGCGGTGCGCAAGGTAAGACAGCTGGGGGCGCAGGGTCACCGAGTAGCGGGTCAGGCGTTTACCGGTATCGCCTTGGGCCACGCGATAGATCTGCCCATGAATGCCCGTGCCGTTTTGCGAGAGCTGCAAAAACGCCGGTTTATGCAACAGGCTTTCGAGGTCCAGGGACGGGTTTTCGCTGACCAGTTCGACGTCGAACTGAAATGGCTGACTGATGGCTTCTCGACCAGTGAGGGCAAGTACCTGGAGATCGTTCGCCAGACCTTCTACGGTCAGGGCGAAGTGAGTCTGGTTGGCCGGCGCGAACATCCGATGTTCCTCGTGCAGTGCTGCAGCATCCATCAAGCCCTGAGTGGGCGATCAACGAAGGCAAGAATTCTTGGGTGGCACAAACAACATCGACCAGCAGCGCTGGCCGATGTTTTGTAACGGTCGGCCAGACTTAGCCAGCGACCGGGGAACGCCAGTCATCGGAACCCGAAGTACCGGAGACTTCGTGGGTCCAGGTGATTTTGCGGTAGGTGAACTCTACGTCTTCCAGGTGAGTGAAGTGCGAGTTCGCCGGGTCTTGGCAGTTGTGCATGTAGTCTTTGATGTCGACGATGATCGCGTCTTCAAGCTTGGTGGTGAAGTAGTGTTCCTGGGTGCCGGCAGCCGAAGTGCGGTACCACTGGATGGTGATTTCGGTCAGGCGCTCGCCGGAAGTCAGCGCAGCCAGCAGCAGTGGCGAGGACTTGTCGAAAACCTTGGTGATTTTCACTGGCTTGTGCACGCGCTGGCCGGTGGGTTGGCCGGACTGCGGGTCACGCGGGATGATCACTTCGTGGTTGAAACCCTGAACCATGACCTGGTCTTCGTGACCTTCCTGGTAGGTGTTGCCAACCGAATCAGCGGTGAATGCACCGGCAGTGATAAGGCCTTGTTTGGTGCCAGTGATGGACATATACGCTGGTGTAGCCATGGATGCTCTCCTTGCTGAATAAATGAGGGTGCCCGGGAGGCGAGATCGCCCGGTGGGTACTCCTTACAGATCAAGCTTCGTGCCATGTAGTACATTTCGTATATAAATCAATGATATATGCGTTGTCAGTGTCGGGCTTGTCCGGTTTTTCTGTAGGAAGAGTCGCTAATGTGCGCAAGAAGTTGCGCAGTGCTGCGCAACTTCTTGCGCACTTGGCTACAGGCCTTGTGCGGCTGGGCCTGGAGCAGGATGGGGTGGTGTTTTTCAGAAGGTGAGTGCGCAACTTCTTGCGCACTTGTGTTTTTGGATGCCATTAGCAACGCTGGCCGCTGCAACGAATCGGTGGTGCAGCCTTAGCCTGCGATTGGAACACGCCAGTCATCAGAACCGGATGTATTGGAGATGACATGCTCCCATGTGATTTTGCGGTAGCTGAAGTACACATCTTCCAGGTGAGTGAAGTGCGCGTTGCCAGGATCCTGGCAATTGGGCATGTGCGACTGGATCTCTACGATGATGGCGTCTTCGAGGGTGGTGGTGAAGTAGAGTTCCTGAGTGCCGAGAGTTGAGGTTCGGTACCACTCGATGTGGCATTCGGTCATTTGCTCGCCGCTGGTCAGGGCCGCGAAAAGCAGTGGTGAGGACCTGTCGAAGATTTTGGTGATCATCAGGGGTTTGTGAACGCGTTGACCGGTTGGCTGTCCGGACTGCGGGTCGCGAGGGATGATGACCTGGTGACTGAATGCTTGAACCAGAATCTGATCTTGATGGGCGTCCTGATAGACATTCCCTACCGAGTCTCGAGTGAGGTTGCCCTCAGTGATGAATCCTTGCGTGGCGCCTGATAGGGACAGATATGCGGGTGTTGGCATGAATGCTTTCCTTGCCTGATCAATCGAAGGTATCCGGGAGAGGAAAATCGCCCGATGCACACCTGATAGTGATCAAGCTTCATGCCACATAAATTTAATCTATAAAAATCAATAAGCTATAGTTTGTCTAAAGCTGATATCGATAAATTTTCAAGAAAAGTGCGCAAGTTCTTGCGCACCACAGCGCAAGAACTTGCGCAGTGCCTTGAAAGCCATACAGGCGATGCTGCGAGCCTGATCAAAAGCTGGTTATCCACAGGCATGCTGCGCAAGTTCTTGCGCATCATGGCCATGTGACTGCCTGTAGTGCCGGCTTCAGAACGGCGATAGAAACCTTTATCTGACCGCCCTCAAGACGAACAGCTGATCTCCAGATGCTTGCCCCACTCAGGCGGGCGCTCGGCCCAGGCATCGAAACCCTTGATGTCGACGAAGTCGTCGCGCAAGCGGGTGACGGCAAGTTCGGCGGCTTGATCGCCCAAACGGCGGTAAAACGGGCTGTAGTCGACGCTGCTGTTTTGCATCAGTTGCAGCAGGTTTTCGACCAGTTGCTGGTCGTCTTCTTCGCCAGTGGCGCTGTCAGGATCGCGCGCGGAGTTAGTGAGCCTGCTCGAACAGGGCATTGCTTGGCAGTAACGAACTCAGTGTCTTCAGGTAGCTCTCCAGCAGGTGTTCTGGCAGATAAACCTCGAACATGTCATTGCGGTCAGCCTGATAGGCGATAACCCGGTTATTTTGGCGGTCGATTAGCACGCGTTGACAGGTGCTCCAGGGTGCCGAGATTTTCGAGCGCGTGTTGAGGTCCAATCCCAACCAAGAGCGTGGACCTATCAGGGTCACTGCGACGGGCAGTGCGAGCAACCAGGTCAGTGGCGGGTTGTCGAGTATCAGAACAAAACTCAGTAGAGGGACGCCGATCTGCAGCAGTTCAAGGATCCGGCCTGCATGGTTCGGGACGGCCAAATGCTGCAGGCACCAACCATTACCGGTGTGGATGCTGTAGTGATAGGTGATTTTGCGGTGAACCACCATGGTCCACAGGTAACCGGTGATGAACAGCCAGGCCGCGCCAAAGCCAGTGCTGAACAGCACGGACTTTGCCTCACCGCCGGGTGCGCTGAAGTGCTCTTCATAGAGGCCGTATGTCAGGGAGATGACTCCGAACAGCACCAACAACGCCATCGTGATATCCCATGCACCGGTCGGCCGTGTTTGAACGTTGATCGACCAGCTCATGAGCGCGGGCTCAGTCGAGTCCGATTCTTGTGCAAGGAAGTCGTTTTTGCCGCCATTGCTCATCACTCCGATACCTCGTCTTGGTTAGAAAGGGGCATCGTTGCAGCAATGGGCGTTTGAGCGTCTTCGGCATGAGGCCGACGTTGGCGAATCCGCCGTAACATGTTGATGCCGTAAGCAATGCATAGCCCGCCACTGGCGTAAGCCACGAAACCACTTGAATTTGAAGCGATACGCCCAAATGCTGCCAATGAAAATCGCCAGTGACAGCACTTGGAGCAGCATGATGCCGATAGACAGCAATCCTTGCACGGGAACGTCCTTGTCGCGTGTTGTTACGGGGTGGCAGGAGGGGGGCAGTAAAAACTCATGAAGCAATCGTGCTCGGCGTAATACCTGATCGCCTTGAGCAACTCGACGTCTGTTACCGAGGGTTTGTGCTGCAGTGCACTCATCACCACATCTTCGAGCAAGTCGTCACTGAACCAGAACTCAAGACCCTGGCGGATGACAAAGTCCGGATAGATTTCTTCGTCGTTGTCGGTGATTTGCGGAAAGGCTTCGATCACGCACACGGTTTGCAAGGTGATGGTGCTGGAATCCTGAGTGCCATAGACACAGAAATGCAGGGTTTTTTCCTGTTGTCTGAGAAGCCCGATCAGTTCTCCGATGCTGAGATGCTGTTGGTAATGCATGGAACGTCCCTGTTCATTTTTCGAGTAAACATTTAACTGGCCGGTCGGTACTTGACGGGTTTCAAGACGAACAACTGATTTCCAAATGCTTGCCCCACTCCGGCGGCCGCTCTGCATAACTTTCCATCCCAGGTTGTTCCTCGAACGGTTTGCTCAGTACCGCGTGCAGACGGCGGACCTCGGCATAGTCGCCACTCTCCGCCGCATCGATGGCTTTCTGCGCCAGGTAATTGCGCAGGATGTAGAGCGGATTGACCGCGTGCATGCGGGCGCGGCGCTGTGCTTGATCGCTGTTACCGTCGCGGGCGACGCGTGCGCAGTAGCGCTCGGCCCAGGCATCGAAGCCCTTGATGTCGACGAAGTCGTCGCGCAAGCGGGCGACGGCAAGCTCGGCGGCTTGATCGCCCAGACGGCGGAAAAACAGGCTGTAGTCGACGCTGCTGTTTTGCATCAGTTGCAGCAGGTTTTCGACCAGTTGCTGGTCGCCTTCTTCGCCAGTGGTCAAGCCAAGGCGACGGCGCATCAGGTCCAGGTAATGAGCCTGATACAGCGGGAAGTACAGGCCGAGGGTTTCGCGCAGGGCTTCGACGCTGATGAACGGTGTCAGGGCCTGGGCCAGTGCGCTGAGGTTCCATTGGCCGATCGGCACTTGATTGCTGAACGAGTAGCGACCCTGATCATCGGAATGGTTACAGATGAAGTTGGCGTCAAAATCGTCGAGGAAGGCAAACGGACCGAAGTCGAAGGTGACGCCGAGGATCGACATATTGTCGGTGTTCATCACCCCGTGGCAGAAGCCATAGGCCTGCCATTTGGCGATCAGCTCGGCGTTGCGCTCGACGACTTCGCGGAACATCGCCAGGTACGGTTCCGGCTGTTCCAGGCACTCGGGGAAATGCATCGCCAACACGTGTTCGCCGAGGGCTTTCTGCTGTTCGGGCCGTTTGGTGTAGTAGAAATATTCGAAATGCCCGAAGCGCACATGGCTCGCTGCCAGGCGCAGGACCATGGCCGCGCGTTCCTGTTTCTCGCGCCAGACCGGGGTGTTCGAACCAATGACGCACAGTGCGCGGGTGGTCGGGATGCCCAGTGCGTGCAACGCTTCAGACGCCAGGAACTCACGAATCGATGAACGCAGCACCGCCCGGCCGTCGCCCATGCGCGAGTACGGCGTTTGCCCGGCACCCTTGAGGTGCAAGTCCCAGTGTTCGCCGGCCTCGTTGTAGACCTCGCCCAGCAGCAGCCCGCGACCATCGCCCAATTGTGGGTTGTAGGAACCGAACTGGTGCCCGGAATAGACCATCGCCCGCGGCTCGGCTTCTGCCCACAGCTTGTGACCACCGAACAGTTCGGCGAACACTGGCGTTTCGGCAACACTCGGGTCGAGGTCGAGCAGGGCCATGGCCGCCGGGCTGGCAACCACCAGTCGTGGTTCGCCGATGGGCTCAGGCAGTACATGAGTTGAGAGCGCGTCGCCCAGGCGGGCGAAGCGGTTGTCGAAGGTCAGTTCGTCGAGGGCTTTCAACGGCCATCTCCAGCAGAATGTCCGAGCATTCTGCTGGGGAATGGCGCGTGGCGTCCAGTCAGTCGAGTTGTACCGATGGCGGCTCGGGTGGGGTCTTGCCTGTATTTGGAGCCTTGGCGGGTTTGACTGCATCGCTGGTCAGCAACAGCTGTTCCTGGCCTGTCAGGTTTTTCAGGTGGATATCTACCTGACGGAAAGCGATGTTGATGTCGTGCTTCTTGAACTCGCTGTTGATGAACCGGTTGATTTCATCGAGTGCCGGGTTACGGTCGCCGAGGTCGCGCACGTGAATACGCAGCTCGTGATCCAGGGTGCTTTCACCAAAGTTCAGGAAGTACACCGAGGGCGCAGGGTCCTTCAGCACGCGCGGGTTTTCCATGGCCGCTCTGAGCAGCAGGGTACGTACCAGCTCCAGATCCGAATCGTAGCCGACGCCCAGCTTGAGGGTGACCCGGGTCACGGTGTCGGTCAGCGACCAGTTGATCAGTTGCCCGGTGATGAACGTCTTGTTCGGGACAATGATGTCCTTGCGGTCGAAGTCGGTGATGGTGGTGGCGCGGATGCGAATTTTGCTCACCGTGCCTGACAGGTTGCCGATGGTGATCGTGTCGCCGATCCGCACCGGGCGTTCGAACAGGATCATGATCCCGGAGATGAAGTTGGCGAAAATCTCCTGCATACCGAAACCCAGGCCGACCGAGAGTGCGGCCACCAGCCATTGCAGTTTGTCCCAGCTCACGCCGAGGGTCGACAGGGTGGAAACGAAACCCACACCGGCAATCACATAGGTCAGCAGGGTGGTCGTGGCGTAGGCACTGCCCTGGGCCAGATCGAGCTTGGACAGCACCAGCACCTCGAGCAACCCCGGCAGGTTTCGCGCGAGGGCTACGGTAATACCGATGATGATCAACGCCCCAAGCATGTCGCCGATGCTGATCGGCACCATGCTCATGTTGGCGCCGACGCCGCTGGTGTATTCGTACAACGTGATGTTGTCGAGGTATGAGAACACCGAGATCAGGTCTTTCCAGACCCAATACAATGCAGCGATGAAGCCGCCGAGCAAGGCCAGGCGGATCAGGCGCAGGGACTGTTCGTTGACTTTCTCGATGTCCAGTGTCGGTTCTTCGACGACCGCTTCACCGTCGCCGGCTTCTTTGGCGGCCTGGCGTTTGGTCAGGGCGCGCTGGTAGGCCAGGCGCCGCGCCGCGACGGCCAGACCGCGCACAAAGGTGGCTTCGATGATCAGCCAGAACATCAGCAGGTACAGGGTGTTGATCAACCGGTCGCTGAGTTTCAGTGCGGTGTAGAAGTAGCCAAAGCACACGGCGATAAACAAGGCGATCGGCAGCACAGTGAATAGAACGCCGACAGCTTTGCGAAACAGGGAGGCGCTGTTATGGGTCGGACTGTTGATCAGCAGGCGGCTGAGCAGCCAGGCCATCAAGGCGTAGCAGGTCAGCACCACGGCGATGCCGATTACGTCGTCCGTCAGGGCCGCCGGTTGTAATTCGGCCACCGCCACCACGGCGACCAGCGCCAGTACGACCAGGCCAAGACGACGGATCCAGCCGCGGAGGAATTCCACCTGCGGTCTTTCCCAGCGAAAGTGCAGTTCTGCCACGCCACCCGGCGCAAGTATCCGGTACGCGGTATAGAACAGCAGCCACGCCTGGGCAATTTGCAACAGGGCGGCGCCGAGGTTGGCGTTTTGCCCGCGGGCGTCGATCTGCAAGGCGAAACCGCACAGCGCCAGGGCCAGTGACACCGGCATTGCCAGCAGCACGTTGATCAGGATCGCCTGTGGTGTGTGCCATTGACTGTCACGTTTGAAGTGACCGATGTCCTGGTGCACCTTGTTCAGTCGCGCATAGAGGTACTTGCGCCGCCAGACCAGGAAGCCGATCAGCAGCACCAGCGGCAGAAACAGCAGTGGTCGCTGGGTCAGGCCGTCGGCCAGCTCGCTCAGGCTCGAAGCCCACGGCAGAGTGACGACCTGTTTCTCCAGGCGGTCCGGCACGCCGCGCATCCATTCGAAATCCAGCGGCTTGTTGCTGGGAATCCAGAACATCTGTTCGTCGAGGGTCGCGCGCAGGTTCTGAGCGGTAGTGAGCAACTGTTTCTGGTTCAGTTGCAGGGTGATGGATTCGTTGAGCAGCGCACTCAGTTCGCGGCTCAGGCGCTCCAGCAGGTCGGCGCGGGTGACAGCCAGGTCCAACAGGTTCTTGCGCAGTTGCGGGGTGACCTGATCGGGTGGCTGGCTCGCCAGCAAGTTATCCACATAGGCGCCGGGCGTGCTGATCAGTTCGCGTTGTTGATTGACCTCGAACTGGTACAGGCGAATGTCGGCGATGTCATTGGCCAGGTCCCGATCAAGCTTGAGGCGGGGCAAGGCCTGCTTTTGTTTGTAGAGGATCTTGGACAGCAACAGACTGCCCTTGAGCACGCTGATCTGCTCGTCCAGCGCGGCGTCGCTTTGGGTCACGCTGTCGAGTTGTTGCTTGGTCTGCAGGTTCTGCTGGGTCAGTTCGTTGAGACGGTCGGTGCTTTTGAGCAGGTAGTCGGAGAGCTTGAGATTGGCGGCGCTTTCGGTGGCCAGCAGATTGCTGCCGCCAGCCTTTTGCGCTTCGATCGATTGTTGGGTCACCGTCTGTTGAGACTGGGCCAGGCGCTTTTGGTTGATCAGGGTTTGCAGGTCCTGGATCTCCCGCTCCATCCGTGCGGTTTTTTCCAGCAGCAAGTCATGTTGGCTGCTGCCCAGGTCCTGCAGTTGACTGTTGCCAGCCAGTTCCTGACGACGCAGCGGGATTAGCGCATTCAACGCTGCCAGCTCGGCGTTGAGGGTGTCGCGTTGTTCATTCGTCAGGGCTTTGCCGTTGTCTCTGCCCAGCTTGAGGATGCTGTTGATTTGCAGGATGCGTGTCTGGCTGGTGCTGATCTCGGCCTGGGCGCGCTCGGGGCGGGTCTGGGCGGTGATGATCAGGCTGTTGGCATCGGCCAGGGCTTTTTGCAGATCGCTTTGCTGGGTGCTGCGTTCAGTCAGCATCTGCTCGAGTTGTGGCACCGACAGGTTGGCGTAACGTTGCTCGACCGGTACGGCTTTGCTGGCCTTGAGGCGCTCCAGCTCACGCTGGTTTTCGATGTTCTGCTTGGGGGCCGTGCTCAGTTGCTGCTTGAGGTTGTCCAGACGCTTTTCATAATCGTCGCGATTGGACAACTGGGTCAGCGTCTGTTGCAGCACCAGTTGCAGGGCTTTTTGATCGGCCTCGGGCAGCTTGCGCTCGGCGATCTTGTCCAGGCTCTTCTGGACAGACTCGGCGGACGGTGGTTCGGCCGCTTGCAGGGTGCCGACGGAGAGACTCAGCCCTAGCAGGGCAATAGCTAAAAATGTGCGCAAAGTTGGCATAGAGACCGATCGAAAACGTAACGAAAAAAGGAGTTTAGAGGAACAATCCGGGGCCCGGGCGACTTCCTTCGGGAAATCTGACGCCCACTTTGGCGATCTTGTTCCCATCCATGACTGCGACAGTCCAAATGGTGTTATTCCATTCCACCTGGTCGCCGACCACCGGGGCACCGCCGACTTTCTGGGTGATGAAACGACCCAGCGGCATGTCCGGATCGACCCCTTCGAGTTGCAGCCCGTACAGCGCTGAAACCGCGCCCAGCTGGGCGTCGCCTTCCAGAACGAAGTCGCCGAAGAAGCGCAAATCGAGACCTCGTTGGGGGGCCTGGCTGAAGAGTTTTCCGAGTGCCGGCAGGTTGTGTTCATGGCCGATTACGCAGAGCAAATCGCCGACTTCGAGTACCGTACTACCCGACGGATGGAGCAGTTGCTGGCCACGAAACAGCGCCGCGATACGCGTGCCTTCGGGCATTTTCAGCTCGCGAAGCGCGGCGCCGATGCACCATTTCTCCGCGCCAAGGCGATAAACGAACAACTCCCACTCGCTGGTGACATGCACTTCGAGAGCAGCCCGGGAGATTGGCGCGGGTTCTGGCGGGACAGTCACCTTCAGCAGCTTGGCGACCCACGGCAGGCTGGTGCCCTGCACCAGCAGCGAAACCAGCACGATGAAGAACGCGAGGTTGAAATACAGCTGGGCATTCGGCAGCCCGGCCATCAACGGGAACACCGCCAGAATGATCGGTACCGCACCGCGCAGGCCAACCCAGGAGATAAAGGCCTTTTCGCGCCCATGGAAAGCCTTGAACGGCAGCAGGCCGACCAGCACCGACAGCGGACGCGCAAACAGAATCATCCACAGCGCCAGGCCGAGGGCGGGCAGGGCGATGGGCAACAAGTCGTGAGGTGTCACCAGCAACCCCAGCACCAGGAACATACCAATTTGTGCCAGCCAGGCCATGCCGTCGAGCATGTGCAGAATGCCGTGGCGGCTGCGCACCGGACGGTTGCCGATCACCAGGCCGCACAGGTACACCGCAAGAAAGCCACTGCCGTGCAAGGCGTTGGTCAGGGCGAACACCACCAGACCGCCAGCGATCACCAGAATCGGGTACAAGCCGGCAGCCAGGTGGATTCGATTGACCATTTGCAGCATCAGCCAGCCACCGCTCAGACCGATGATCGCGCCGATACCGAACTCGCGGACCAGGTGCCCGAGCAGGCTCCAGTGCAGACCTGTCTGGCCGCTGGCGAGCATGTCGATCAGGGTCACGGTGAGAAACACCGCCATCGGGTCGTTGCTGCCGGATTCGATTTCCAGGCTGGCGGTCACCCGCTCGTTCAGGCCTTTGCCACCCAGCAGCGAGAACACCGCCGCGGCGTCGGTGGAGCCGACAATGGCACCGATCAGCAGGCCCTGGATCAGGTTCAGGTTGAACAACCAGGCGGCGGCCATGCCGGTCAGCACGGTGGTGATCAGCACCCCGACGGTGGCCAGCGACAACGCCGGCCACAATGCCACGCGGAAACTCGCGACCCGGGTGCGCAACCCGCCGTCGAGCAGGATCACGGCCAGCGCGAGGTTGCCGACCAGATAAGCGGTGGGGTAGTTATCGAAGATGATGCCGCCGCCGTCGACGCCGGCAGCCATGCCCACGGCCAGGATGATTACCAGAATCGGGATCCCGAGGCGGGACGAAAGTGAGCTCACCAGAATGCTCGCACCTACCAGCAACGCGCCGATCAAGAACAGGCTGTTGATGGTCGTCGCATTCAATGGCAGTACTCCAGAAAGCTAAAGGCGGGCGCAAACTGACCATGCAGTCTGCGTGCCAGCGATTCTAACCTGTTGAAATGTGATGCTGTCAAAAAGCTTTTGACGGCGCTCAACCACAGCCCCTTGGGTCGGGCGCGATCATTGTGGCGAGGGAGCTTGCTCCCGCTGGGGCGCGCAGCGGCCCGAAAACAGACGCTGCGGTCTTCCAGAAAAAACTCATCAGCAATTTTACGGCTGCTGCGCACCCCAGCGGGAGCAAGCTCCCTCGCCACAGGGTATTCAGTGACCGTTAAAGGCTAAACCGCCCAACCATATTGTTCAGGTCCAGCGCCAGGCGCGACAGCTCGTTGCTGGCGGCGCTGGTCTGGTTGGCGCCAGTGGCCGACTGCACCGACAGGTCGCGGATGTTTACCAGGTTGCGGTCGACTTCGCGGGCCACCTGGGCCTGCTCTTCGGCGGCGCTGGCGATCACCAGGTTGCGCTCGTTGATTTCGACGATGGCGCTGTTGATGGTGTCCAGCGACAGTCCTGCACCACGGGCGATGTTCAGGGTCGATTCGGCGCGTTCGGTGCTGTTGCGCATCGAATCAACGGCGTGTTCGGTACCGCTCTGGATGCTGCCGATCATGCGTTCGATTTCGCTGGTCGATTGCTGCGTGCGATGCGCCAGGGCGCGAACTTCGTCGGCCACCACCGCAAAACCGCGACCGGCTTCACCGGCGCGCGCAGCCTCGATGGCGGCGTTCAGCGCCAGCAGGTTGGTCTGGTCAGCCAGGCCGCGAATCACGTCCAGCACCTTGCCGATGTCACGCGACTCGTTGGCCAGATCGCCGATCAGCGTGGCAGTGCTCTGTACATCGGCGCTCATGCGTTCGATGGCACTGACGGTTTCCTGCACCAGGTCACGGCCGTCACCGGCAGAAGTGGTGGCGTTTTTCGAGGCTTCGGAGGTGCTCACTGCGTTGCGCGCAACTTCTTCCACGGCGCTGGTCATTTCGTTGACGGCCGTTGCGGCTTGCTCGATTTCGTTGTTCTGCTGAGTCAGGCCGCGGGCGCTTTCGTCGGTGACGCTGTTCAGCTCTTCGGCGGCGGAGGCCAGCTGAGTCGCCGAACCCGAGATCCGCTGCAGGGTGTCGCGCAGTTTTTCCTGCATCTTCAACATGGCCTGCAACAAGCGGCCAGCTTCGTCGCTACCGTCGACGATGATCGGTCGGGTCAGATTGCCCTCGGCGATTTCTTCAGCCGCGCTCAGTGCCTTGGCGATGGGCTGCGTGATGCTGTTGGTCAGCAGCCAGGCAAACAGCAGGGTCAAACCCGTGGCGATCACCAGCAGGGTCACTACCAGATTGAAGGCGGAGGAATATTGGTCGGCGGCTTTCTGGTTGAAGTCGGCGGCTTGATCGTTGTTGATCTCCACCAGGCGGTTCAGAGTGGTGTTAATCGCATCGGAGTTGGTCAGCAATTCGGTATTCAGAAGCGTGCGCAGTTCGTCGAGTTGGTTATTACGCGACAGCGTCTTCATCCGGTCCTCAATCTGGCGGTACTGACCCATCAATTGCACGTACTGGTCGTAGGTCGTGCGTTCCAGAGGGCTGCTGATCAGTTTTTCATAGGCGGTCTGCGCCGCACGGATCTGCTGGCTGCGGGTGTCGAGCAACTCCATGGTTTTTTGCTGGATATCCGGTTCGCGGTTGACCAGCAGGCGATAGGCCAGAGTGCGCTGGCGCAGGCCGAGTTGAGTGAACTCGTCCAGGGCCTTGATGCTCGGCACGCTGTTCTGAACGATGTCTTCGCCGGCAGCGCGAATCTTGCTCATCTGGTTCAAGGCGAACACACCCAGAATCAACATCAGTGCGCCAATCAGGGTGAAACCTGCGAACGCCCTGGGGGCGATATTCATATTGCGAAGGGACATGGTGTTCACCGTAAAGCGCGCATTGGCACGAGTCTGAGACGAGGTATGTATGACTTATCGGTCATACGACTAAAGTCTTGAGCCGCTGTGCGCTTTTGCCGCAGATTGGTCGCACTGACGAGCTGTCAGGAACCAGAGCGGACAATCGCAGTCTTTAAAACTCGCAAGCAAGGTTGCCGCCAGGCAAATCAAGGCTTTACGCCTGAATAACCCTGGCGCCAGTGGTGACTTTTCTTTATCGTACGCGCCCTTTGAAAATGCTCGGAAAATCAAAATGTTGGAAGCATCCCTAAGCCAATTGGAACAACTGGTCAGCGATCTGGTGCAACAGAACCAGGAGCTGCTCGGCACGAACGCAACCCTGAGCGCAGAACTGGCCCAGGCCAAGGATGAAAACGAAAGCCTGCAACTGAGCCTGATGGAACAGGAAGAAAAGCAGGGCGCCACCGTCGCGCGCATTCAGGCGCTGGTTGAGCGCGTGAGCGCAGGTCCTGTGAACGCATGAGACATGGTGCCGACGGGATAAAAGTCGTCTCGATTCTTGGGGAAGACTATTCGATCAAGGCGCCGGCCGGGGAAGAGCAGACCCTGCTGGACGCCGCATTAATGTTGAAAGCGGTGCTGGCCGAGACCAAAAAGAAATACCCGACCCTGATCGGGGACAAACTGCTGGTGCTGACGGCAATGAACCTGTGCTCGCAGCAACTCGAAATGCAGAAACGTCATCAGCGGGAACTCGACCGTTACCAAGAGCAAGTCAGCGCCACGGTTGAAGTGATTTCGAAGACGATCAATCAGGCTTGATCAGCTTGCGCACAACCAAAGAGTAGATTGTCGATTGAGTTGTATACAATCGGCACAGCTGTTGCAGTAGTTTTGCCTCTTACTCTTTGGGGGTGCTTCATGCAGTTCTGGCGACGCAGTATTCAATGGCAGTTGATCCTGAGTATGGGCACCGCCCTGCTGGTCAGTATTCTGATCGTGGTCGGCATTTATACCCTGGTGGTCAACCGCCTTGCCCAGCGCTATCTGGTCGAGCAAGCGCTGCCGTCGAGCATCGAAGCGATGCGCAACGACATCGAGCGGATTCTGGTCCAGCCGCTCACCGCGGCCAAGGACATCGCCAGCAACAGCATGGTGCGCGAGTGGTTGGCCGAAGGAGAAAACGCCGACCGGGCCAGCGGCTTCGTCAGCTACCTGGAAGATATCCGCGCCGAGCATAAAGCCTTTACCGCGCTGATCGCAGGCACTGCGTCGGGCCACTACTTCACCGAAAAAGGGCTTGATCGGACCCTCAGTCGATCCAATCCCGCAGACGCCTGGTTCTACGCCTTCCTCGACGGCAACCAGCCGCGCACCCTTAATATCGACAAAGACACGGCGACCGGCGAATTGGCCTTGTTCATTGACCTCAAGGTCTCGCAGGGCGGCAAAGTCGTGGGTGTTGCCGGGCTGGGCCTGAGCATGAAGGAACTCTCGGAGCTGATTCACAACTTCAGCTTCGGCGAGCGCGGGAAGGTCTATCTGGTGCGTTCCGACGGGTTGATCCAGGTCCATCCCGAGGCCGGACTCAGCAACAAACGCCAGTTGGCCGAACAGATCGGCGACTCGGCTGCGCAAGCGGTGATGGGCCATCAAGGCCCGACCAGCAGCGGCTTTGTGCGCGATGGTGAGGACTACCTGGCCCTGAGCCTGCCATTACGCGATCTGGGCTGGACGCTGGTGGCCGAAGTGCCGCAATCGCAAATTTACGCCGAGGCCCGACAGGCGATGTGGCTGACCAGTGCCATCGGTCTGGGCGTTGCACTGGTGTGCCTGTTATTGGTGGTGTTGCTGGCTCGTGGCCTGGTGCGGCCGATCCGGCAGGTAACAGCGGCACTGGTAGCGATTGGTAGCGGTGGTGGCGATTTGACCCACAGGTTAGATTCCAGTCGTGCCGATGAGCTGGGTGATCTGGCTCGCGGCTTCAACCGGTTCCTTGAAAATCAACGCAACATGATCGGCGAAGTGCTGGCCACCAGCGAGCGTTTGCGCACGGCTGTCGGGCAGGTTGCGCGAGTGGTGGAGAACACTGCCGAGCGTTCCGGTCGGCAGCAGGAAATGACCGACATGGTCGCCACTGCCGTGCACGAGATGGGCCTCACCGTGCAGGAAATTGCACAGAACGCCGGCAACGCGGCGGTCGCCTCACAAACCGCCCGCGATGAAGCCTTGCAGGCGCGTGAAGTGGTCGGCGGTTCCATTCGGCATATCGAAAGCATGTCCGATGAAATCGGTATTGCGGCCAGTGCTGTCGGCGAGCTGGCGACGCAGGTTGCGTCCATTGATCAGGTGCTGGCGGTGATTCGCGGGATCTCCGAGCAGACCAATTTGCTCGCATTGAACGCAGCCATTGAAGCCGCGCGGGCCGGAGACATGGGCCGCGGCTTTGCAGTGGTGGCGGATGAAGTGCGGACACTGGCACGCCGTACGCAATCGTCCACCGATGAAATCCAGCAGATGATCGGCAGCCTCAAGCAGGGTGCGGAGAATGCCGTGTCGTCGATGCACTCAGGGCAAGCGGCGACCGGAACCGGCGTGGAGTCGAGCCAGCGCACCGGGGCGTCGTTGACGGCGATTACCGGGCAGGTCGAGCGCATCAGCGACATGAACCATCAAGTGGCGACGGCCACCGAAGAACAGTCGGCGGTGACTGAAGAGATCAACCGCAACGTGCAGGGGATTTCCGATCTGGCGCGGGCTACGGCGGGTGAGGTGAGGGCGTGTCGGGAGGATTGCCAGACGTTGCAGCGGTTGGCGGATGATTTGGCGCGGCAGATGGGTGGGTTTCGGTTGAGTTGAACCTGATCGTTTCGGTCTTGCAGACGCGCCGATAAGAGCGCGTCTGCAAGACCGCAACTACACCTTTATCAACAAGATCTCCCGCCCATAAAAATCGACCCCGCTCATTGTCAGCAAGTAAAAAACCCACTTTACCTTAACTCGCCATTCTGCTGCTTGTTCATCAATGTAGATATCGTCTGCAGCCAGCGTTCTGAACATGTCGTCTTGTGTGATCGATACATTGTTACTATAACGTTTGGTCGGAGTTATAATTTCATTGATGTAAGTGTTGTTGTCTGCCTTTATGTGTCTCTTTTCAGTGATTCGTACGTTACCTTGATCCTTCACGGCATCGTTGACCCTGGCCGACAAGAAAAATTGATTGTCAGTGAGCTTTACATAAGGGTCTATTTTTATTTCTGGCGTTTCCTTGCGTAATGGGGTGCCATAAACCGTTGCATTCCATTGATTGGGCCCGATGTACGTAAACTCTTTGTAAGTGACACGATGGGTGCTTAGATAGTGGTCGTCCGCCGAAGTGACTTCGAACATCGCCGTCGCTGATGTTTTTACACTGGATTCAGCATTGTCGGGAGTCGATGTAATGCTTATCTGCGTTTCTTCATCAGAAATCCGGTTATGGTTTTTGGTGATCACTGTGGAAAGAGTTGAGTTTTCATTCGTCCAGACAGTTCCGTTTCGCAACGGCGTATTTGAGATCGATGCGAGGATGCAGTAATCCTTTGTTATAAGTCCTGAAAGCTTTATGGATCGCTCTTCGAAAGTTTGGTTGTTCATGGTGATTCGCTCGTTTAGAGGTAAGAGGTGGACCTTGAGTCCATACTTGCCGGGCAAACTGGATGTCCCGCGAAAATACCTTATCCTGCATCCTTAACGTGCACACCTGTCATATATGACAGGTGTGCACGTACTGACATACGACGTTGGCTACCCGCTCAGTTACTGTCAGGGATCAGAACCACTCTTCCTGCATGTTCAGGCAAACATCATCCCGCGCCTCAAGAATCGCCAGTTCATGATGGCAAGCCGGCGCTTCCCACGTCAGGAAATACCGCGCCGCTTGCAGCTTGCCTTTATAGAAGCCGACATCCGCCGCATTGCCCTTGGCCAACCCTTCTTCTGCGCAGATCGCCTGTTCCAGCCAGCGCCAGCCGATCACCGTGTGGCCAAAAACTTTCAGATACAGCGCCGAGTTCGCCAGACTGCTGTTGACCTTGCCTTGGCCCAGATCCGTCAGCAGGCCGATGGTCACGGTTTGCAGGCGTGCCACCAGTTTTTCCAGCGGCTCACGCAGTGGCGTTAATGATTCGTACGCATGGGCGCGTTTGGCGGTATTGGCGATCAGTCGGATCAATTGCTTGAGCCCGGCGCCGCCGTTTTGCGCCAGTTTGCGACCCAGCAGGTCCAGCGACTGAATGCCGTGAGTCCCTTCATGAATCGGGTTCAGGCGGTTGTCGCGGTAGTACTGTTCCACCGGGTATTCGCGGGTGTAGCCGTGGCCACCGAGGATCTGGATCGCCAGTTCGTTGGCCTTCAGGCAGAACTCCGATGGCCAGGATTTGACGATCGGCGTCAGCAGGTCGAGCAATTCATGGGCCTGTTTACGCTCGGCTTCGGTCTCCAGCGTGGTGGTGTCGTCGAACAGTCGCGCGGCATACAAACAGAGGTCGAAGGCGCCTTCGACGTAAGCCTTTTGGGTCAGCAGCATGCGTTTGACGTCGGCGTGCTGAATGATCGAGACCGGCGCAGTGTTCGGGTCCTTGCTGTCCGGCAGGCGACCTTGCGGGCGTTCGCGGGCATATTCCAGCGAGTACAGGTAACCGGCGTAACCGAGCATCACCGCGCCCATGCCGACGCCGATTCGCGCTTCGTTCATCATCTGGAACATGCAGCTCAGACCTTGGTGCGGCTTGCCCACCAGGTAGCCGACACACTCGCCGTTATCGCCGAAATTCAGCGCGGTGGAGGTGGTGCCGCGCCAGCCCATCTTGTGAAACAGCCCGGCCAGCAGCACGTCGTTGCGCTTGCCCAGGCTGCCGTCATCGTTGACCAGGAATTTAGGCACGATAAACAGCGAAATGCCTTTCACCCCGGCCGGTGCATCCGGCAGTTTGGCCAGCACCATGTGCACGATGTTTTCCGACAGCGGGTGGTCGCCGCCGGAGATGAATATCTTGTTGCCCTTGAGTCGGTATGTGCCATCGGCGGCCGGTTCGGCGCGAGTGCGGATGTCCGACAGCGAGGAGCCGGCGTGAGGTTCGGTCAGGGCCATGGTGCCGAAGAAGCGGCCGTCGATCATCGGTTGCAGGAAGCGCCGTTTCTGCTCATCGGTGCCGAAGCTTTCAATCAGGTTGGCCGCGCCCATGGTCAGGAACGGGTAGGAGGTCGTCGCGGCGTTGGCGGACTGGAAGTGCGCGAAGCAAGCTTGCGACAGCAGCGTCGGCAACTGCATGCCGCCGGCCTCGAAACTGCGTGCGGCGTTGAGAAAGCCGGCTTCGAGGAATGCATCCACCGCAGGTTTCACTTCCGGAATCAGGATCGCCTTGCCGTCTTCGTAGCGCGGTTCGTGCTCGTCACCCTTGCGGTTGTGCGGGGCAAAGAACTTCTCGGCAAGGCTGCGCGCCGTACCAATGGCGGCGTCGAACGTCTCGCGATTGTGCTCGGCGAAACGCTCGCGCAGGGTCAGGCCCTCGGCATCAAGGACTTCATACAGCTCGAAAGCCAGATTGCGGGAACTGAGCAACGTCTCGGACATGGCGGCCTACCTATATTGGAATGGACCGAGTCTAGGTGCGGGGAGGGTGGGCTGAACAGGATGATTGATGCGGGTGATGGAGGGGCAAAAGATCAACCGGGCGCCCATTGCAGGCACCCGGTCGTATTGCGGTTTAACCGATAGTCATCAAGCTGGCATTACCACCCGCTGCAGCGGTGTTGACGCTCAGCGCACGCTCGATCACCAGGCGTTCCAGCGCAATGTTGGTTTCGCCCTGCGACAGGCCCTGAACCCCAATGATCGCGCCGGCACGCTTGGCCACTTGCTGGCAGACCGCACGCAACTGGTCGGAGTGGCCGTGATGCAGAACTGCATCGAACACCACTTCGTCCTTGTTCCAGTCGGCGACCAGCTTGATGCGCGCTTGCACGTCTTTCGGCAGACGAGCCAACAACGCTTTGCTCAGTTCACCTTCCGGCCACACCGCCGAGCCACCTACGGCCAGTACTGCAGCCAGTTGACTCAACAGATCGCTTTCGACTTCCGCCAGGCACAGCACGTGTTCACGCGGCAGGATTGCGTAGCTGTTGCGCTCGCCTGTCGGGCCGTTCAGCGTACGGGTGATACCGCTTTGCGATTGTGTGGCGAACTGCGTGCACAACGCGCTCAGTTCGGTCAGCTTGTGGCTGTCGGCCCAGGTTTTCAGGGCGGTCAGCGGTTTGCTCATGGCGTCACGCAGACGCACATCCGGCGCGCTCAGGGTATCGCCGCGAGCGAAGGATTGTTCGATTGCGTCGGTAGGACGCGTCGACAGCAAGCGGTACAGGTACAACGGACCACCGGCTTTCGGACCAGTACCCGACAGGCCTTCGCCACCGAACGGTTGCACACCGACCACGGCACCGACGATGTTGCGGTTGACGTAGACGTTACCGGCGTTGACGTTGTCGATCACCTTGGCGATGGTCTCGTCGATACGCGTGTGCACGCCCAGTGTCAGGCCGTAGCCGGAAGCGTTGATCTGCCCGATCAGTTGATCGATGTCTTTGCGCTTGTAGCGCACCACGTGTAGCACCGGGCCGAAGATCTCCCGCTGCAACTCGTCGAAGCTTTCCAGCTCGATCAGGGTTGGCATGACGAACGTGCCGCGTTTGCATTCTTCCATGTCGGCGATGGCGACCTGATAGACGTTGCGACCTTTGTCACGCATGGCCTGGATGTGTTTCTCGATGCCTGCTTTCGCTTCGGCATCGATCACCGGGCCAATGTCCACGGACAGGCGCTCAGGGTTGCCGAGGCGGCATTCAGCCATGGCGCCCTTGAGCATTTCGATCACGCGGTCGGCGGAATCTTCCTGCAAACACAGTACGCGCAGGGCCGAGCAGCGTTGGCCGGCACTGTCGAACGCCGAGGACACCACGTCAATGACCACTTGTTCGGTCAGTGCCGAAGAGTCGACGATCATCGCGTTCTGGCCACCGGTTTCGGCGATCAGCGGAATCGGACGGCCCTGGGCATCCAGGCGACCGGCGACGTTGCGTTGCAGCAAGCGCGCAACTTCGGTAGAACCCGTGAACATCACGCCTTTGACCCGGTCGTCGCCGACCAGACGGGCACCGACGGTTTCGCCACGGCCCGGCAGCAGTTGCAGCACGCCTTCCGGAATCCCGGCTTCGAGCAGTATGCGTACGGCTTGAGCGGCCACCAGCGGCGTTTGTTCCGCAGGCTTGGCCAGGACCGGGTTGCCGGCGGCCAGTGCGGCGGCGACTTGACCGCTGAAAATGGCCAGCGGGAAGTTCCACGGGCTGATGCACACCACCGGACCCAATGGGCGGTGGGCGTCGTTGGTGAAATCGTTGCGTGCCTGCACCGCGTAGTAACGCAGGAAGTCCACGGCTTCACGCACTTCGGCAATGGCGTTGGCGAAGGTCTTGCCGGCTTCACGAGCCAATAGGCCCATCAGCGGTTGAATCTCGCTTTCCATCAAATCGGCGGCACGTTCGAGAATTGCGGCGCGCTCGGCGGGCGGGGTGGCCTGCCAGATCGGAGCAGCGTTCAGTGCGCACTGGATGGCGTTGTCAGCGTCGGTGACGGTGGCTTCTTGCACATGACCGACCACATCGCGCAGGTCCGATGGGTTCAACACCGGTACCGGGGCTTCAGCGCTGGCGGCGCAGCCCAGCATCGGCGCGGCTTTCCAGTTGTTGTGCGCGGTGGCCAACAGGGCGCAGGACAGCGATGCCAGGCGATGTTCGTTGGCCAGGTCGATGCCGCTGGAGTTGGCGCGCTCGCTGCCATAGAGGTCGCGCGGCAGCGGGATACGCGGGTGCGGCAGACCGAAGCCGCCTTCCAGCGTGGCCATCTGCTCGATGCTGCTCACCGGATCGGCTACCAGCTCCTGAATCGAGATCGATTGGTCGGCGATACGGTTGACGAACGAAGTGTTCGCGCCGTTTTCCAGCAGGCGACGTACCAGGTACGCCAGCAGTGTTTCGTGAGTGCCGACCGGTGCGTACACGCGGCACGGACGGTTCAGCTTACCTTCGGAAACCTTGCCTACAACCTGTTCGTACAGCGGTTCGCCCATGCCGTGCAGGCACTGGAACTCGTACTGGCCGGGGTAATAGTTCTGACCGGCAATGTGATAAATCGCCGACAGGGTGTGGGCGTTGTGCGTGGCGAACTGCGGGTAGATGACTTCCGGCACCGAGAGCAGTTTGCGTGCGCAGGCGATGTAGGAAACGTCGGTGTACACCTTGCGGGTATAGACCGGATAGCCTTCCAGGCCTTCGACTTGGGCGCGTTTGATTTCGCTGTCCCAGTAGGCGCCTTTCACCAGGCGAATCATCAGGCGATGACGGCTGCGGCGAGCCAGGTCGATCACGTAGTCGATCACATACGGGCAACGCTTCTGGTAGGCCTGGATCACGAAACCAATGCCGTTCCAGCCGGTCAGTTGCGGCTCGAAGCACAGGCGCTCGAGCAGATCCAGCGACAGCTCGAGGCGGTCGGCTTCTTCGGCGTCGATGTTCAGGCCGATGTCATATTGCTTGGCCAACAGGGTCAGCGACAGCAAGCGCGGGTACAGCTCGTCCATCACGCGCTCGTACTGGGCGCGGCTGTAACGCGGGTGCAGGGCCGAGAGCTTGATCGAGATGCCCGGGCCTTCATAAATGCCACGACCGTGGGAAGCCTTGCCGATCGAGTGGATGGCTTGCTCGTAGGACGCGAGGTATTTCTGCGCGTCATGTTCGGTCAGTGCGGCTTCACCGAGCATGTCGTAGGAATAGCGGAAGCCTTTGGCTTCGAACTTGCTGGCGTTGGCCAGGGCTTCGGCGATGGTTTCGCCGGTGACGAACTGCTCGCCCATCAGGCGCATGGCCATGTCGACGCCCTTGCGAATCATCGGCTCGCCGCTTTTGCCGATGATCCGGCTCAGGGACGAAGTCAGGCCGGCTTCGTTGTGGGTGGCGACCAGTTTGCCGGTCAGCAACAGGCCCCAGGTGGCGGCGTTGACGAACAGCGACGGGCTATTGCCCAGGTGCGGCTGCCAGTTGCCGGTGCTGATCTTGTCGCGGATCAGTGCATCGCGAGTGCCTTTGTCCGGGATACGCAGCAGCGCTTCGGCCAGGCACATCAGCGCCACGCCTTCCTGGGATGACAGGGAAAATTCCTGCAACAGGCCCTGAACAATACCTGCACGGCCGCCGGCGCTCTTCTGATTGCGCAGTTTTTCCGCAATCGAGGCGGCAAGCTTGTTGGTGGCGTCGCACATTGGGGCTGGCAGGCGCGCCTGCTCGATCAGCATCGGCACCACTTCCGGCTCCGGACGACGGTAGGCGGCGGTGATCGAGGCGCGCAGTACCGATTGCGGAAGGATGCTTTCAGCGAATTCGAGGAAGCACTGATGGGCGTGATCGACGTGGACCTCGGCGCCTTCATCGGCTTCGGAGCGGGTCAAGCCGCTCAGCTCGGTCAGGGTTGCACCACCCTCGAGTTTTTCCAGGTAATTGAAAATCGCCTGTTTGATCAGCCAATGCGGCGTGCGATCAATCGAGGTCGCGGCAGCTTTGAGGCGCTCGCGGGTCGGGTCATCGAGTTTGACCCCAAGGGTGGTGGTAGCCATATTTTTATCCTCATGTTTGCCACGACTGCGTGGCATCAGCTGGCGGCAAGATTAGCCGTGCGCCGAAAGAGGTGCAACCGGGTGCAACCCTTTTTTTGTCGGAATAATCGGCAGCTTGTCAGGAAATAAATTCTGGTTCGTGGCCTCTGCTCTTGCTTGGTGCTTTTTGCAGCAGTTAGCGAAGGTTCTTGCTCCGAAAAGGAGCAAAAACCGCTGTTTAAAAGAAATTTTGTATTAGGTGCAACTTATTCCCAAAAACTGGTTGCACCTCATTTGCTTTGTTGAATAGCATTCGCGCACCAAGGTGCAACCGCTGTTGATGCGGTTCATCGGCTGATGGCTTTCCTGGGGAAACATCAGTCATAAATGCGCGGATGCCCTGATCGTCTCTCAAACGTCATTGTTTGGCGGCGGTTCAGCAGACCGCCGCTACATAAAAACAAAGCCAGGGCGTAACTCAATGAGTGCAAGCAATCCAACCTTGATCACGTTCGTGATCTACATCGCGGCAATGGTGCTGATCGGCTTCATGGCCTATCGCTCCACCAACAACCTTTCTGACTACATTCTGGGTGGCCGTAGCCTGGGCAGCGTCGTGACTGCGCTTTCCGCAGGTGCCTCCGACATGAGTGGCTGGTTGTTGATGGGCCTGCCGGGCGCCATCTACATGTCGGGTCTGTCGGAAAGCTGGATCGCCATCGGCCTGATCGTCGGTGCGTACCTGAACTGGCTGTTCGTGGCCGGCCGGCTGCGCGTGCAGACTGAACACAACGGCGATGCGCTGACGCTTCCGGATTACTTCTCCAGCCGTTTTGAAGACAAGAGCGGTTTGCTGCGGATCATCTCTGCTGTGGTGATCCTGGTGTTCTTCACCATTTATTGCGCCTCCGGCATCGTGGCCGGTGCCCGTCTGTTTGAAAGCACTTTCGGCATGTCCTACGAGACTGCATTGTGGGCCGGCGCTGCGGCGACGATTGCCTACACCTTTGTCGGTGGTTTCCTGGCGGTGAGCTGGACTGACACCGTACAAGCCACGCTGATGATCTTCGCCCTGTTGCTGACACCGATCATCGTGTTGCTGGCTACCGGCGGCATCGACACCACCTTCCTGGCCATCGAAGCGCAAGATCCAGGCAACTTCGACATGCTGAAAAACACCAGCTTCATCGGCATCATTTCGCTGATGGGCTGGGGGCTGGGCTACTTCGGTCAGCCGCACATCCTGGCGCGCTTCATGGCGGCGGATTCGGTCAAGTCGATTGCCAACGCCCGTCGCATCTCCATGACCTGGATGATCCTGTGCCTGGGCGGCACCGTGGCGGTTGGCTTCTTTGGTATCGCTTACTTCTCGGCGAACCCGGCCGTGGCAATGCCGGTAAGTGAAAACCACGAGCGCGTGTTCATCGAACTGGCCAAGATCCTGTTTAACCCATGGATCGCCGGCGTGCTGCTGTCGGCCATTCTGGCTGCCGTGATGAGTACCCTGAGCTGCCAGTTGCTGGTGTGCTCGAGTGCCCTGACCGAAGACTTCTACAAATCCTTCCTGCGTAAAAACGCTTCCCAGGTTGAACTGGTCTGGGTTGGTCGCGCGATGGTTCTGGCCGTTGCACTGATCGCCATCGCATTGGCTGCCAACCCGGAAAACCGTGTGCTGGGTCTGGTCAGCTACGCCTGGGCCGGCTTCGGTGCTGCGTTTGGTCCGGTGGTATTGATCTCGGTACTGTGGAAAGGCATGACCCGTAACGGCGCACTGGCCGGTATCGTGGTGGGTGCGCTCACCGTGATCGTCTGGAAGCACTTCAACCTGCTGGGTCTGTACGAAATCATCCCGGGCTTCATCTTCGCCAGCCTCGCTATTTTGCTGGTCAGCAAAATGGGTGAGCCGTCGGCCGGTATGCTGCAGCGTTTCGCCGCGGCGGAAAAAGATTTCCACCTGAACAAGTGATCGGATGAGCTGATGCTCTAATCCTTCGCTGAATAAAAACGGCTCGCAGCCTTATGGATGCGGGCCGTTTTTTCGTCCGCCGGTTTAAGCCATCGCGCGATCCCTGTAGCAGCCTGCGTCCGGCTGCGCAGCAGTCGTAAAACCATTCACCGCATTTCTTCAGGTAAACCGCAGAGGATGGTTTTACGACCGCTACGCGCTCGAACGCAGGCTGCGCCAGCTGCTACAGGGATCGTGTTGTGGCTCAAGAAGGCGTCGATACAGCCCGTCCGACAGGAATGTCTGTAGTGGTTCATCCCGATATCTGAAGGAAAATTCTCTAAAAAATCAGGGCAAATCTGATTTTTCTGACCCTCGATCTCCCCCCCTTGTCGCTCATGCAGAATCGCCCGCCTTCATTCTGCTTCAGAGGCATCGGATGCTCACGTCTGCCCATCAACCGCATTTCACGTTGACCCTCGACGGCGTCCAGAATGAGCTCAAAGTGCTTGAGTTCACGGGCAAGGAAGCCATCAGCCAACCCTTTCGTTTCGACCTGGAACTGGTCAGTGAGCGCCCGGACCTCGACCTCGATAGCCTGCTGTATCGTCAGGCTTTTCTCGGTTTTGACGCGCAAGGCGCTGGTGTTCACGGTCAGGTTTATCGCATCGCCCAAGGCGATTCGGGCACGCGCCTGACTCGTTATCAGATCAGTCTGGTGCCGCGCCTGGCCTATCTTGGTCAACGCATCAACCAGAGAATCTTCCAGCATAAAAGCGTTCCCGAGATCATTGCTCTGGTGCTCAAGGATCACGGCATCTTGGGTGATGCATTCGAGTTACAGCTTGGCAGCCAATACCCCAAGCGCGAGTACTGCGTGCAATTCGCCGAAAGCGATCTGGAATTTATTCAGCGGTTGTGCGCCGAGATCGGCATTCACTACCACTTCCAGCACAGCCCGCACGGCCATCTGCTGGTGTTCGGTGACGACCAGACAGTTTTCCGCAAGCCGGCGCAGCCGACCCTTTACTTGCCAGGCAGCGGAATGGCCGCCGACCAGCCTGCGATCAAGCGCTTCAACGTCCGCCTGGAAACCCGCACCACTGCAGTCACCCGTCGCGACTATGACTTCCACAAACCCGGCCTGTTGCTGCAAAGCGCTGTCGACAGCGAGCAGCGTACGGTGCTGGAGGATTACCGCTATCCCGGTCAGTTCACCGATCGCGACCACGGCAAACACCTGGCGCAACGGGCGCTGGAGCGCCATGGCGCGGATTTCCGTCAGGCCGAAGGTCGCAGTGATCAATCGGCGTTGCTCACCGGCCATTTTCTGAAGATCGCCGAACACCCGCGCACAGAGTGGAATGACCTGTGGCTACTGACAGAAATTCAGCACCACGGCCGGCAACCGCAAGTGCTGGAAGAGTCCGCTGACAGCGGTGATTTTCAGGGGTATCGCAATACCTTTCTGGCGACGCCGTGGGACGTACCGTTTCGTCCGCCTTTGGCCGAAAACAAGCCGCGGGTTCCGGGCTATCAGAACGCGGTCGTCACTGGGCCGACCGATAGCGAAATCCATTGCGACGAGTTTGGGCGGGTCAAGGTGCAATTTGCCTGGGACCGCGAAGGCCAGCGCAACGAACATTCCAGTTGTTGGCTGCGAGTCGCCAGTGGCTGGACTCATGACGGTTACGGCAGTGCGCTGATCCCGCGGGTTGGAATGGAAGTGTTGGTGGGGTTTGTCGATGCCGACCCGGACAAACCCTTGGTCATGGCGTGCTTGGCAAATGGGGCCAATTCGGTGCCGCTCGATCTGCCGGCAGACAAGACCCGCAGCATTTTTCGCAGCCAGAGCAGTCCCGGTGGCGGTGGTTACAACGAACTGCGCATTGAAGACCGCAAGGGCGCCGAGGAAATCTATCTGCGGGCCCAGCGCGACTGGACACAACACGTATTGCACGACTTGCACACGCAAGTGGGCAACCAGCGAAGTGTGGTGGTCGCGGGTCTCGATCGCCATGAACTGAAGGCTGACGAACAGCGCATCACCCACGGTCAGCGCCAAACCGAAGTGAAGCAGGACGATCATCTGGTAGTGGTTGGCGATCGGCACATTCGGGTGACCAGTCAGGCGCTCAATGCCAGTCAGCAATTCCATGTCAGCGCCGGCCAGCAAGTGGTCATCGACGGTGGTGCCAGCGCGACCATTCAGGCGGGCGGGCAGTGGATCAACATCAGCGCTGCCGGGATCTTCAGCAGTGTGCCGATTCAGCTGGGTGGCGCGCCGATGGTGGCGATGGTTACGGCTGCGCCGAAGTCGCTGGACGTTCCATTGAAACTCGCCATAACTCCAATTGCGCTGCTGAGCGCCGCACAGATTCTGAGCCTGAAAAGCGACGCGCCGTTCTGCGAAGAGTGCGAGCGCTGCAAGGAGGGTGTCTGTGCAGCCTGATGCCTTGTCACCTCGTGCCTGGCTGGAGCGCCATCCGCTGAAACCTTCCGAGCAGTTGTTCGCGGTGTTCGGCAATGCGAGCTCTGCCGAGCCCCTTAAAGCCTGGCAACGCTCGATCACTACGCAAGCACCGAGCGCCATCTGGGCCGACAGCGCATACGCCGAGTGGATGTCGGTGATGCCCTATGTCGGCATCGTCGCTGCGGACAGTGAGTTTCTGGAGTGGGTCGCCACTACCGAGTCTCGCGACTGGGGTTGGCTGGCGGTGTCTTCTGCTCCTCAAGAGGCTTTGGTCGACCATCTGCGCAGCCTTACGCAAGCCCTGTTGCCCAACGGCAACGCAGTATTTTTCCGTTTCTGGGACGGACGTTATTTGCTGCCGATTCTTCAGTCTGCACAGGTTGATGTCGCGCAACTGATGCCGCCGATCGGGCGCTGCCTGATCAATGGGCAGGCCCTGGAAATCGGTGGCTGTGCGCTGAAAACATCGAAGGTTTTTCCATGGTGGGAGATTCCCGGCGCGCTATTGGAACAGCTCGCGGTGCAGTCTGCCGCCACCCGAATCAACAACCTGCTGACGTGGCTGAGCGACGATCGCCCGGACCTGTACGAAGCCTTTTCCGAAAGCGTTTTACGGCACAAGGTCGCGATCTTTCTTGACGCACCTGACCTGCCTCAAGCACCGAAAACTGCCTTGGTGGAGTTCCTGATGGCGGAGCTGAACTGATGGAGCAGATCGTACGTATCGAGCAGGAATTCGACAGCTTTAAAGACACCCTCAGCCTCTACCGCGAACAACTCAACCACTGGTTCATCAAGGCCGCCGACAAGGTTAGCCACGCTACTGACATGTCGTCGCTGATGGGCATGGAACGGCTGATCAAGTTCGGCAGCACGACCACTGCGGTGGGCAGCGGCGATGACGATTTCATCTCCAGTGTGGCGCAGTGTCCGGCCGGCGGCCTGTTGCAGATCGAGAGCAAGTTCGAATCGGTCTACGACATTCCGCTGGGGAATATTCAGGTCGATGTGATTGCCGTGGAGGGCGGTGAAAAGACGCCGGTCCTGCTGGATGAAAACGGCAAAGGGACGTTTAAGGGGACCGCCGGGAAGTTCTATCGGGTTCATGTCCAGAGCGAAGTGACGCCGGAGCAAGTCGATGAGCTTTTTGACGCTTACGACGGATTGACCGATGAGCTGGAAACCTGGCTGCGCAGCGAGTGGGAAGGGTTCAAGCCGCAGTGGTCGCAGCAGTCGGCGTCGGCATCGCTGGCGGCGGTGGGCAATGGAATGCTCGCCGGCAGTTGGGCGGCGATTCAGGGTGTCTGGGATGGGATTGGCGAGCTGAGCGACATCTTGAAGAATCCCGAAGCCTTTGTCGAAAAGCTTGGGGACAGCGCCGGGCAACTGGCTGATCTGGCCGAAAGCGCTCCGGACTTGATGGAAAAAGCCATGCTGCTGGCCAGTGATGAAGCGGCGCTGTGTTTGTTGATGCGCACCGCAGCACTGTGGCTGGAAATGTTGCCACCGACGCAACTGGCCGGCACCTCGGCCGAGGCCATTTCCAAGGTGGTGGTTGGTTTGATCATCGACCTGCTGATTGGCTTGGTGCTGAGCGTGGTCGGCATCGGTGTTGCCTGGTTGACGGTGCGCCTGGCCAGGTACGGCCCGCAGATTTTTCAGGCAGCCATGGGTTTCGTGAGGTCGATGATCACGATCATCAACAACTTCATGACCTACGTTGACCGCTACAAAAAAGTCGCCGCACGGGGTGTCGTAGCGGGCCTGAAAAAAGGTCGGATGCAACTGCGCTGGAATGGCCGCAAAAATTCCACGCTGAATAAACACGAACCTCACGTCGACGTCCCGGCGCAGGCGAAAAACCCCAACGGCGACAGCGCCGATTCGGCAGATAAAACCGCCACCAACAAATGCCCGGTGTCGATGGTCACTGGCGAAGAACTGCTGACCCTGGTCGATGGTTCGCTCGACGGGATTCTGCCGTTCGACTTCACCCGGCTCTATCGCACCAGCGCCGCCGAGATCGATAGCGGACTGGGCTTTGGCTGGAGCCATTCGCTGGCGCACCGCCTGGAAATCGATGGCGACAACGTCATCTGGATCGACCACGAAAACCGTCGTACGGCATTGCCGTTACCGAACGTCGAGCGCCCGGCGATCCATAACAGTCTCGCGCGGGCGGCGATTTATCTGGGTGATGAGCCCGAGGAACTGATCCTCGCCCAGGCCGGCGACGACGCGCGTTTTTATCACTTTCATAACGGCCGGCTGACGACCGTCAGCGACGCTTACAACAACCGATTGCGCATCACCCGCGACCGTCAGGAACGCATCAAGCGCCTCGATAACGGCGTGGGCCGCGCCTTGCTGTTGCGCTATGACCGCAGACATTTGATCGCCGTCGATTACCAGCGTTTTGTCCCGGCTCCAACCCTCGACGAGGCGTGGCACACCGAGCAGACGCTGGTCAATTATCGCTACGACGAACGCGATCAACTGATCGAAGCGACCAACGCCGCAGGCGAAAGCGAGCGCTACGACTACGACGATCAGCAGGTCATTTTGCAGCGGCAATTGGCCGGTGGCGCGAGCTTTTTCTGGGAGTGGGAAAGGTCCGGCAAGGCTGCCAGATGCATTCGGCACTGGGCGTCGTTTTCGCAGATGGACGCGCAGTACGTCTGGGATGACCAAGGCGGTGTCACTGTCCTGAATATCGATGGCAGCGAAGAGGTTTACGTCCATGACGATCGGGCGCGGCTAGTGCGCAAGGTCGACCTGGAAGGTGGCGAACATCTCAAGGCCTACGATGACAAAGGTCGGCTGATTGCCGAGCAGGATCCGCTGGGGGCCGTCACTGAGTACCGTTACGACGAGGTTGGACGGCTTGTCGCGCTGATTCCACCAGAAGACGAACCGACGGCCTACGAATACCGCGACGGTTTCCTGCATGCGCGGTATCGCGGTAAAGCCGTGTGGAAGTATCAGCGCAATGCTCAGGGTGATGTCACTGAAGCGACTGATCCTGACGGGCATGTCACGCATTACCACTACGACCCTCAGGGGCGGCTGCTGTCGATCCGTTATCCAGACACCAGTCGGCATGTGTTCGTCTGGAGCGGCTTGGGGCAACTGCTCGAAGAAACGTTGCCCGACGGCGGCCAACGTCGGTTTTCCTACGATGCTTTGGGGCGGCAGATTACCCGGCAGGACGAACACGGTGCCGTCACCCACTACCAATGGGATGCCGTCGGAAGGCTGATTCAGACAACACTTCCCAGCGGTGCCAGCCGCGCCTTGAGCTACAACGCCTACGGAAAAATCATCGCCGAACGCGATGAGCAGGGCCAGGTCACGCGCTATGAATACGCCGACGACTTGCACCTGGTCAGCCGTCGAATCAATGCCGACGGCACACAACTGCGTTATCGCTACGACAACGCGCGGTTGTTGCTGACAGAAATCGAGAACGAGTCCGGCGAAAAGTATCAGCTGGACTACACACCCAATGGCCTGATCCGACAGGAAACCGGTTTCGACGGCCGCCGCACCGCCTATGCCTACGACCTCAACGGCCATCTGCTGGAGAAAACCGAGTTCGGCGATGACGGCTCAACGCTGATCACCACCTACCAGCGGGACTCGGCAGGACGACTGCTGGTCAAGACGCTGCCCGATGGCGTCAACGTCGAGTATGGCTACGACGGTCTCGGCCGACTGGTCAGCGTCGATGACGGCCACGACCACCCGTTGGAGTTCGAGTACGACCAGCAGGACCGCCTGATCACCGAGCATCAGGGTTGGGGCACCTTGCGTTATGGCTACGACGCCTGCGGCCAGCTCAATCGCCTGCGCTTACCGGACAACAGCACACTCGATTATCACCACGCCAAGGGCGGCGCGCTCAGCGCTATCGACCTCAACGGCACACGGCTGACCACGCACGTCTTTAAAGCAGGGCGTGAGCGACAACGCCAGCAAGGCCAACTGCTTAGCCAGTACCACCATGACGAACAGGGCCGGTTGCAATCCCACGCGGTCAACCAGTCAGACCGCCCGCTGTACATGCGCCACTACAGTTATGCGGTCAATGGCAACCTGGCTGCCATCGCTGACAGTCGCCACGGTCAGCGCAGCTATTACTACGACGCGCTCAACCGCCTGACCCGCGTACGCCATGCCCGCGGCGAACCCGCGCAAAGCTTTGAGCACGACCCGGCCGGCAACCTGCAAATGCACGATCGCCCGGGCCTGGCGACGATCAAAGGCAACCGCCTGCTGCTGCAAGGCGACCGCCATTACGACTACGACGCCTTCGGCAACCTGATCTTTGAGCGCCGCGGCACCGCGCAGAAACTCGTTACCGAATACCGCTACGACTGCCAACACCGGTTGATCGGCGTCACGCTGCCGGATGGCAAAACTGCCAGCTACCGCTATGACGCCTTCGGTCGGCGCATCGCCAAAACCGTCGATGGCCACACCACCGAGTTCTTCTGGCAAGGCGACAACCTCGTCGCCGAACGCGGCAAAGAACACTACCGCAGCTACGTCTACGAACCCGGCAGCTTCCGCCCCCTGGCCATGCTCGACGGCTTCGGTCCGCGCAAGGCCTGTCCGTTCTACTACCAACTCGACCACCTCGGCACCCCGCAGGAACTGACGGATTACAGCGGCGAGATCGTCTGGTCGGCGACCTACAAGGCCTACGGAAAACTCGCCAGCCTGAAGCACTTCGGTGAAGAACAACTCGAGCAGCCATTGCGCTTTCAGGGGCAGTACTTCGATGCCGAAAGCGGCCTGCACTACAACCGCCATCGCTACTACAATCCAGACATCGGCCGCTACCTGACACCCGACCCGATCAAATTGGCGGGCGGGCTGAACGGCTACCAGTACACCCCGAATCCAACGGGGTGGATTGACCCGCTGGGGTTGAACGGAAATTGTCCGCCACCGAACAAGCCAGATTGTAAGGCGCCGGATGATGTGGGTGGCGCGGCGGTTGATGAGGGTGAGCCGCCACTGCCGAAGCTGACGGGTGAGCAGCGGCGGGAGAGGATTGATGAGTTGGCAGAAGGCGTTGCTTTTCGGCGCTTGGAAGAAATGGAGAGATCCATTAGAGGTGCCCACTTTTTGCAAAAGCATGGTAAGCAAACGACATTAGAAGCTCAGCGCGAACGGGCGATAACGGGAAGAAATCCAACAACAGGTATCGTTGAAACGTACGATAATGGCAGGAAGGCGGGGCTGCCAAAAATACCAAGTGCTGCGACTAGGTTTACAAGCTATGGAGATCAGCTAAATGCAATATATCGTGCACAGCTAATTCTTAAGCGTAACGATCTGGCGGCTTCCAAAGAGCCGATGAATATGGGTAAGCAGATTGGAGAAGGCTATAAGCGCGGGGGAGTGGAGTACGGGAGGCAAACTAACGCCGTAGTCATTTTGAACAGAAATGGTGATCCAATAACTTCTTATACGGATTTTTGATTATGAAACGTGCGCCTAAACTGTCTATCTTGCGGGGCTTACTGTTCCTCTTTGATATTGATAATGTTGACGATCCTGAAAGAGAGGAGGTCATAGTTTCGAAGAATGTGAATGATAGGGTTGAGCTTGCTCAGTTGTTTGATTTGCTGATGAGGTCGGAATTTATTTCCTTTAGTGATGGTGATCGAGAGTGGTATATCGACACATTGAAATACTACCTGGGTACCGATGAGAACTTTGACTCCATCTTCACCAAAATAACGACTTATTTTGATGAAGATGTTGAAGATCAACGTCAATTTATGCAGGTGCTTTTGGAGTGTTTGATGCGCTATCAGTCCGAACTATTGCAACGGTAATAGGTGCATGAGCATTTGGCGGAATGAGATTGTAGATTTACGACCGCTTCGCGCTCGATCGCCGGCAGGCCATGGGTATCTACATATTTTTCAGTTCTGCTCAGATCACTTGTAGGAGCTGCCGCAGGCTGCGATCTTTTGATCCGGCGTTCTTGCAGACGCCAAAAGATCGCAGCCTTCGGCAGCTCCTACAGGCGGTCCTGACGTTCGGCGCGGTACAAGGTAAACTTCGCCTCCTTCGCAGGAGCAGCCATGAATTATCGTCACGCCTTCCACGCCGGCAATCACGCCGATGTGTTCAAACACCTGACCTTGACCCGCCTCATCGCCTTGATGTCGCGCAAGGAGCAGCCGTTTGCCTATCTCGACACCCACGCCGGCATTGGTCTGTATGACCTGCAGGGCGATCAGGCGAGCCGTACCGGTGAATACCTGGAAGGCATCGCACGCTTGTGGGGCGAGCAGGATCTGCCGCCGCTGACCGCCGATTACATGCGCGTCTTGCATGAGATGAACCCGGATGGCGAGTTGCGCTACTACCCTGGCTCGCCGGAGTTGGCGCGGCGTTTGACCCGTCCGCAGGACCGGGTGTTGCTCAACGAGAAGCACCCGGAAGACGGGCTGTTGCTCAAGGACAACATGAAAGGCGATCGCCGGGTCAAAGTGCACTTGGGCGAAGGCTGGCACGTGCCACGGGCTTTGTTGCCGGTGCCGGAGAAGCGTGGGTTGATGCTGATTGATCCGCCGTTCGAGAAGCTCGACGAGATGCAGCGTTGTGCCGCGTCGCTGAAAGAAGCGATTGGCCGGATGCGTCAAACCGTGGCGGCGATCTGGTACCCGGTGAAGGACCAGCGCATGTTGCGTCGGTTCTACCAGGACCTGGCGGGCACCGGTGCGCCGAAGTTGTTGCGCGTGGAGTTGTTGGTGCATCCGCTGGATACGCCAAACAGCCTGAACGGTTCCGGGCTGGCGATTGCCAATCCGCCGTGGGGGCTGGAGGAAGAGTTGCGCGAGTTGCTGCCGTGGCTGTCGAAGAAGCTCGGCCAGACCCAGGGCGGGTGGCAGATGGATTGGTTGATCGCGGAGTAATGTGTGGCGAGGGAGCTTGCTCCCGCTCGGCTGCGAAGCAGTCGTAAAATCGGTATATAGGTTCTATCTGAAAGAACGTTGTCACTGATTTCAGGGCCGCTTCGCGCCCCAGCGGGAGCAAGCTCCCTCGCCACAGGTACTGCGTTCACCCATCAAATCGGGCAGGTCACGCCCGTGCCGCCAATCCCGCAATACCCTTCCGGGTTCTTCGCCAGGTATTGCTGGTGATAGGCCTCGGCGTAGTAAAACGTCGGGGCTTCTTCGATTTCAGTGGTGATGGTGCCGAGGCCGGCCTTGGTCAGTTCAGCCTGGAACACTTCCTTGCTGGCCTTGGCCGCTGCCAGTTGGCTTGGGTTGGTGGCGTAGATCACCGAGCGGTACTGAGTGCCGATGTCGTTGCCCTGGCGCATACCCTGCGTCGGGTTGTGCAGTTCCCAGAACATCGCCAGCAATTGTTCGTAGCTGACCTTTTCCGGCTCGTAGACCACGAGCACGACTTCGCTGTGGCCCGTCAGGCCCGAGCAGACTTCTTCGTAGGTCGGGTTCGGTGTGAAGCCACCGGCGTAACCCACCGACGTGCTGTACACACCTTCGCGCTGCCAGAAGCGCCGCTCGGCGCCCCAGAAGCAACCCAGGCCGAAGATCGCGAAATCCACGTTGCCCGGGAACGGGCCCAGCAGTGGATGGCCGTTGACGAAGTGTTCGTCCGGCACTTTTATCGGAGTTTCGCGGCCAGGCAGAGCTTGTTCTTTAGTTGGGAGCACGTTTTTGTTCACCAGAATTTCCGAGCGCAGAACCATGATCAGTCCTCTCAGTCAGGTTGGGATGAGCGATATACGCAATAAGACCCACAGTGTGCCCGAGTGTTACAGCGCTGTCAGGCGATTGGGCCACGCGGATAGCGTTTCAGCTTCTCGATCAGCTCGGCGCCCGGAATCGGCCGGTCGAACAGGTAACCCTGGCCGACATCGCAACGGTGGCGACGGAGGAACGCCAGTTGTTCGGCGGTTTCGATGCCTTCGGCGACCACTTTGAGCTTGAGATTATGGGCCATGGCGATCACGGCCGAGGTGATTTCCATGTCGTCCTGGTTGTCCGGGATTTCATGGATGAAGCTGCGATCGATCTTGATGATGTCGATCGGGAATTTTTTCAGGTAGCTGAGCGATGAGTAACCGGTGCCGAAGTCGTCCATGGCCAGGGTCAGGCCCAGACGCTTGAGTTGGTCGAGCTGCAAGTGCGTATCTTCGGTGGCTTCCAACAGCAGGCCTTCGGTCAGTTCCAGCTCCAGCAAGCGCGCGGGCAGCTGTTCTTCCTTGAGGATGTTGGCAATCGAGGACACCAGGTCCGGATCGGAAAACTGCTTGGGCGACAGGTTGATCGCCACCTGCAAATTGCCCAGCCCGGCGGCGGTCAGCTCTTTGCTCATGCGACATGCCTGGCGGGCAATCCATTTGCCAATGGGAATGATCAGGCCGGTTTCTTCGGCGACGCTGATGAACTGATCCGGGCGGATCATGCCCTTTTCCGGATGGTTCCAGCGCAGTAACGCTTCCATCCCCAGCAAGCGCCCGGAGCGCAGGCACAGCTTGGGCTGGTAGAACACGTCCAGCTCGTTCTGGGTCAGGGCGCGGCGCAGGTTATTTTCCACAAACAGCTTATAGCTGGCCTCGGCGTTCAGCGCTTCGGTAAACACCTGAACCTGATGTTTGCCGTTGGCCTTGGCCTTGTGCAGCGCGAGCCCTGCGTTACGCATCAGGGTTTGCGGATCGCGGCCGTGCAGCGGTGCGCAAGCCAGCCCCACGGAACCCGTGACGCTGATCAACTGGTTGTCGACGAACATCGGTTTATCCAGCGTCATCAACAATTGGCTGGCGATCTGTTGGCCGGCTTTAAGGCTGGTGTCGTCGAGCAGCACCGCGAACTCGTTACTGGCGAAACGCGCCAGGCTGCCGCTCGGGCTCAGGCTGTTGCGCAGTCGCCGGGCCAGGCTGATCAACAGTTTGTCGCCGGTCTGGTGGCCGAGGCTGTCATTGATCCGCTTGAAGTTGTCGATGTCCACTAGCAGCAGGCAGATCGGGCTGTCGCTGTCGCGGGCGAAACGCTCGTCGAGGTTGCGGATGAACGCCGGACGGTTGCCCAGGTTGGTCAGGTTGTCGGTGTAGGCCAGGCGCTCGATACGTTGCTGGGCGAGCTTGGTCTGGGTGATGTCTTCGTAGATGCCGATGTAGTGGGTCAGCTCACGGTTGTCGCCGTAGACCTTGGAGATCGACAACTGGCCCCAGTAGGGTTCGAGGTTTTTGCGCCGGCTCTTGAACTCGCCCTGCCAGCTGTTGCTCTTGGCCAGGCTTGAGGGCGCGTCGAACAGTAATTCGCTGAGGTTCTCCAGCGCCGGCAGTTCCGACAGCCGATGGCCGTGGACTTCTTCGGTGCTGTACTGGGTGATCGCCGTGAAGCTCGGGTTGACGTACTCGACCACACCGTCGCAATTGACCAGCAAAAAGGCGTTGGCACTTTGCTCGACCGCGCGCTGGAACAGGTGCAGGGCGCTGGTGGCAGTGCGGCGGTTGTGGTTGTTGATGACCTGGGCGAATTGGTCGGCCAGCTCGCCGGCAAAGGCGATTTCGTCCGACTGCCAGGCGCGGGTCATGCCGGTTTGCTCCAGGCACAGCACGCCGACTACCTGACCATCGACACGGATGCTGGCGTCGAGCATGGCATTGATGTCACGCGGGCGCAGGCTCTCGGCCATGCTTCGGGTGCGCGGGTCGCGCATGGCATTGTGGGCGTCGATTGCGCGGCTGGTGTGCAAGGCTTCCAGGTAATCCGGGAAGTTGCTGGCGTCAATCACGTCCGGTAACCAGTGCTCTTGAGAGTCGCGGTGGTAGGCGGAAATCGGCACCAGCTTCTGGCCTTCGAGGTTCCACAGGCTCGCGCAGTCGATTTCATAGATGTCGCAGGCGCTACGGGTGATCAGTTCGGCGGCTTCTTGCAAGGAGTTGCCGGTGCTGTAGCGCTGGCGGGCGAGCAGCAGGATCAGGTCTTGCTGGGCGCGAACGCGATCCAGGTGCAGCAGTTGTTCCTGCTGGGCGCGCTGGTTCAGTTCCAGGGCAATCTGCAGGCGCGAGTTCTGGGTTTCCAGGTCCAGCGCCGGTAGCAGCGGATCATCGGTAAACAAACCGTCGACCACCAGCAGATAGCCGCGTAGCAGGTGGCGATTGTGTTGTTTATAGGCTTCGCCCAATTCAAGCAGGCTGAGGGAGCCTTGGGCGGTGTGCAGCGTGTAGCGGACCAGGTAATGCGGGCTTGCGGTCAATTGCTGCTGGATCGCATCGTGCAACTGATAGCGCGCTTCGGGCTCCATCAGGCTCGCATAGGGTGAGCCGACCAGAGCGCACAGCTCGACAGCGGGCAAACCGAACTGGCGTTCGCAGTTTGGGTCAAGGAACAGCAGCGCCCAGCTTGGTTCATTCAGCCGTTCGAAACGCAGCATGCCGAGCCGCGAGGGCACGGGCAACTGCGTCACTACCTCGGCCACCATACGGCTGGCGGCATCGGGATGGCTTTTCATGGAAGAAACTCGCTTCGAAAATGCTGATCGCGCCGGGCTCGCGCCCTCTTTACTGTTGCCTGCGGCAAGGTTGCATCATGCTGCACTGACTGACAAGTAAGGATGAAGGCTAAGTGCTATAAGACTGTATCGGCGAGGGCGGGGGTTTCTCCAGCCGGGGGCTGAAAGTAATGTGGTAGTGCGAAAAGATCGCCGCCTTGGGGGAGCTGCCGAAGGCTGCGATATTTTCCAGGCTTAACGCAATTTAATGTTTGTCGATTGCAGAGGGTTGCCCTCCCGGTCGTGATAACCGACGCGAATCTGCTGTGCGTCGACCACCAGGTGCGCAAAGTTATCCTGGCTGACCACGTTACTGGTCAGTTGGTGGTGATAGTCGCCCGCGGCAGTCCGCACCAGTGGCTGGTCGAGTACGAAGGTCGAGGCTTTGGCGTAGGGCAGCAGTGCGCTGTTGCACAGAGGCGACGAGACGATGGTGTGAACCTCGAAGTCCGGGTCTTCGCTGTGACTCAGGCGGCTGGTGAGCGAACCATGAACATCACCGGAAACGATGATGACGTTCTTGATCTTGTGGGTCCGGATGGTTTCCAGCAGGCGCAGGCGCTGCTCGGGAAAGGCTTGCCAGGCGTCGTCGCCATAGTGCTTGCGGTCGGGGTAGAGCATCACGCTGGTGACCACGAACTTGACCCGTGCCGGGCTGTTGATCAGCCATTTGAACAAGGCTTGTTCCTGCTCCGCATCGAGGATACGTCGGTCATCGGCCGCGAGCGTGCGTCGGGTTCGACTGTCGGTCACGAACCATTCGATATCCCCTTCGGAAAACTGATACCAGTAATGTTTTAGTTTGCGGCTGGGTTGCCCGTTGGGCAGTAACTCATGAACAGGGCTATGACTGGCCTGATATAACTCATACGCGGCCATTGCGTTGGTGTAGAGGAGTTTGTCGTCTGCGCTTTCGTTGGCGGGCCAGTTGTCTTCTATTTCGTGGTCATCGAGGATCATGTAAGTCGCAAGGGATGCCATTACCTTCTTTATATGTGGCTGGGAAAAGGCGGCTCGATACTTGCCGAGTATTTCCGTGTACTCCCGGTCAGGGGCGATTATGTTCAGGTCATCCAGATAAACCTGGTCACCCGTCATCAACAAGGCGCTGATCGGTGGCGATGCTGTTTCAGCCAGGGCGCCGATGGCGGCAAAAATCCGGTCGCCCTTGGCGGGTGCCGACGGCTCGCCCGCTGTCATGCGCAGGTAGCGGCATGAGCCAACGATATAGCCGCGTGCTGCAGTGGTTTTGCTTGAGGCGGTGCGAAAGCGGTAGATCTCTTTCGGCCATTGCAGGAGTAGCTCTTGCACCGTTTCCACGGTGTGTACCGGGCTCATGGTACTGAACCAGCCAGCCTGGTACTCATAGGCGGTATCGGCGTCGAGGTTGTTGAGCGCAATAACGTCGGACAGGTCGCGAAGTGCTGTTAACGCAACAAACTGACCGGTGGGCCAGTGAGTATCATCGGCGCGGCGATAACGTATCCCCGCAAAGGCCGGGGCATTGTTTTCTATATCGCCGCGTAAAAAAATGCGCACATGGTTAGTTGTGGTATGGCCAATAATCGGGCCGACAGTCGGTTTAAACATTTTCGAATCCGTTCGAAATGTAGCGGTGAAAGTTACAGTGTTTTGTGAAAGCAGTCAGTGTGCTTTGTTGGCACTATCCTATTGTTCGTCAGGTGATAAATATTGATAGGTAAGTGGACTTTGGCTGTGGTCTGAATAAGCCACGAAAGTAGTCTCGACTGCTATCGGCGGTAGGAATACATACAACGCGTGATCGAACGTTGACGCATGCTTAAGTGGCGGGTGTTTTTCCGGGCAAAAAAAAGCCCCGCCAAATTGGCGGGGTTGAGGTACGAGCGTGGCGCTCGGAAAACGTGGAGCGCGAGTGGCCCTCCGGTGAAGGAGGGCCGCTCGGTCTTTACAGCAGAATGGTGCGGATGTCGCCCAGCAGGTCGCTCAGACGCTTGGTGAAGCGTGCAGCAGCAGCGCCGTTGATCACACGGTGATCGTAGGACAGCGACAGTGGCAGCATCAGTTTCGGCTGGAAGGCTTTACCGTCCCAGACTGGCTGGATGGTTGCCTTGGAAACACCGAGGATCGCCACTTCCGGCGCGTTGACGATCGGCGTGAAGCCGGTGCCGCCAATGTGCCCGAGGCTGGAAATCGTGAAGCAGGCACCTTGCATCTCGTCTGCCGAGAGCTTCTTGGTCCGGGCTTTTTCAGCCAGGGAAGCGGCTTCGGCAGCCAGTTGCAGCAGGCTCTTCTGGTCGACGTTCTTGATGACCGGTACCAGCAGGCCTTCAGGAGTGTCGACGGCGAAGCCGATGTTCACGTATTTCTTGCGGATGATCGCTTTGCCGCTTGGCGCCAGCGAGCTGTTGAAGTCCGGCAGCTCCTTGAGCAGGTGCGCGCAGGACTTGAGCAGCAGTGGCAGTACGGTCAGCTTGACGCCAGCCTTCTCGGCCACGGCTTTCTGTGCGACACGGAAAGCTTCCAGCTCAGTGATGTCAGCCGAATCGAACTGGGTCACGTGAGGCACGTTCAGCCAGCTGCGGTGCAGGTTGGCGGCGCCAGCCTGCATCAGGCGGGTCATCGGCACTTCTTCGATTTCACCGAAGCGGCTGAAGTCCACGACCGGAATCGGCGGAATACCGGCACCGCCGGTTGCGCCTGCGGCTGGAGCTTCTTTGGCCTTCTGCATCATGGCTTTGACGTAAACCTGCACGTCTTCCTTGAGCACACGACCGTGTGGGCCGCTTGGGCTCACCGCGTTCAGCTCGACGCCGAACTCACGGGCCAGCTGACGAACCGCCGGGCCTGCGTGAACCTTGGCACCGCTTGGCGCTGGAGCTTGCACCGGCGCCGGAGCGGCCTCGGTTTTTGCAGCAGGCGCAGCAGGTGCAGCAGCGGCAGGCGCAGCGGCTTGAGCCGGGGCAGCGGCAGCTGGTGCTGGCGCAGCAGGTGCAGCAGCGCCTGCCACTTTCAGCTTGAGGATAAAGTCGCCAGTGCCGACTTCGTCTTCGAGCTTGACCGCGATGCTTTCCACTACGCCGGCAGCCGGCGAAGGGATTTCCATGCTGGCCTTGTCAGACTCCAGGGTGATCAGCGATTGATCAGCCTCAACGGTGTCGCCAACCTTGACCAGTACTTCGATGATCTTGGCCTTGCCCGACGAGCCGATGTCCGGGACGTGAATGTCCTGAACGGTGGCAGCAGCAGGCGCAGCGGCTGGCGCTGGAGCAGCTTGCGGTGCCGGTGCAGCAGCAGGTGCTGCAGCGGCCGCAGGTGCAGCGGCCGGAGCCGCAGGTGCCGCAGCGGCACCCTCGACTTCCAGTTCCATCAGCTCGTCGCCTTCTTTCAGGCGATCGCCCAGCTTCACTTTCAGGCTCTTGATGACGCCGGCCTTGGGGGCCGGAATCTCCATGCTCGCCTTGTCCGACTCAAGTGTCAGCAGGCTCTGGTCAGCTTCGATGCGATCACCGACCTTGACCAGCAATTCAATTACTTCACCTTCACCGCTGCCGATGTCAGGTACGCGAATGAGTTCGCTCACAGAGTCTCTCCTCAGCAGTCCAGTGGGTTGCGTTTTTCCGGGTTGATACCGAACTTGACGATGGCTTCAGCCACCACCTTAGGTTCGATGTCACCACGGTCAGCCAGCGCTTCAAGGGCTGCCAACACCACGAAATGACGGTCGACTTCGAAGAAATGACGCAGTTTCTTGCGGCTGTCGCTGCGGCCGAAACCGTCGGTGCCCAGCACTTTGAATTCCTTGGACGGAACCCACTGACGGATCTGCTCGGCGAACAGCTTCATGTAGTCGGTCGACGCGATGACCGGACCTTTACGGCCGATCAGGCAGTCTTCAACGTAGCTGCGCTTAGGCTTCTGGCCAGGGTGCAGGCGATTGGTGCGCTCTACGGCCAGGCCATCACGACGCAGTTCGTTGAAGCTGGTAACGCTCCACACGTCAGCGCCGACGTTGAACTCTTCACGCAGAATCTTCGCCGCTTCACGAACTTCACGCAGGATGGTGCCGGAGCCCATCAGCTGAACGTGGTGCGCCGCTTCGCGGTTGTCTTCTTCGAGCAGGTACATGCCCTTGATGATGCCTTCTTCCACGCCGGCCGGCATGGCTGGCTGCTGGTAGGACTCGTTCATCACGGTGATGTAGTAGAAAACGTCCTGCTGCTCTTCGGTCATCTTCTTCATGCCGTCCTGGATGATCACCGCCAGCTCGTAGCCGTAGGTTGGATCAAAGGTGCGGCAGTTCGGGATGGTAGCGGCCAGAATGTGGCTGTGACCGTCTTCGTGTTGCAGGCCTTCGCCGTTCAGCGTGGTCCGGCCGGCGGTGCCGCCGATCAGGAAACCGCGGGTACGGCTGTCGCCAGCGGCCCAGGCCAGGTCGCCGATACGCTGGAAGCCGAACATCGAGTAGAAGATGTAGAACGGCAGCATTGGCTGGTTATGGCTGGAGTACGAAGTACCGGCAGCGATGAAGGAGCTCATGGCGCCCGCTTCGTTGATGCCTTCTTCGAGGATCTGGCCCTTCTTGTCTTCCTTGTAGAACATCACCTGGTCTTTATCGACTGGCTCGTAGAGCTGGCCGACGGACGAGTAGATGCCCAACTGACGGAACATGCCTTCCATACCGAAGGTACGGGCTTCGTCCGGGATAATCGGGACGATGCGCGGGCCGATGTCCTTGTCCTTGACCAGCTGCGCGAGGATCCGCACGAAGGCCATGGTGGTGGAAATTTCACGGTCGCCCGAGCCGTCGAGGATCGCCTTGAGGGTATCGAGCGATGGTGTCGGCACGCTGAAGCTCTGCGCGCGGCGCTGTGGCACGAAACCGCCCAGTGCAGTGCGGCGCTCGCTCAGGTAGCGGGCTTCGGCGCTGTTTGGCTCCGGTTTGAAGAATGGCAGGTTTTCCAGTTCTTCGTCTTTGACCGGAATGTCGAAGCGGTCACGGAACAACTTCAGGCTGTCGACATCGACTTTCTTGGTGTTGTGCGCGGTGTTTTTCGCTTCGCCGGCACCGGTGCCATAACCTTTGATGGTCTTGGCCAGGATGACGGTCGGTTGTTCTTTGTGGTTGACCGCTTCGTGGTACGCCGCGTAGACCTTGTACGGGTCGTGGCCGCCACGGTTGAGCTTCCAGATCTCGTCGTCGGACAGATCGGCAACCATCGCCTTGAGTTCTGGCGAGTTGAAGAAGTGTTCACGCACGAACGCGCCGTCTTTGGCTTTGTAGTTCTGGTACTCGCCGTCGATGACTTCGTCCATCCGGCGTTGCAGGATACCGTCGACGTCTTTGGCCAGCAGTGGGTCCCAGAAACGGCCCCAGATGACCTTGGTCACGTTCCACTGGGCACCGCGGAACACGCCTTCGAGTTCCTGGATGATCTTGCCGTTGCCGCGAACCGGGCCGTCGAGGCGCTGCAGGTTGCAGTTGATGACGAAGATCAGGTTGTCGAGCTTCTCGCGGCCAGCCAGCGAGATCGCACCCAGGGATTCCGGCTCGTCGCACTCGCCGTCGCCCAGGAAGCACCAGACTTTTTGCTTGCCTTCAGGGATGAAGCCGCGGGCTTCCAGGTACTTCATGAAGCGTGCCTGGTAGATCGCCTGGATCGGGCCCAGACCCATCGATACCGTCGGGAACTGCCAGAAATCAGGCATCAGCCAAGGGTGCGGGTAGGACGACAGACCGTTGCCATCGACTTCCTGGCGGAAGTTGTTCATCTGGTCTTCGGTGATGCGGCCTTCCATGAATGCACGGGCGTAAACGCCTGGCGAGGTGTGGCCCTGGAAGTAGATCAGGTCGCCGCCGTGTTCGTCGGTCGGGGCCTGGAAGAAATAGTTGAAGCCAATGTCGTACAGGGTTGCGCTGGAGGCGAAGCTGGAGATGTGACCGCCCAGGTCAGAATCTTTCAGGTTCGTACGCATCACCATGGCCATCGCGTTCCAGCGTACCAGCGAGCGAATGCGGCGTTCCATGAACAGGTCGCCAGGCATGCGTGCTTCGTGGGTAACGGGAATGGTGTTGCGGTATGGCGTGGTGATGGCGTAAGGCAATTGCGAACCGCTACGGGTTGCGAGTTCGCCCATACGGGTCATCAGATAGTGAGCACGGTCTTCGCCTTCTTTGTCGAGAACCGATTCCAGGGCGTCCAGCCATTCCTGGGTTTCGACGGGATCGAGGTCTTGCATGGCTTGCTCCAGGGCGGAAAGGCTTCCAGAATCGGTTGCCTGAGTTAGCGACTGGCCTTGTGGGCAGACGTTATAAATTCTTGGAATGCCGGAGGTTGATTCGGCGGCGTGTAGTTTTACTACAAATCGTCGGCCATTTCAGCCTTTCGAATGTATATACGAGTAGTAAAACTACAGAAGACGGGCGTGTGGCCTCCTGCTGCGTTGTGAGAATAATCGTTACTGTTGGTCTTTAGCTAACCGAGATAGGTGGAAGTTTGATGCTGGCTGCCAAAAAAACCGAAATTTCAGCTATTTCTAACTTTTGTTCGACAGTCCTTTGCGTAGTGCATTTCATGAATTCACTACAGACAGCCCTTTCTACGCCGATCAAGGATAGACCATGAGCCTTCCTTCGCTTGCCGAACTGCCGGCCATTCTTCTTCCGCTTGCCAGCCGCGCCGAGCAGTCGTTCCGTGCCGCTGTTGCCCTGTTTGACGATGATCATGGCCTGTCGACCTGGTCGCCAGAACGCTGGACAGCGTTTGCCCGAGTGACAGCGGCCAGCGATTTCGTCATTGAACAGAGCCTGCGTGACCCTTTGATGTTGCTTGAGCTTGTGCGGTCCGGCGAACTCGACCGAAGTTTCGCCTCCGGTGAATTGTGCGCACAGATCGCCGCTGCGGTGCAGACGGCCACCACCGACGATGAGTTGGGTCGCGTATTACGCCGGCAGCGCAACCGTCAGCAAGTGCGGATTATCTGGCGCGACCTGACCCGCCAGGCCGATCTGATCCAGACCTGCCGTGACCTCTCGGACATGGCCGATGCGAGCATCGATCAGGCTTATCAATGGTTGTATCAGCGCCATTGCCAGCAGTTCGGTACACCCACCGGGCGGCGCAGCGGTGAACCGCAGCAAATGGTCATTCTCGGAATGGGCAAGCTTGGCGCAGTGGAGCTCAACCTGTCGTCGGACATCGATTTGATTTTCGCCTACCCCGAAGGCGGCGAGACGGTCGGCGTAAAGCGTCCATTGGATAACCAGGAATTTTTCATTCGTCTGGGCCAGCGGTTGATCAAGGCGCTGGACCCGATGACTGTCGACGGTTTTGTCTTCCGTGTCGACATGCGCTTGCGGCCGTACGGTTCATCCGGCGCGCTGGTGCTCAGCTTCAATGCGTTGGAGCAGTACTACCAGGACCAGGGGCGCGACTGGGAGCGTTACGCAATGATCAAGGCGCGGGTGGTGGCCGGTGATCAGGCGGCGGGCGCGCAATTACTCGACATGCTGCGGCCATTCGTTTACCGGCGATATCTGGATTTCTCGGCCATCGAAGCGCTGCGCACCATGAAGCAGCTGATTCAGCAGGAAGTCCGGCGCAAAGGCATGGCCGACAACATCAAGCTCGGCTCTGGCGGCATTCGCGAGGTTGAATTTATCGCGCAGGCCTTTCAGCTGATTCACGGGGGGCGCGACCTGAGTTTGCAGCAGCGTCCTCTATTAAAAGTACTCAGCACGCTGGAAGGGCAAGGTTACCTGCCGCCGGCGGTGATCAGCGAGCTGCGCGAAGGTTACGAATTCCTGCGCTACACCGAGCATGCGATCCAGGCGATTGCCGACCGGCAGACGCAAATGCTCCCGCATGATGAGCGAGATCAGGCGCGCATTGCCTTTATGTTGGGTTTTGCCAATTGGACAGCGTTCCATGAACAACTGATGTACTGGCGCGGCCGGGTCGACTGGCATTTCCGTCAAGTGATCGCTGACCCGGATGAAGAGGACGGCGAGGAGAGCGAAGTGGTGGTCGGCGGTGAGTGGTTGCCGCTCTGGGAGGAAGCCCAGGATGAAGAGGCCGCTTGCCGTCAGTTGGAAGAGGGTGGTTTTGTCGATGCGCCCAAGGCCCTGAAAACGCTCGCCAGCCTGCGCAGCAGTCCGCAATTGCGGGCGATGCAACGTCTGGGGCGCGAACGGCTCGATGCCTTTATTCCGCGTTTGCTGGCGCAAGCGGTTGAACACGCCAGCCCGGACCTGGTGCTGGAACGCGTGTTGCCGTTGGTTGAAGCGGTGGCTCGGCGCTCGGCTTATCTGGTGCTGCTCACCGAGAACCCTGGTGCGCTACGGCGGCTGATGACCTTGTGCGCGGCCAGCCCGTGGATTGCCGAACAGATCACCCGTTTTCCGTTGTTGCTCGACGAACTGCTCAACGAGGGGCGGCTGTTCAAGCCACCGTTGGCGCCGGAGCTGGCCGCCGAATTGCGCGAGCGGCTGACGCGGATTCCCGAGGATGATCTCGAACAACAGATGGAAGCCTTGCGGCACTTCAAGCTGGCGCACCGCCTGCGGGTGGCGGCCTCGGAAATCGCCGGCAGCCTGCCGCTGATGAAAGTCAGCGACTACCTGACCTGGCTCGCCGAAGCCATTCTGGAGCAAGTGCTGGCCCTGGCCTGGCGTCAAACGGTCGCCAAGTACGGCTCGCCGCAGCGTTCCGACGGAACCTTGTGCGACCCGGGGTTCGTCATTGTCGGTTACGGCAAGGTCGGCGGTCTGGAGTTGGGGCATGGTTCGGACCTCGACCTGGTGTTCATCCACGATGGTGATCCGCAAGCAGAAACCGACGGTGCGAAACCGATCGACGGCGCGCAGTTCTTCACCCGGCTGGGGCAGCGGATCATCCATTTGCTGACCACCCAGACCAACTCCGGCCAGTTGTACGAAGTTGATATGCGCCTGCGCCCTTCTGGCGCGTCGGGGCTGTTGGTCAGTTCGTTGGGGGCGTTCGAGCGCTATCAGGAAAACGAAGCCTGGACCTGGGAGCATCAGGCGCTGGTGCGGGCGCGGGTGCTGGTCGGCAGTCAGGATGTCGGCCAGGCTTTCGAGAAAGTCCGGGCGAAGGTTCTGGCCCGGGCACGCGACTTACCCAAGCTGCGCCAGGAAGTCAGTGAGATGCGCGCCAAGATGCGCGACAACCTGGGAAGCAAGGGCACCGCTGCCGGGACCGCACCAAACGCCTTCGAAGCCACTGCGCCGTTCGACCTCAAGCAGGACGCCGGTGGTATCGTCGATATTGAATTTATGGTGCAATACGCCGCGTTGGCGTGGTCTGACACGCACCCTTCGCTGCTCCGCTATACGGATAACATCCGCATCCTGGAAGGTCTGGAGGAAGTCGGGTTGATGCCCGCCGAAGACGCCAGCCTGCTGCGTGAGGCCTATAAAACCTACCGCGCGGCGGCCCACCGCCAGGCCCTGCAGAATGAGGCCGGGGTGATTGCGGGGGACCAGTTTGTGGCCGAGCGACGCGAAGTGTTGCGGATCTGGCGCGAGCTGGGGTTAAGCTGAACTCGAAGTCATGGACGAAACAACTCTTGATGTGGGAGCGAGCATGTTCGCGATAGCACAATGACAGTCGACATCAATGTTGAATGTGATGACCCTATCGTCGGAACGCCGCTGGGAGCAAGCCTGCTCCCACAGTAATTATCGAGGCGGGGAGGCTTATGCCTCCCTTATTCGTTTGTGGATAACTATGAAAATTCTGATCGTTGGGCCCAGTTGGGTCGGTGACATGGTGATGGCGCAGACACTCTTCCAGTGCCTGAAACAGCGTCATCCTCAGTGCGAAATCGACGTGCTGGCCCCCGAGTGGAGTCGGCCGATCCTTGAGCGGATGCCCGAAGTGCGTCAGGCCTTGAGCTTTCCGCTCGGCCACGGCGTGCTGGAGCTGGCAACGCGGCGGCGGATCGGCAAGTCCCTGGCCGGCCAGTACGATCAGGCGATTTTGCTGCCCAATTCGCTGAAATCGGCACTGGTGCCGTTCTTTGCCGGCATCCCGAAACGCACCGGTTGGCGTGGCGAGTTTCGTTACGGCCTGCTCAACGATGTGCGTACCCTCGATAAAGAGCGTTACCCGCTGATGATCGAGCGCTTCATGGCGCTCGCCTATGAGCCGGGCGCCGAGTTGCCCAAGCCGTATCCGCGCCCGAGCCTGCAAATCGACCCGGGCAGCCGCGACGCTGCGCTGGCCAAGTTCGATCTGGCCCTTGATCGTCCGGTGCTGGCGCTGTGCCCGGGTGCCGAATTCGGTGAATCCAAGCGCTGGCCGTCGGAGCACTACGCCAAGGTCGCCGAGGCGAAAATCCGCGAGGGCTGGCAAGTCTGGCTGTTCGGTTCGAAGAACGATCACGCGGTTGGCGAAGACATTCGCTCGCGACTGATTCCGGGCCTGCGTGAAGAGTCGGTGAACCTCAGTGGCGCCACTTCGCTGGCCGAGGCCATCGACTTGCTGTCTTGCGCCGATTCAGTGGTGTCCAACGACTCCGGCCTGATGCACGTCGCAGCAGCGCTGAACCGCCCGCTGGTAGCGGTCTATGGCTCGACGTCGCCGGGCTTCACGCCGCCGCTGGCCGAGAAGGTCGAGATCGTTCGCCTGGGTATCGAGTGCAGCCCGTGTTTCGATCGTACCTGCCGTTTCGGTCATTACAACTGCTTGCGCCAGCTCACGCCGCAACCGGTGAACGAAGCGTTAGAACGCCTGCAAGGCGCTCCGGTCGAGGTCCGTTAAGTTGCGGGTACTGTTGATCAAGACTTCCTCGCTGGGCGATGTGATTCATGCGTTGCCGGCGTTGACCGACGCGGCACGGGCGATCCCGGGCATCAAGTTCGACTGGGTAGTGGAAGAAGGCTTCGCCGAGATCCCGACCTGGCACCCGGCGGTTGGCAAGGTGATTCCGGTGGCGATCCGTCGCTGGCGCAAGAACCTCTGGCAAACCCTCAAAAGCGGCGAGTGGAAACGCTTCAAGCAAAACGTTCGTGCGACCAAATACGATCTGGTGATCGATGCCCAGGGCCTGCTCAAAAGCGCCTGGCTGACCCGTTACGTCCGCGCGCCGGTAGCCGGGCTGGACAAGAACTCTGCCCGTGAGCCCATTGCCGCGCGATTTTATTCCCGGCGTCTGGCGGTAGCCCGTGGGCAACACGCCGTGGAACGACTGCGTCAGTTATTCGCCGTGGCGCTGGGCTACGACCTGCCGCAAGGGTTGGGCGACTATGGCCTGAACGTCGAGCGGTTGGTCGAGCTGCCGCGCAAGAATCCTTACGTGCTGTTTCTGCACGGCACGACGTGGGACACCAAGCATTGGCCGGAAGCTTACTGGCGTGAGTTGGCCGAACGCATGGGCCACCTCGGCATGGCGGTGAAACTCCCATGGGGCAACCCGGCCGAAAAGGCCCGGGCCGAGCGCATCGCCAAGGGTCTGCGCAATGCCGAAGTGCTGCCCAAGTTGAACCTGGCCGGCGTCGCCAAAGTGCTGGCCGGTGCGCAAGCCTGCGTGGCGGTAGACACCGGTCTCGGTCATCTGGCCGCTGCGCTGGACGTGCCGACGATATCGTTGTTCGGCCCGACCAATCCGGGCCTGACCGGTGCCTATGGCAAAAGCCAGGTGCACCTGGCGAGCGACTTCCCGTGTGCGCCATGCATGCAAAAGAAATGTTCTTACCAACCGACCGCTGAAGATCAGCGTCGATTCGATCTCAAGCGCGAGTGGCCATTGTGCTTCACTCGCCTGAACCCCGAGCGTGTCGCGAGCCGTTTAAGCGCGCTTTTGCAGCCGCCGCTACTGGCTGAGGAGCTGCGCTGATGCAACTGGCTTTTGTCCTTTACAAATATTTTCCGTTTGGCGGATTGCAGCGCGATTTCATGCGCATCGCCCTGGAATGTCAGCAGCGCGGGCATCAGATCCGCGTTTACACGCTGATCTGGGAAGGCGATGTGCCGCCGGGTTTCGAAGTGCTGGTGGCGCCGGTCAAGGCGATCTTCAACCATCGGCGAAACGAAAAGCTGAGTGCCTGGATGGAAGCCGACCTGGCCAAGCGTCCGGTGGACCGGCTGATCGGCTTCAACAAAATGCCGGGGCTCGACGTCTACTACGCTGCGGATGGTTGTTTCGAGGACAAGGCGCAGACCCTGCGCAATGCCCTCTATCGGCGCTGGGGTCGCTACCGGCACTTCGCCGAGTACGAGCGCGCGGTGTTCGCCAAGGATGCGAAAACCGAAGTCCTGATGATTTCCGAAGTCCAGCAGCCGCTGTTCATCAAGCATTACGACACGCCGCTTGAGCGCTTCCATCTGCTGCCACCGGGGATTGCCCTGGACCGGCGTGCGCCGGCCAATGCCGCTGAAATTCGCGCTGAATTCCGTCGCGAATTTTCCCTGGCTGACGATGACTTGTTGCTGGTGCAGATCGGGTCCGGGTTCAAGACCAAAGGTGTCGATCGCAGCCTCAAGGCGCTGGCCGCGTTGCCAGCGGAACTGCGTAAACGTACCCGGCTGTTTGTAATTGGCCAGGACGACCCCAAAGTATTCCAGCTACAGAGTGCCACGTTGGGGCTCGGCGATAACGTGCAGTTCCTCAAGGGCCGCAGCGATATCCCGCGTTTCCTGCTCGGTGCCGACCTGTTGATCCACCCGGCGTACAACGAAAATACCGGGACGGTATTGCTTGAAGCGCTGGTAGCGGGCTTGCCGGTGCTGGTCAGTGCGGTGTGCGGTTACGCGCATTACATCGCTGAGGCCGACAGTGGCCTGGTGCTGGACGAACCGTTCGAACAGGCGCAACTCACGCAGTACCTGACGACCATGTTGAGCGATGACGCAGCGCGTGCGGCCTGGAGCCGTAATGGCCTGGTCTTCGCTGACACGGCCGATCTCTACAGCATGCCGCAGCACGCGGCGGATGTGATTCTGGCGGAGCAACACTGATGAAGTTGATTCTTGCCGAACCGTTCAAGAGCCTTTGGGCCGGACGCGATGCGTTCACCGAAGTCGAAGGCCTGAAGGGCGAGGTGTACCGTGAGCTCGAAGCTCGCCGGACCCTGCGCACCGAAGTGGCCGGGAACGGCTTCTTTGTGAAAATTCACCGCGGCATTGGCTGGGGCGAAATCTTCAAGAACCTGCTCACCGCCAAGCTGCCGGTACTCGGTGCCGGCCAGGAATGGCGGGCTATCCAGCGTTTGCAGGAAGTCGGCGTGCCGACCATGACCGCCGTGGCTTACGGCGAGCGCGGCAGTAACCCGGCGGGCCAGCACTCGTTCATTGTCACCGAAGAACTGGCGCCGACTGTTAGCCTGGAAGACTTCAGCATCGATTGGGTCAAGCAGCCGCCGGAGCCAAAACTCAAGCGCGCGCTGATCGCCGAAGTGGCGCGCATGACCGGCATGATGCACCGTGCCGGGGTCAACCACCGCGACTGCTACATCTGCCACTTTCTGCTGCACACTGATAAACCGGTGACAGCCGACGACTTCAAGCTCTCGGTGATTGATTTGCACCGTGCCCAGACCCGCCGGGCGATCACCCGGCGCTGGCGTAACAAGGATCTGGCGGCGTTGTATTTCTCGGCGCTGGATATCGGCCTGACGCGTCGCGACAAGCTGCGTTTCCTCAAAGGTTACTTCCAGCAACCCTTGCGTCAGATTTTGCGTGAGGAAGCGTCGTTGCTGGCGTGGCTCGAGGGCAAGGCCAACAAGCTTTATGAACGCAAGCAGCGCTATGGAGATGCGCTCTGATGGTGGGGATGGAGCCTGAAACTGCTGTACTGCCAAGAGTCTCGACTCAAGGCCTTCGACACGCGCCGGAACCGGAAGAGCGTGAGACTCTCAAGGGATACGAATGACTGATTTTCTGGCCACTGACGACCGCGAACTGCTGGAGCGTCATGGCCTCGACGGGTTCGATGCCCTATGGACCAGGCGGCTCGATGCAGTGGATGAGCCGAACACGTCACAAGACGGTTGGAGCAGCGTTTTCAGGCTGGATCTTGAGGGTAATGGTTACTACCTCAAACGACAGAGCAACTACTTGACGCGGTCCTTGTTCCGGCCGTTTGGCGAGCCCAGTTTTGCCCGTGAGTTTCGTAACATCAGCCGCTACCAACAGTTGGGAATTCCAGCGCTGCAGGCGGTATTTTTTGGTGAGCGCAAGCTAGAGGGTGAAGTTCGGGCGATTCTGCTGACGCGTGCACTGGACGGCTGGAATGATCTGGATTCGCTGCTGGAGCAGTGGTCGGGTCTCAGTGATGCGCAGCAGGCGGGGATTCTGCGTGCCTGTGCGCGGCTTGCACGTCGGCTGCACGATGTGGGTCAAGTGCACGGCTGCTTTTATCCCAAGCACATTTTTTTGCGGCCTGCTGGCGATGGTTATCAGGCGCAACTGATCGATCTGGAGAAAACCCGGCCGCTGCTGTTTGGTCAGCGCGACCGGATCAAGGATCTGGAGCCGTTGGTACGCCGGGCGCCGGTCTGGACTTGCGAGGAGGTGCGGCTGTTGCTGGCAACTTATCTGAATCAGTCGGCGAATAGCCCGCAGGTCGAGCGTTGGGTGCAGCGCCTGATCGCTCGACGCAGCCACAAGGAGACGCGTTGATGCGTTTGTCTGAACTGAAAAGCGCCGGTCGTACGCCAGACTTGCCATTGAGCATCGAGCTGGCGGACGCCGCAGGCCCGGCGCAGTTGCAACTGCTCAGCGTGTTGCGGGTTTTGCCGGGCCAGCGTTACGTGGGCGCCGCTGTTTGGCGTGGGCGTCCGGTGCTGGCCAAACTGTTGGTGGGCAGCAAGGCAGCGCGGCATTTTCAGCGTGAGCTGGACGGTGTCCGTCTGCTCGCCGCTCAAGGCCTGACCACACCGAGGCTGCTGGCCGATGGCCTGAAGGATGGCGAGGGCGGCTGGCTGCTGTTCGATTTCCTCGAAGGCGCTGAAAGCCTCGGCGATGCCTGGAAGCAGGTCGAAGCGCTGCCGGCGCTGGCGGACGAGCAAGCGGCGGTGTTGGCCGAGGCGCTGGGCGCCATCGGTCAATTGCACAGCAAGGGCTTGTGGCAGGAAGACTTGCACCTGGACAACCTGTTGCGCCACGACGGCCAACTGTATTTGATCGACGGTGCGGGGATTCGGGTCGAGCAGGCTGGTCAGCCGTTGTCTCGACAAAAAGTCCTGGAGAACCTCGGGGTGTTTTTCGCTCAGTTGCCCAAGTCGCTTGAGCCGTTCACCGAAGAATTGCTGGTGTATTACCTGTTGAGTAACGGCGAGCATGCCTTGCCACTGGAAGCTTTGCAGAAGCAGGTCGACAAGGTCCGCAGTTGGCGTTTGAAAGACTTCCTGATCAAGGTCGGCCGCGAATGCACGTTGTTCAGTGTGCAGCGCGGGGCGTTCGGTTTGCGCGCGATTCGTCGCGAGGAAGAAGCGGCCATGTTGCCGGTATTGGCGCAGGCCGATGCGTTGCTCGATCAGGGGCATCTGTACAAGACCGGTGGTGCGGCGAGTGTTGGCAAGGTCGAGGTGGCGGGGCGCACGCTGCTGGTCAAGCGCTACAACATCAAGGGCGTTGCCCATTGGTTCAAGCGCTTCTGGCGCCCGAGTCGCGCCTGGCATTCATGGCGCGAGGGGCATCGCCTGGGGTTCCTCGGTATCGCTACGCCCAAGCCGTTGGCGCTGTTGGAGAAGCGTTTTTTCTGGCTGCGCAGTCGGGCCTATCTGATTACCGAGTACCTTTCGGGGCCGGACATTATTGAGCGCTTTGCGCCGTTCGTTGAGAGTGGTGAGGCGCCTGAAGCTGAGTTGCTGGCGCTGGATCATTTGTTTGCCGAGCTGATTCGCGAGCGGATCAGTCATGGGGATTTCAAGGGGCATAATCTGTTTTGGGACAAGGATCGCTGGTCGTTGATCGATCTGGATTCGATGTGTCAGCACGGTTCGCTGAGTAGTTTTGCTCCGGCGTATGCGCGGGATCGGGCGCGGTTTATGCGTAACTGGCCTGAGGGCAGTGCGCTGTATCGGGTGATTGATCAGCGGTTGCCCAAGAATGTGTAGGCGCTGAGCTTGCTTGCGATGGCGGCCTGACAGCCGACCAACCTCTCGCAGATGTACATAGATCTACTGTGGGAGCCGAGCTTGCTCGCGATGACGGCCTGACAGCCGACCCATCTCTTGCAGGTGTACATATCCATTCCTGCGGTAACGGCCGCTTGCGGTTTCGCCTGACGGCGACTCACTTTTTTTACAAGCGCCTAAAAAAAGTAAGCAAAAAAAACGCTCGCCCCAAGCGTACGGCACCTCGCCTAGGCTCGGCGTCCCCTCACTCCGGTGTCCATCAGGGGGCATCGCCTACGGTCTGCTTCGCGACGACCTCCTCTCGATGTGTCCGGCTGCGCCGTACGGCGCTGCGCGCCCACCCCCTGATGAACACCTGCGCTCGGCCTCCCGATAGGGGCGGGTGGATCAAAATCAACAGCAAAGCACGGCGGCCTACCGGCCGGCCTGAGTGGTTGGAGCGCGTACGGCTTAGATCTCGTTTGATCGTTCGCGGATATATACAGATCAAAACGGTGGGGCGGACCGGGCGGCCCTCCCCACCGTGCGTGTTACGGCGCTTCTGGCTGATCGAAATTATCCAGTGCCCGGTTCACCAACAATTCCCCCAACGAGATCATCTGCTGAATTGCCAGCGCTACATGTCGGCGGGTGCCTTCAAGCTCGAAGGCCAGGTCGCTCGCCAGCACATTGACCGAGGCGAGGGTTTCCGAGGCGTGCGCCAACAGCGTCTCATTATCCAGATCAGGGATGACCGCGAAGATGTTGGAGGGACGTTTGTCGGGCAAGTTGCCCTTGTCGAATGGTGGTTTGAGGTAGTGATCCAGCGCCCGTTCGGCGGCGTCGTGGAGTTTTTTCGAGTCGTTGGAGGCGTAGGGGGAAGTGCTTGGGGTTTCAGGGGGATTTGGAGTGACTTTGTGCATGGTGAAGCTCCTTGATGAGTGGAGCCGCCACTGATCGCCGCGACGCGATGGGAGGTGGCAGCTGTACGCAGGTTCGCGGACCGGGGCATCAAGGAACCCGGCATACCCGAAGGTATCCCGCGCACAGCCGCCATAACGCAAAGCAGTAGACGATAAAAAAGCGCCAACTGAAAGGAAATGATGGCGCTATGCGCCTTGATTGATCCGGGCCGCGACGCCCGGTCGCTGAATTGGCAGCGACCACCAGAGACTAGTCACGCGGCTTCCCACCAGCAACCTGAAAAACATGTCGGATGCTTCCCTGAAACCTACAGGCTTTATAAACATCGTTCTTTTTGCCGTCGTCGCTTGCTGTGTCCTGTTGAATATGAACTTTGTGCGTCAAACAACCTCTGGGTCATTCCCGCCATCTTTACGCTATAATCCCGCCCTTTAGCTGTTTCTCGCCCTTTTGCGAGGACACATTATTTCCAGGCGCCTGTCGCCTGCATGCAGACTTAAGAGGCTAGACCCCTGTGGCATTGACGATTCTTGGCCTGTCCGGCGCCCTTAGCCATGATCCTTCCGCAGCCTTGTACATCGACGGCAAGCTGGTCGCGGCTGCTGAAGAAGAGCGCTTCGTACGCGATAAACATGCAAAGAACCGCATGCCTTACGAATCGGCGAAGTTCTGTCTGGAACAGGCTGGCATCAAACCTTCCGACGTTGACGTAGTGGCGATCCCGTTTGCCCCGATCAGCCTGTTTGGCAAGGCCCGCTGGCACTACGCCAAGCGTTACTGGTACGCCCCGGATCGCGCGCTTGACGCGATCCTGATGGGCAACCGTCGCTACAAGCGCTATCGCAACAAGATTGTCTGGTGCCTCGAGCAACTGGGCTTCGATCCGAAGAAAATCAAGATCCAGCCGGTCGAGCATCATCTGGCTCACGCCTCCAGCGCCTACCACTGCTCCGGTTTCAAAGAGAAAACCGCGATCCTCGGGATCGACGGCAAGGGCGAGTACGCCACGACCTTCTTCGGTTATGGCGAGAACGGCAAGATCCACAAGATCAAGGAATTCTTCGATCCGGATTCCCTCGGTGGCCTGTACGGCGCGATCACCGAGTTTCTCGGTTTTGAAATGCTCGACGGTGAGTTCAAGGTCATGGGCATGGCGCCATACGGCGACGCCAGCAAATATGATTTCTCCCGCCTGGCGTCATTCGAAAACGGTGAGCTGGTGATCAACACCGATTACGCCAACGTCATCGGCCTGCGTCGCTACAAAGAAAAGGGCAAGGGTTTCTACTTCTCGCCGAAGCTGATCGAGTGGCTGGGGCCGAAACGCGAAGGCGATATCGCTGACGAGCCGTACATCCATTACGCCGCGAGCATGCAAGCGCTGTTCGAGAAACTGGCGTTGCAGATGATCGACTACTACCTGGGCGACGTGCTCAAGGAAACCGGCAAGCTGGCGTTTGCTGGCGGCTGTGCGTTGAACGTCAAGCTGAACCAGAAAATCATCGCTCGCGACGACATCAAAGAGTTGTTCGTACAGCCTGCGTCCGGCGATGCCGGCACGGCGGTGGGTGCTGCGGCTTACGTGTCCCACGCCCGTGGCGTACCGGTCGAGAAGATGGAGCACGTTTACCTCGGCCCGTCGTACAGCAACGAAGACGTGATCGCGGCTTGTGCTCGTCACCCGAGCGCACCCAAGTGGCGCAAGCTCGATGACATGCCGGAGAAGATCGCCAAAATCATGGTCGACGGTAATCCGGTGGCCTGGTTCCAGGGGCGCATGGAGTTCGGTCCGCGTGCGTTGGGCGGTCGTTCGATCATCGGTTGCCCGAGCGCCACTGGCGTGGCTGACCGGATCAACCATCAGATCAAGTTCCGCGAGCGCTGGAGGCCTTTCTGCCCGTCGATGCTCGACACCGTGGCGCCGCAGATGATCAAGATCGATCATCCGGCACCGTTCATGACCTTCACCTTCGAAGTGGCTGAAGAGTGGAAAACCCGCGTGCCGGAAGTCGTCCATGAAGACGGTACGTCCCGTGCCCAGGTGCTCAAGCGCGAATACAATCCGCGTTACTACGACATGATGAAAGCGCTGGAAGTGCTGACCGGTAACGGCGTGTCGCTGAACACCTCGCTGAACCGCCGCGGCGAGCCGATGATCTGCTCGCCGACCGACGCCCTGAACATGTTCTTCGGCTCCGATCTACAGTATCTGATCATGGAAGACATTCTGGTGGTCAAAGACGGCGCGGACGCTTATGACACGCTCGGCTGAACGCCATGTGCTGCAGTTCTGTCACGGCTATGACGGGCCGTTCCTGGACTGCGCCCGACAGTACGCGAGCCTGTTTGCAGGGTCTGGTTATCGAGTGACCACGGTGTTTCTCACCGGGGTTGCCGATGCTGACGTTGCGGCGGGCTGTGCGTCTGATGAAGTGCTGTTCATGGAATACAGCTCCAAGGCCATTCGTGGCCTGAAGCTTTCGGCGATTGCCGATCTGCGCAAAATCGCCCAGTCGCGCAATTTCAGTTTTTGTATCGCCCACCGTTTCAAGCCGATCTACATCGCCTTGCTCGCAACGCCGCTGCCGGTAATCGGCGTGCACCACGCCTTTGGCGATTACCAGCGGCGGACGCGCAAGCTGTTCGCGCATATTTTTCGCAAGCGCCTAAGCCTGCTCGGGGTTTCCGATGCGGTCCGCGACGACATGCGCCGTTGTCTGCCGAAGTGGCCGGCGGCGCGGATTCAAACCCTCTACAACCGCATCGATGTCGACGCGTTGCAGGCCACTCAGGTGTCCTTCGATGAGGCGCGCGACGCCTTGGGGCTGTCGCCGGATGCGTGGGTGATCGGCAACGTCGGTCGCCTGCACCCGGACAAGGACCAGGCCACTTTGCTGCGCGGGTTTGCCCAGGCCTTGCCGCGTTTGCCGGTCGGCAGTCAATTGGCGATTCTTGGCTCCGGACGTCTGGAGCAACGGCTCAAGGATCTGGCTCGTGAAATCGGTATTGGTGACCGTGTGCTGTTTCTCGGTCAGGTGCCGGAGGCGCGTCGCTACTTCCGGGCTTTCGATGTGTTTGCCCTGAGTTCCGACCACGAGCCATTCGGCATGGTGCTGCTCGAAGCGATGGCCGCCGGTGTGCCATTGCTGGCCACCGCGTGCGGCGGGGCTGCGGAGGTGGTCGAAGGTGTCGGTATTTTGTTCCCGCAGGGGGATGTCGAGCACTTGGCGCTGGGCCTGCAACATCTGGCGGTGATGAATCAGCACGAGCACCAGGTCTGCGCCGAAATGATGCTTGATCGCCTGCGCGAGCGCTTCTCGGATCGTGCAGTGCACGAGACGTTCTGGCGTCTGCCGCACGTCCTTGAACTGACGGCGAGGGCCTGATGCTCAACCGATTTCAAGGCTGGCGCGAGCGTGGCTGGTCCGTTGTCGATGCGTCGACGTATCGCGATGCCTGGCAGCGTTTTGGCGGTAGCGTCGCAACGCATCCACTGGTGGTCGAACGCCTGGCACAGTTGGCCGATATCCCGGTGCGTTACCTGGCCTGGGAACAGGGTGGCGAACTGAAAGCCGCGATCCCGACCTGGGGCCGCGACCTGGCATTGTCCAAGGACGTGCTCAAGCGTAACGGCAAGAAAGGTTTGTTCGATCTCGGCAACGCTGAATTCATCCTGCCGGCTGCGGCCGACGCGCAAGCGCTGTTGCGGCACCGCGGGCGCTACTTGTCGGCGCTGAATGAAGGTCGCTTTGCCGGTCTCAAGCTGCAAGCCGAACAACTGGCCATGGCCCGCACACCTGAAGAGCTGTCGAAGAAGTTTCGCTACAACCAGCGCCGTGAACTGCGCTTGCTGGAAGAGGCCGGTGGCGTAATACGACCGGTCAGCGACTTTTCCAGTCAGGAACTGGCGGCGATTTATTGCGATCTGTTCCAGCGCCGCTGGGGATTTCCGGCAACCGGTGCGCCGCGCATGGGCGAGGTGCTCGAGCTGCTGCGCGAGCTGATGATCGGCTCGGTGATTTTCCTCAACGATGCGCCGATTGCGATTCAGTTGGTCTACCGTGTTGAAGCGCCAGAGTGGATCAGCGTCGAGTACATCAACGGTGGCGTCGACCCCGAGACTCGTGAGTTCAGCCCAGGCAGTGTATTGAGTTTTCTCAATACCCAAAGCGCCTGGGAGCACGCCCGGGCAATCGATAAGCCGCTGCGCTTTTCCTTCGGGCGGGCTGATCGTGAATACAAGGACCGCTGGTGCAACCCTGTGCCGGTGTTCACCGTATGAGCCAGACCATGAGCCTGCCACTCAATCGCAAGCAGCAACTGCTCAAGCGTCATCGACGTAACAAGCGCATCGGTCTGTTGATCGGTGTCTTGCTGTTGATTGCCGTTGGCCTGCTGGTCACCTGGTGGCTGCCGCTGGTACTCGCGGTCCTGGCCTGGGTTGCCCATGAGGCGTGGTTTGCCGACCATTTGTTTTACTCGCCCAAGGACGATTACCAGTACAGCTTCCCGCCCTACACGCAGCAGCCCAAGGTCCGGCTGGAGGGTGCGCGTCTGCTGCTCGATGACGGCGTCATCCTGACCGACGACACCACGCTGGTACTGGCACTGCGGGTAAAAAGCACCTGGCTGGGACGCTTTTTCGATCCTGCAGTCGAGTTGTCGGGTGGCGATAATCCAGACCGACAAGCCTTCGAGCGTGGTGTAGACGGCCTGCGTTACCTCAATCTCAGTGGTCAGGCGCATGTTCTGTCGCAGGGTGATTTGCGTGTGCGCGGGCGTTTCTGCCGATTGCTCGGCGAACCCGTGCTCTGGTCGTTCGAACAACCTGATTACCGCCGTCAGCGAGTGATGGTGATCGCGCCTCACGCCGACGATGCGGAGCTGGCCGCTTTCGGTTTGTACAGCCAGGCCGACGAGGCCTGGATTGTCACGTTGACCGCTGGCGAAATTGAAGCCGGGCACTATCGGCAGATGGGGCTGGACGCCGTCGAGGCGTCGCGCATCAAAGGCCGCTTGCGCGCCTGGGACAGCATTACGGTGCCGCGCTGGGCCGGCGTACCTGAATCGCAGTGTGTGCAATTGGGCTATTTCTGCCTGCAATTGCCAGCCATGCAGGCGGCGCCGGACCAAGCAGTGGGCTCGCGTGAAGCGAATCTGAACGACACGCGACTGTTTCGCCAACTTAATCCGTTCGCGTTGCCCGGTGACCGCGATGGTGCACCGACCTGGAATAACCTGCTGGCCGATCTGCGCGAACTGCTGCTCAAGGCGCGCCCTGAAGTGATCGTCCTGCCGCACTCCTCGCTGGATCCGCATCCCGATCACATCTGTGCACAGCATGCGGTGCTGGAAGCCTTGAAGGGGCTTGAGTGGCAGCCGACTACACTGCTCGGATACGCGAACCATCTGCACGATAATGATCGCTGGCCAATGGGTGATTCCGAGGCCGGGATTGCGTTACCGCCGGTGTTCGATCCGGCGCAGGTGCTACAACCCTATTGCCTGGTATTGTCGATCGAGCAACAGCGTGACAAGGCTATGGCGCTGGGGATGATGCATGACTTGCAGCCGCGTGCGCCGTTCAAGCGCCGGATGCGTCGCGGCTTGCAGCGTCTGCTGGCAGGGCGTTCAGGCTCGCCTTACGGCGAGAACGAGTTTTTTCGCAAGGCTGTGCGTCGGCATGAGCTGTTCTGGCGTTTGTAAATGGCTGTCGCATGGAGTCTTTCTGCCAGGGCGGAAGGGTGATTTCAGGTTTTTGTCGGGCTGTTCAATGCTGCAAGGAAGACAATGAAGGTTCTATTTCTGGTGCAGAAAGAACAGCGGGCCATTCTGGACCGTTTGTACGAAGGTGTGGCCGCTCATTGCGAATGCGACCTGCGCTGGTTGAGCAGTGATGAACAGCGCAACCTGCGTGGCTATTTTCGGCGTGAAGTGGACGTGTCGCGCTATGACCGTATCGTGTTCTTCCTGCGGTTCAAGCAGGAAATCCGCCAGGTCGGGTTCATTCGCACGATTCCCAATCTGGTGATTCTCGAACACGATGCCTACCAGAACTACATTCCCTGCAAGTACACCGGCAAGTTCAGTGCGCATTACCGCCGCCTGCCGTGGGCGCGGGTGATCAGTTCCGGTTTCATGGTCGCCAAGCGTTTACGCGATGAAGGCTTTGACGCGGTGTTCGTGCCCAAGGGCTATGACCAGACCCTGTTGCAGGATCAGGGGCGTGAGCGCGATATCGAACTGGCCTTCGTCGGCAGTACCAATAGCGTGGCGTACAGCGGTCGCAAAGCGCTGCTCGATGAGTTGGCGGGTGTCGAACCCTTGGTAGTGACTCGTACCCATTCCGGTGACGAATATCGCGACACGCTCAACCGTATCCGCTTCTTCGTCAGTGCCGACGTTGGCATGGGCGAATTCATGATCAAGAACTTTGAAGCGATGGCCTGTGGCTGCGTGTTGTTGGCCTTCGATCAGGGGGGTGCGGAAACTCGGGCTCTGGGGCTGCAGGATATGCACAACGTGGTGCTCTATCGGGATATCCCGCAACTGCAGGAAAAACTCGCCAGGCTGCGTGCCGATCCTGAGTTGGCTTCGATCATTGCCCGAAACGGACGCGATCTGGCGGTCAGTCAGTTCAGCTTCGCACGTATTGGTCAGCGTATTGTCGAAGAGCTCCAGCCGGCTTTGAGGCCTCGCGCCGCATTGAGTCTGATCGAACAGTTACGCCTGAAGCTGGGCATTTGACAGGGTTTTCAAATCATTGGAAGTGCTCGAAATCATAATAAAACGTGCCATCAGCCGATGTGAAAAAGGGCTTTCAGCTCGATGAGTATCCTTAATGTCATGTGGTCCGGTGGGGCTGCCTACGCCTCTGTCCACAAGGTTCATCTGCAGATACTTGCTCAGGTAGAACCCGCAACACCGATCAATACCTGGCTGTTGCAGGGTAGTGCGCGCGGCTGTGTCGCCGAAATCGGTGAAACGCGGGAGTGGCATCTGTCCTCCAATCAACTCAAGGGCAGGCGTTTCTGGAAGCTGCTGACGCTATGGATGCAGGCGCGTTTTTATTACGCCCTGAATCAAAGTGACGTGCGCGTGCTGTTGCTCGACGGCTTAGGCACGGCTCGTGCCCTGTTACCGGTCCTCAAGAAGCTGCCGCAGTTGCGCGCGGTGGTGCTTTTTCATGGCGCGACCCGGATCAGCGCAGCCGATCGCAAGTTGCTTTCACGATTTCCCGCTTCACAGCTGACCCTTGCGGCGGTTTCGCAAACCCTGGCCAACGCACTTGAGGCCGATTTACAGATCCCCGTCGTCACGTTGCGCAGTGCGCTCGATCCACTGGCTTTTCGTTCCCGGTTGCTTTCTCGTGAGCAGGCGCGTGCTCGGCTGCAATTGCCCGTCGACAACACACCTGTCGTGGGGGCTGTAGGGCGCCTGGTTGGCAAAAAAGGCTTTGCATGCCTGATCGAAGCCTTTGCCAAGGCGCTGACACAACACCCGCAGTTGCGCCTGGTGATTATCGGGGAAGGTCAGGCAAGGGCTGCGCTGGAGGTGCGAGTCAACCAGCTTGGGTTGCGCGACAAGGTGCTGTTACCCGGAAACCTTGAGGATGCAGCGACGCTTTTTCGGGCTTTCGACTGGATCGCGATCCCGTCACTTGAGGAAGGTCTTGGCTTGATCCTGCAAGAGGCGGTAATGGCCGGTGTCCCGGTGCTGTCCAGCGATTTGGCAGTGTTTCGCGAGCAATTGGCAGGGGCGGGCCGTTACGCCACGCCAGAGGATGTGACCGCCTGGAGCGAGGCGTTAATACAGGCGCTTGGTGTCGCTTCTGAATCGGTCGCTGCGGCTCAATTCACTGTACTTTCACCGGACGACGCCTGGCTGGAATTCAGCCAGGTTGCCCGCAAGCTGTTGTCATGCGCAAAGTAGGATTTGCTCCAGCGTCTGCATCGGAAAGCTCTCGTTCAGCTTCTCTCGATCAATATACCGTGCGAAGTGTTGCAGGTTGCGCTTGACCAGGTGCTGCGGCAGCGGCCCCCGCAAGAAGCGCATGTCGGCGACGTCGATCAGGCCGAACTGGTTGCCTGGAGTCACGACGATGTTGCCCAGGTGCAGCGAGCGGAAGTAGACCCCGGCTGCATGGAGTTCGCGGATGAATGCGGTCAGCGCCGGCAGGGTCTGTTGCCAGTCGAAGCCGTTTTTGTCTGCCAGCTGGCGCAGGGTTTCTCCTGGCAGGGGACGGTAAAGCACGGCCGTCATGCCAGGGGTATCCAGCTGATGGAGTGTGAGTGTCTGAAGGGTAGGAATGCCGAGCTTTTCGAGTCGGGCGGCATTGTCGATGAAGCGCTTTGAATAGGGGCGAAACAATGCCGACGAGAGAAGCCGCTTGCGGCGAAACAGTTTGAGGATGTTCCCGTCCGGCAGAAGAAATACTTTCGGGCCGAAGCTGTCGGCTTCTAGTACTCTGGCGCCTTTAATCATCTGATTTAAAGCGGCTTGTGGAAGCCGGAAGCATTGCATGTAGAGAGCCTTGTAGAAATTGCGGGCGTATTGGCGATCAATGATGCCGAAAAGTTGCTGTTTTCACCATGCCGGCTTGGCGATCGGACGATTTAACGAGGAAAGGTCAATGCAGGAAACGCGTTGGGCGCAGGTATGGATGACGACCGGATTGTTCTGGTTTTTGACTGCCATTGCTTTTGCGCCGACCAATAAGCTTTATCAGCAAGGGTTGACCGTGTTCCTCTGGTTGCCGGCAATGTTTTTTGCCTGGTCGGCACGTGCTCGGTTATTTGAGCTTTGGCAAACACAGCGGGTGTTTTGTCTTGGGCTGCTCGGGCTGGTGCTGTGGTCGTTGATCAGCGTGTCGTGGACTCATGATGATGACCTGACACGGGGCGCCAAACGCATATTGTACATCGTGGTGTTCCTGTTGTTTTTTCCGGTATTTGCCAATGCCCGTCCGGAGCGTGTCGTGCGGGTCATGCAATGGGGCGGCCAGGCCCTGGCATTGAGTGCACTGTTGGCGGCCATCAAGTTTTATCTGATCGACGGCAACACCTGGACCGCGCGCGTTGAAGGGTTGGGGGAGTTGGGTCACCCGATTCTGGGCGGTTACGTACTGGGCGTGGCGGCGGTCTGGATGATCCATTGGGTGCCCCGGACCCGTTGGCTGCAAGGTGTCTGGTTGGTTGCACTGGGTTTGCTCGCAGGCTTTGTCGTGCTGTCCCAGAGTCGTGGCGCCGCTCTGGCGCTGTTGCTGACGCTGGTGGCAATGCCCATTTGGTGCCGCAACCGACGTAGCTGCACCATCGCTATTGGCGCACTGGTGCTGGCGATGCTGGCGTTCTGGCTTTTCGAACCGCTGGTGCTGGCTCGCGGTACCTCGTACCGACCTCAAATATTCATGGCCAGTCTGAACATGATCGCTGCACATCCCTTGCGTGGCCTGGGGTTGGAGTCTGGCTACACGGTGCTTGCCGAAGGCGTCGAATTTGATCACGCGCACAACCTGTTCACCCATATTGCAATCGAATTGGGGCTGCCAGGGCTCTTGCTGTGGTGTGTGGTCTGGTTTGCGGTATTGCGTGAAGCATGGCGAGCCCGTGAAACGCTGTATGGTCAGGGTGTCATCGGGATCTGGCTGTTCTCGTTCCTGGCCATGCAATTCGATGCGGCCAGCATCAGTGGATCGCCACGAGCCGAATGGTTCATCAGCTGGCTACCGGTTGGCCTCGCCACCGTTTTGGTATGGACACAGGCCAAATACAAAGCCTGTGATAAAATTTCGCGTTCAACCTAATCAGTGAGCTCTACGATGAGTGCAGCACCGCCCAATGCGGAACAGGAATCAAGCCTGAAAATCTATTTGCGACTGTTGGGGTATGTAAAACCCTACGTTGGCATTTTCCTGTTGAGTATCGTGGGTTTTGTGATATTTGCCTCCACGCAGCCGATGCTGGCCGGGATTCTCAAATATTTCGTCGATGGCTTGAGCAATCCTGAAGCAGTGCTCTTTCCCCACACTCCGTATCTGCGGGAGTTGAAGTTGCTGGTTGCCGTGCCGCTGTTGATCATCTTGATCGCGGCCTGGCAAGGGCTTGGTTCGTTCCTGAGTAACTACTACCTGGCCAGGGTTTCCCTGGGTCTGGTTCATGACTTGCGGGTGGAGTTGTTCAACAAGCTGCTGGTGTTGCCTAACCGTTATTTCGATACCCACAACTCCGGGCATCTGATTTCCCGTATCACCTTCAACGTGACCATGGTGACCGGTGCTGCAACAGACGCCATTAAAGTGGTGATTCGCGAAGGTCTGACCGTAGTTTTTCTGTTCGGCTACCTGTTGTGGATGAACTGGAAGCTCACCTTGGTGATGCTGGCAATTCTGCCGCTGATTTCTTTCATGGTCGGCAATACCAGCAAGAAATTTCGCAAGCAGAGCAAGAAGATTCAGGTGGCGATGGGCGACGTGACTCACGTCGCGTCCGAAACCATTCAGGGCTATCGCGTGGTGCGCAGCTTCGGTGGTGAAAGCTACGAGCAACAGCGCTTCGCCAAAGCCAGTCAGAGCAACACCGACAAGCAATTGCGCATGACCAGAACCAGTGCGATCTATACCCCTGCACTGCAACTGGTGATTTATAGCGCCATGGCCGCATTGATGTTCCTGGTGCTGTTTCTGCGTGGTGATGCGACGGCCGGTGATCTGGTGGCCTACATTACGGCTGCGGGTCTGTTGCCCAAGCCGATTCGTCAGCTGTCCGAAGTCAGCTCGACTATTCAGAAAGGCGTGGCGGGTGCTGAAAGCATTTTCGAACAGCTCGATGTCGAGCCGGAGCTCGATGCTGGCACCATCGAGCGCGAGCGTATCAGCGGTCGTCTGGATGTACACAACCTGAGTTTCACTTACCCGGGCACTGATCGCGAGGTGTTGAAAAACATCAGCTTCACTGCGACACCGGGGCAGATGATCGCACTGGTTGGACGCTCGGGAAGCGGCAAGTCGACGCTGGCCAGCCTGATCCCGCGTTTCTACCATCATGAAACGGGGCAAATACTGCTCGATGAAGTAGAGATCGAAGACTATCGCCTGCGTAACCTGCGCAAGCATGTCTCTCAGGTCACACAACACGTCACCCTGTTCAACGATACCGTGGCCAACAACATCGCCTACGGTGATCTGGCCGGGGCTCCGCGTGCAGACATCGAGAAGGCTGCACAAGATGCCTATGCGATGGACTTCATCTCCCAGTTGCCAAACGGCCTGGACACTGAGGTCGGCGAGAACGGGGTATTGCTGTCCGGTGGTCAACGTCAGCGTCTGGCCATTGCTCGCGCCTTGTTGAAAAACGCACCGTTGCTGATTCTCGATGAGGCGACTTCGGCACTGGACACCGAGTCCGAGCGGCATATTCAGGCAGCGCTGGATAAGGTCATGAAGGGTCGTACCACGCTGGTGATCGCGCACCGTCTGTCGACTATCGAAAAGGCCGATCTGATCCTGGTGATGGACCACGGTGAAATTGTCGAGCGCGGTACTCACGCCCAACTGCTGGCACAAGGCGGGTACTACTCGCGTCTGCATGCCATGGGACTGGACGAACCCTCTCCGGCGGACATAGCCTGAGCTCGACGCCAGGGTGAGCATCGCTCACCCTGTCAGCCTCCCGGGCGCGCAACGCGCCCGACGATTTGTATCCAGCCCTTTACATACTTGACCAAGCCTAAATAATTCTGCGTGCCGTGCTTGTTATGGTTCCTGCTTCGATTTTGAATGCAAACGGGAAGGACAACCTTCTCGTGCGGGGACTGGAATGTTGCAACGTCACCTCTGGAAACTACTCCCCAAAACACAGCGTACCTTTTTGCTGGGCCGTTTGTCGGTCGTTGACCGGCAAGCCGTGAACAAGTCGATGTCAGGCAATACTGTTTTTCCTGCGCACTTTCAGCAGCGTTCATGCCTGTTCATCCATGTTCCGAAATGTGCCGGCAGCAGCGTGTGCTCGGCGTTGTTCAATGGTTGGGCGCCTGGACACCTGCCGCTGTACTGGTACGAACAGCAGTTTCCCGAACACTACGCACGCAGTTTCAAGTTTGCGTTTGTCCGCGATCCATTGGAGCGGGTTTATTCCGCCTATGCCTATTTGCGCGGCAAGCAGTTGCCGCAACGGGATGAATCGGCGCGGCTGTTGGTCAACAGTTACCGGGATTTTGATGATTTCGTCGGGCATTGGTTGCACCCGGATAACCTCCGTAAACAGCTTCATTTCGCACCGCAAACCGACTTTTTGAATGACTCCATGGGGCGCATGGCGATGGATTTCGTCGGCTATCAGGAACACCTGGAACGCGACTTTCAACTGCTCTGCCAGCATCTCGGCATGACGTCATCGTTGCCTCATCTGAATATCTCGCAAGAGCGTCGCGCTGAGCCCGTACGCGATTTTTGCTCGGTGCGCACACGGCGCCTGGTACGGCGTGCCTATCAGCGTGATTACGAGGTGCTTGGTTATGAATGAGTCGCCGCTGATTGCTGCACATTCGTCGAACATTCGCCCCTTTGCATTGTCGTTGTCGCCCTCGGCCCGAGCAGCGCTCAAGCATCAGCAACCGTGTTGCCTGTGGCTGACGGGGCTGTCTGGCGCTGGCAAGTCGACCTTGGCCAATGCACTCGAGTTGCAGCTCAATGAGCAGGGGCGCCACACCTTTGTGCTGGATGGCGACAACCTGCGCAACGGTTTGTGCAATGACCTAGGTATGGGCGCTGCAGCGCGCAAGGAAAATATCCGGCGTATTGCCGAAGTGGCGCGGTTGATGGTCGACGCGGGGTTGATTGTGATTGTCTCGGCGATTTCGCCGTTTCAGGCTGATCGAGCATCGGCCAGAGCGTTGTTCCGCACGGACGAGTTTCTTGAGGTATATGTCAGCACGCCGTTCGACATCTGCGCCCGGCGCGATCCCAAGGGTTTGTATCAAGCTGCACTGCAGGGGCGAATCAAGGACTTCACCGGTCTCGACAGCCCTTATGAAGCACCGCGGCAGGCGGACTGCGAAATCAACACCGACGAGGTTGTACTGGCCGACGCCGTGCAGCACGTCCTGGCTGTTTTGCTTAAAAAATGAACAATGTAGCGGCGTAATGCACACCTGTTGAAGCTGTCGAACTAGGCAGCGTTCACCCTGTGCTAATATCGCGCCCCTGTTCATTTTGTATGTGGGTTGCACCATGAAGTTGTCCATGCCGCGATTCGATCAAGCCCCTGTCTTGGTGGTCGGCGATGTCATGCTCGACCGTTACTGGCATGGTGGTACCTCACGGATTTCTCCTGAGGCGCCGGTGCCGGTGGTCAAGGTCGAGCAAATCGAAGACCGCCCGGGCGGTGCTGCCAACGTTGCCTTGAACATTGCCGCGCTCGGCGCGCCGGCGTCCCTGGTCGGTGTGACCGGTGATGACGAGGCCGCCGACAGCCTGACCAATAGCCTAAAAGGCGCCGGTGTACGGGCGTTGTTCCAGCGCATCGCGCATCAGCCGACCATCGTCAAACTGCGGGTCATGAGTCGTCACCAGCAATTGCTGCGTATCGACTTCGAAGAACCGTTTGCCACCGACGCGCTGGCGCTCGGGGCTGAAGTCGACGGCCTGCTCGAAGGCATCAAGGTGCTGGTGTTGTCCGACTACGGCAAAGGTGCGCTGAAGAACCACCAGGTGTTGATCCAGGCCGCACGTGCCCGTGGCATTCCGGTGCTGGCGGATCCCAAAGGCAAGGATTTCTCGATTTACCGCGGTGCCAGCCTGATCACCCCGAACCTCAGCGAGTTTGAAACCATTGTTGGCGGTTGTGCCGATGAGCACGATCTGGTCAGCAAGGGTGCGAAGCTGATGCATGACCTGGATCTGGGCGCCTTGCTGGTCACGCGTGGCGAGCACGGCATGACCTTGCTGCGTCCTGATCATCCGGCGCTGCACTTGCCCGCACGGGCCCGTGAAGTGTTCGACGTAACCGGTGCCGGTGATACGGTGATTTCTACCCTGGCGGCGGCGATCGCTGCTGGCGAAGAACTGCCCCACGCGGTGGCCCTGGCCAACCTGGCTGCTGGCATTGTGGTCGGCAAGCTGGGTACGGCAGCGATCAGTGCTCCGGAGTTGCGTCGCGCGATTCAGCGTGAAGAAGGTTCCGAACGGGGTGTCCTGGGCCTGGAGCAATTGCTGCTGGCCGTCGACGATGCGCGTGCACACAAAGAGAAGATCGTCTTTACCAATGGCTGCTTCGACATCCTCCATGCGGGCCATGTGACCTACCTGGAGCAGGCGCGGGCGCAGGGCGATCGTTTGATCGTTGCGGTCAACGACGATGCGTCGGTGAGCCGCTTGAAAGGTCCTGGGCGGCCGATCAACAGTGTTGACCGACGCATGGCGGTATTGGCAGGTCTGGGCGCGGTGGACTGGGTGATCAGCTTCTCTGAAGGCACTCCGGAAAACCTCCTGGCACAGGTCAAGCCGGACGTGCTGGTCAAGGGCGGCGATTACGGGATCGACCAAGTGGTCGGCGCCGACATCGTCAGCGCTTATGGCGGAACAGTGAAAGTGCTGGGGCTGGTGGAAAACAGCTCGACGACCGCAATTGTCGAAAAAATCCGCAAGACCTGAAACTGTGGCGAGGGAGCTTGCTCCCGCTCGCCTGCGCAGCAGGCGTAAAACCAGCAAACGCGGTGTATCTGTAGAAACTCAATGGCGGGTTTTAGGGCCGCTTCGCGGCCCAGCGGGAGCAAGCTCCCTCGCCACAGCTATGTGGTCTCGTCCTATCTTGCCACCTTGCGTGGCACGATTTTCTTCAGCAGTAGTTTGGCCTTGCCGGTCAATCGGCTGAAACCCGATACCTTGCCCGGTTGGCTCAAGCCTTGCTGCCTGAGCCAGTCCTTCCAGCGAATCCGCTCGTCACGCACCAGCCAGCCTTCCTGTTGGGCAAAACTTTCTGCCAGATACAGTCCGCGTGTGCTTGCCGGGTAGAGCTGATCTTTTTTCAGGGTATAGAGCTCGGGCAGCGGCTGGCCATCCTCAAGCGGCATCAGGTACAGGTCGGGGCGCTTGCGATCCAGTCGCGCGACAAGTTGATCGCCTTCAAGGCGTTCATCGACATGAAACAGGCTCAGGGACTTGGTCTCCTTGGGCACGTCCAGGCGTAAATCGTAGATCAACTGCAACGACGCCGTGGGCAGATGCACGTAGGCTCGTGGGCGTTCGATCAACTGCATGTTGGCGCAGCGCACCGGACGTGCAGCGCCAGACAGCGGCGTCAGGCGGAACGGCAGCGCCTCGCGGTAATGCAACGCGCTGGCGTAGGGCGCTGGCAGCCAGGTGTCATTGAAGCGCCCGCCAAGCCAGCCTTCGGGGGTTTCCAGCAGGCATTCCTCGGCGATCTCCTGAATCGCCGTGTGTAACGGCAGGTTCAGCTCGTGAGCCGGCACATAACCCGAGATCAGTTTGAGCACCACGTCGCCACGGTCCTGACGGCGCTGGCGGACCAGCACCCAGTAATCGCGATTCTGCCAGTGCAGAGTCAGCCGTACCGAGACGCCGAGGTTGGCCAGCTCCAGCGAAAAGTGCTCTGGATTGGCCACCGTGACCGGGCGCCGACGTTGCAGGGTCTGGGAGAAATTCAGCGGCCTGCCGACACTCTGATAACTCAGGCCTTCGGGAGTCGCTTCGACGTATAACGGCAGGGTCTTGAAGTTGCTGGGATTCTTTCTTATGAGCGTTCGCGGCATGTCGGCTCCTTCTTGCGTCGGGGTCGGCCGCTGTGGCGGCTGTTCAACGACTACGTAGGACTTGAGCAACAGTCGCCACATTGTGGGCGAGGTGCAGCGGATTAATGGTCCCGACAATAGCACTGGCGACACCGGGTTGCGCAAACAACAGCTCGAAGCTGGCGCGTACGGGATCTACGCCGGGGCTGAGGCAGGCGTGACCGCTGGCCAGAGCCTTCTTCACCAGAATGGCTTTGCCGTGGGCAGCAGCGTAGTCGATGACCGGCCGCTCGGCCTGCTCGTTGAGATTGTAGGTGATCATGGCGCAATCACCTTGTTCCAGAGCCTTCAACCCACCATCGACAGTTTTGCCGGAAAACCCGAACCCGCGAATCTTGCCCTCGCGCTTGAGCTCGGCGAGGGTCTGGTAGACCTCACAGTCGTTGAGAATCGCCAGGTCGTTACCATCCGAATGCACCAGCACCAGGTCGATGAAGTCGGTTTCCAGGCGTTTCAGGCTGCGCTCGATGGAAAAGCGCGTGTGGGCAGCACTGAAGTCGTGGTGCGACAGGCCGTCGGCGAATTCTTCACCGACCTTGCTGACGATCACCCACTCCTGACGCTGACCGCGCAGCAGCGGGCCGAGGCGTTCTTCGCTGCGGCCATAGGCGGGGGCGGTGTCGATCAGGTTGATGCCCAGCTCGCGGGTCAGCTTGAGCAGCCTGCGCGCTTCGTCATCGTCCGGGATCTGGAAGCCGTTGGGGTATTTCACCCCTTGGTCGCGACCAAGTTTCACCGTGCCCAGGCCCAATGGCGAAACCAGCAGGCCAGTACTGCCCAGCGGGCGACGCAGATCGTGCAGGGTGGCTTGGCTCATGGCAGCAATTGCTCCCAGGCAGGCACGCCCATCGGCGGTTTTGGCAGGGTTGGCAACGGCGCCGGATGGCTTGGCTGGATGCCGTCGCGTTGCAGCGACGCCATTACCCGGTCAGCGAAGTCCGGTGCCAGCGCCAGTTTGGTCGGCCAGCCCACCAGCAGGCGATCCTGCTCGGCGAGGAAGGCGTTGTCGGGTCGGCTCAGGCCCGATTGCAGTGGCTCGGCGCGCTCGACCCGCAAGGTCGCCCATTGCGCCTGGCTGAGGTCGACCCACGGCAACAGGTTGCCGAGTTCTTTCTGCGCGGCGGCTATTTGCGCGGCGGGTTCGCGAGCCACGCCTTCGGCTTCGGCGATATCACCGCCAAGGTACCAGATCCATTGACCATCGGCGGCCGGGTGGGTGGTGACGGTGATGCGCGGCTTCGACCCGCCGCCCAGGCAGTGGGCGTAGAGCGGTTTCAGGCTTGGGCCTTTGACGATGACCATGTGCAGCGGTCGACGTTGCATGGCTGGCTGGCTCAGGCCGAGCGCCGTGAGCAAGTCAGCGTTGCCAGCGCCAGCGCTGAGAACGATGCGCTGTGCACGGATCTCACGCTCGTCAACGCGCAGGCCGACCAGTTCGCCGTTTTCCAGCAGTGGCTCGATCTTCTGCCCGGCCAGCAGGCCGTCACCGGCAAGCTCAGCCAGACGTCCGATCAGGCTTGGCACATCGACCACCAGTTCCGCCAGGCGATAGACCTTGCCCTTGAAGCGCTTGTCTTGCAGGGCCGGCGGCAGCTGCTCGCCTTTGACCTGATCAACCCGACCGCGCACCGCTTTGCTGGCGAAGAAACTGGTGAGGTTGCCGGCGAGGGTGCCGGGGGACCACAAATAGTGGGCTTCGGACAGCAGACGCACGCCGGACAGGTCCAGCTCGCCGTCGCCGGCCAAGGCTGCACGCCAACGGCGCGGCATGTCGGAAATCGCTTCGGAGGCGCCGGTCAACGCACCATGCAGCGCGTATTTGGCGCCGCCGTGGATAATCCCCTGGGACTTCACGCTCTGTCCGCCGCCGAGACTGGCACTTTCCACCAGCACGGTCGAGAAACCCTGACGACGCAGGCGTGCGTTCAGCCAGAGGCCGGCGACACCAGCGCCGACAATCAGTACGTCGGTGGAAATAACGGATGGCATGCAGCGACCTCAGAGTTCAGGACTAGAGGCGCAGTATACAGACTCGACGAATAGAGGTTTTGCTGGCGATCAATAGGTGGTTGGTCAGGCCACGCACAAACCTGTGGCGAGGGAGCTTGCTCCCGCTCGGGTGCGCAGCAGCCGCAAATGAACCAATGCGGTCTATCCCCAAGCCTCGATATCAGGTTTTGGGGCCGCTTCGCGACCCAGCGGGAGCAAGCTCCCTCGCCACAATGGACTGGTATCTGGCTTTAGTGTCCGGCAGTTTTCGAGAACAGCTGGATGACCACCACGCCCAGGACGATCAGCGCCATACCGAGCATGGCCGGGATGTCGAGTTTCTGGTCGTAGAGAAACAGCGCCGCGATGCTGACCATCACGATGCCCATGCCGGCCCATACCGCGTAGGTGACACCAACCGGAATGGTGCGCACCACCAGGGTCAGCATCCAGAACGCGATGCCGTAACCGACAATGATCAACAGCAAAGGGAGTGGTGTGCTCAGGCCCTTGACCGCTTTCATCGATACGGTGGCGATCACTTCGGCGCAGATGGCGATAGCCAGGAGGTAGTAAGCGTTCATGGTGTGATCCTCGTATTTTGGCCTGCTTGATGAGGTCGGCATTCTAGAGGCTTTCGAGATGGGGTAAAGTCATTACCTATCTGATTTGAAGATGGGTTGAGCCATGAGTGTGTTATGGAATCTGGAGCAGATGCGTTTGTTCGTCAGCGTGGCCGAGCAGCGTTCGTTTTCGGCGGTCGCGCGGGACCAACGCAAGGCGCAGTCGGCGGTCAGCAGTGCAATAGCACTGCTTGAAGCAGACCTTGGCCTGAACCTGTTTGATCGCAGTAGCGGCCGCCAGCCGCGCTTGACCGAGGCCGGCAGCGCGTTGCTCGAAGAAGCGCGAGAAGTGCTGCGCCAGTGTGAGCGTCTCAATGGGCGGGCGCTGGCGTTGATGCGCGGTCAGGAAGCGCGGCTGCGTCTGGCGCAGGATGAGGCCATGCCTTATCAGCCGGTGCTCGACAGCCTCGAAGCATTGGCCGAGCAATTTCCCAGTCTGGAAGTGCAACTGGCCAGCGCCGCTCAGGGCGATGTGGCGCGCAAACTGGTGGAGCGCCGGGCCGATCTGGGCTTGCTGTTTTATCACGAGCAGATTCCCGAAGCCCTGGAACGTCGAGTGCTGGGCAGCGTCGAGATGGTCACGGTGTGCGGAGTCGGGCATCCGCTGGCCGTAGAAGGGCAGGTCAATTGCCAGCAGATGGCGCAACACCGGCAACTGTTGATGGCCACGCATTCCAGCGTCTACCCCGGCAGTGAACAAGCCAGCCCGCAAGTCTGGCGCGCCGACAGTTTCTACGTGCTCGCCGAGTGGCTGATGCGTGGCCTGGGGTGGGGCTGGCTGCCGCGGCATGTGGTGCAGTACCCGGCGTATCAAGGGCAGATGGTCGAACTGGTCAGCGAATGGACCCCGCCAGCGTTGGTGGTGGAGTTGGTCTGGCGGCGTGATGAACCGCTGGGACCGGCGGCGCGTTGGTTGGCGGAACGTTTTGCCGTGCACTTGCAGGCGATCGGCTAAAAAAGCCGATAAACTCCGCCGCCATGAATAGAACTCTCTACACCGCGCTGTTTTACCTGGGGCTGCCACTGGTAGCGATTCGGCTGTGGCTGCGCTCGCGCAAGGCACCGGCGTACGCCAAGCGTATCGGCGAGCGCTTCTCCATCGGCTTGCCGGTGATGAAACCTGGCGGCATCTGGGTACATGCGGTGTCGGTTGGCGAAAGCATTGCCGCTGCCCCGATGATTCGCGGGTTGCTCGAACGTTATCCACAGCTGCCGATCACCGTGACCTGTATGACCCCGACCGGGTCCGAGCGGATTCACGCAATGTTCGCTAACGAACCACGCATCCAGCACTGCTACCTGCCTTACGATCTGCCGTGTGCGGCGGCGCGGTTTCTCGACCGGGTTCAGCCGAAACTGGCGGTGATCATGGAAACCGAGTTGTGGCCCAACCACATTCATCAGTGCGCCAAACGCGGGATTCCGGTGGCGCTGGCCAATGCCCGGCTTTCGGAACGCTCGGCCAAAGGCTATGGCCGTTTCGGCAAGCTGACGCAGCCGATGCTGGCCGAAATGAGTCTGTTCGCGGTGCAGACCGAAGCCGAGGCTGAGCGTTTTCGGCAGCTGGGCGCGCGCGCCGAAACGGTCGAAGTGACCGGTTCGATCAAGTTCGATTTGCGCATCGATCCCCAGTTGCTGCAACGGGCCGCCGAGTTGCGTCAGCAATGGCAAGCGGTCGAGCGTCCGGTATGGATCGCCGCGAGTACCCATGAAGGTGAGGACGAAGTGGTGCTGGCGGCGCATCGACAATTGCTTGCCAGCCATCCGGATGCGCTGCTTATTCTGGTGCCGCGTCACCCCGAACGTTTCAATCCGGTGTTCGAGCTCTGTCAGCAGCAAGGCTTCAACACGATCCGTCGTTCGACCGGTGAAGCGGTCAGCGCCAGCACCTCAGTGCTGCTCGGCGACACCATGGGCGAGTTGCTGTTTCTCTACGCCTTGGCCGACAGTGCGTTCGTCGGCGGTAGCCTGGTGCCGAATGGCGGGCATAACCTGCTGGAGCCGGCGGCGCTGGCCAAGCCGGTGCTGAGCGGGCCGCACCTGTTCAACTTCCTTGAGATCGCTGCATTGATGCGCAGTGCCCAGGCGTTGCAGGAAGTGGATGACGCCCACGGGCTGGCGCTGGCGGTGCAGCGACTGTTTGAATTGCCACGCGATGCGCAGCGGATGGCAGAGGCGGGGCTGAACGTGATGCGCGCCAATCAGGGCGCCTTGCAGCGATTGCTGGATGGGTTGGGGCGGTTGATCAACTGATTCTGAACCTGACACCTTTGGTGAGGGAGCGTGCTCCCTCACCAAAGGGTTGGTTTTTTACTGGCCGGGATTGGCCTTCAGCTGTTCCGCTGCAGCTTTGGCCAGGTCCGGGGGCAGGAAGTCCTTGTCCGGGTTGTAGTCGGCCTTGAGATAACGCTTCAGGTCCTGCAAGTCGCCTGGGCTCAGGGTGCCGGCCGCCTGCTTCAGGCGCAGGTTGTCGAGAATGTAGTCGTAGCGGCTGTTGTTGTAGTTGCGCACCGAGGTGTACAGCTGGCGCTGGGCGTCGAGTACGTCGACGATATTGCGCGTGCCTACCTGATAACCGATCTCCGTGGCTTCCACCGCGCTCTGGTTCGAGATGATCGACTGGCGACGTGCCTGCACCTGCTCGACATCACTGTTCACCGCACGGTGCAGGTTGCGGGTGTTTTCCACCACTTGCCGACGCAGTGCTTCGCGTTGCTGTTCGTTTTGGTCCAGGCGCGAGTACGACTCGCGAACCTGCGAGCTGGTCAGCCCGCCACTGTAAATCGGAATGTTCAATTGCAGGCCGACCGTGCTTTGCGAGACGGTGCCGCCGTACGGTTGACCAAAGGCGCTCGGGTTGCTGAAGCCCAGCGCATCGTTGTCACCGGTCTTGTACTGCGCCACGGCGTCGAGGGTCGGTGCGTGGCCGGCCTTGCGCTGCTTGAGCGTTTCTTCTGCGGCGCTGACTGCGTAGTTGCTGGCCAGCAGATTGAGGTTCTGTTTGGCGGCAGTGTCGACCCAGGCCTTGGCGTCGTTCGGCGCTGGCGGCAGGACCGGCAAGGTGTGGACGATGCCCTGAATCGAGTTGTACTGACGGTTGGTCAGGGTGATCAGTGCTTCGAACGCATCATCCACCTGGCGCTGGGCGAGAATCCGGTTGGCGCGCGCGGTGTCGTAACTGGCTTGCGATTGCAGCACGTCGGTCTTGTCCGAGAGGCCGACATCGAAACGCTCATTGGACTGATCGAGCTGGCGCTTGAACGCGGCTTCCTCGGCCTTGGTCGAGGCAAGGTTGTCCTGACTGCGCAGCACGTTGAAGTAGGTTTCGGCGCTTTGCAGGATCAGGTTCTGCTCGGTCGCCGAAAGTTGCAACGCCGCTTGCTCGTTGACATCCTTGGCTGCCTGGAGCTGGAACCAGCGATCGGCGCGGAACAACGGCTGGGCCAGCGTTGCTTGATAGAAGTGGGCACTGCGATTGGCAATAGCCGATGGTTGGTCGATTTTCGTCCGGACATCGGCGACCTCGGCGCTTCCCGAGAGGTTCGGCAGCAGACCGGCGCGGGCCTGGGGCACGACTTCCTTTTGCGCGCCATATTGGGCGCGGGCGGCGGCCAGGTCGGCGTTGTTGTCGACAGCTTCCTGGTAGACGCTGACCAAATCGGTATTGCTCGATAATGGCGCTTCTGCTGCCCAGGCCATTCCGTTGGACGCACAAGACACGGCAAGAGCCAGTGAGAGTTTGCGCAGCATGAGGCGATCCCTAGAGTGAATATTACAGTGGTAATTTGAGCGCCAAGGCTACGGCGCACGCCCGGCAGCGTCAAGGCGCAGCATGGCGCTGCGAGTGTAGATGCGCCAACCTGCGGCAACAATCCTGTAATTACGCCATTCATCACGCTGTATGCACCGGTGTTGGCGTTCTTTGCCAGTTGTGTCTAGACTGGCCGGGTTCTTGTCGGGGTGCCTTGCTATGAGGCTGAGATCGAATAATTTCGGATCCCGTTGAACCTGATCAGGTTTAAGCCTGCGTAGGGAACAAGATTTCTCGTCACCCGGCGAGTCCTCTTGTGCTTCGTCCGGGATGTTGTTCGACAATCGAACAACCCTCGTGCACTCAGCACAGCACTCATCCAGCTGGAGTCTTCACTGGTGGGCTGCGTCCATTCGTTACAGGTTCGCTCCGACAAAATTCCACTGCCTGGATGAAGTCTGGAGAGCCCGTGATGACTACAAAATCAAAAAATGCGATCAATCTGAGTGACTCGGCCAAAGTCGATCAGCAATCGGTTCAGCCCTTTACCCGCTCGCAAAAAATTTATGTTCAGGGCTCTCGCCCGGACATCCTCGTGCCGATGCGCGAAATCAGCCTCGACGTGACCCCCACCGATTTCGGCGGCGAGATCAACGCGCCGGTCGTGGTCTACGACACCTCGGGTCCGTACACCGACCCCAACGTCATCATCGATGTGCGCAAAGGCTTGGGTGACGTGCGTTCGCCGTGGATCGAAGCCCGTGGTGATACCGAGCGCCTGGCCGGCCTGAGCTCGAACTTCGGCCAGGAACGCCTCGCCGATCCAGAGCTGACCAAGCTGCGTTTCGCTCACGTCAACAACCCGCGCCGCGCCAAGCCGGGTGCCAACGTCAGCCAGATGCACTACGCCCGCAAAGGCATCATCACCGCCGAGATGGAATACGTCGCCATCCGCGAAAACATGAAGCTCGAAGTGGCCCGCGCCGCAGGTCTGCTGGATCAGCAGCACGCCGGTCACAGCTTCGGTGCCAGCGTGCCGAAAATCATCACCCCGGAATTCGTCCGTGAAGAAATCGCCCGCGGTCGCGCGATCATCCCGGCGAACATCAACCACACCGAACTGGAACCGATGATCATCGGCCGTAACTTCCTGGTGAAGATCAACGGCAACATCGGCAACAGCGCGCTGGGCTCGTCCATCGAAGAAGAAGTGGCGAAACTGACCTGGGGCATTCGCTGGGGCTCGGACACGGTCATGGACCTGTCCACCGGCAAGCACATTCACGAAACCCGTGAGTGGATCATCCGCAACTCGCCAGTGCCGATCGGTACCGTGCCGATCTATCAGGCCCTGGAAAAAGTCGGTGGCGCTGCCGAAGACCTGACCTGGGAGCTGTTCCGCGACACGCTGATCGAGCAGGCCGAGCAGGGCGTCGACTACTTCACCATCCACGCTGGCGTGTTGCTGCGCTACGTGCCGATGACCGCCAAGCGCGTGACCGGGATCGTTTCCCGTGGCGGTTCGATCATGGCGAAGTGGTGCCTGGCGCACCACAAAGAGAACTTCCTCTACACTCATTTCGAAGACATCTGCGAAATCATGAAGGCCTACGACGTCAGCTTCTCGCTGGGCGATGGCCTGCGTCCTGGCTCGATTGCCGACGCCAACGACGAAGCGCAATTCGGTGAGCTGGAAACCCTCGGCGAGCTGACCAAGATCGCCTGGAAGCACGACGTGCAAACCATGATCGAAGGCCCGGGCCACGTGCCGATGCAGTTGATCAAGGAGAACATGGACAAGCAGCTCGAGTGCTGCGACGAGGCGCCGTTCTACACCCTCGGCCCATTGACCACCGACATCGCACCGGGTTACGACCACATCACCTCGGGCATCGGCGCGGCAATGATCGGCTGGTTCGGTTGCGCCATGCTCTGCTACGTCACGCCGAAGGAGCACTTGGGCCTGCCGAACAAGGATGACGTGAAGACCGGGATCATCACCTACAAGATCGCCGCCCACGCGGCAGACTTGGCCAAAGGACATCCGGGCGCACAGATCCGCGACAACGCCTTGAGCAAGGCGCGTTTCGAATTCCGCTGGGAAGATCAGTTCAACCTGGGCCTGGACCCGGACACCGCGCGTTCGTACCACGATGAAACCCTGCCGAAAGACTCGGCCAAGGTCGCGCATTTCTGCTCGATGTGCGGGCCGAAATTCTGCTCGATGAAAATCACCCAGGAAGTCCGCGAGTATGCGGCCAACCAGCGGATCGAAACCGTCGATGCCGAAGTCGCCCAAGGTCTGGCCGAACAGGCAGAGCGCTTCAAGCAGGAAGGCAGCCAGCTGTACAAGAAGGTTTGATTTTTGCCGGCGCCTCCAGAGGCGCCGGCAACTCTGTGGCGAGGGGGCTTGCCCCCGTTCGGCCGCGAAGCGGTCGTAAATCCGGCGACGAGTTCTAACTGACAGGGCTCAGTCGTTTGCTTTGGGACTGCTTCGCAGTCCAACGGGGGCAAGCCCCCTCGCCACAGGGGATCTGACGATCCACAACAACAAATGTTCCTCTGAGATAACCCCCCTTGAGTATTCAACCCAGTACCTATTCTCCCGATCACGCCGTGCCTCTGGCCCAGCGCGTGTTCGGTGCCCGCGATCTGTTCTCCCTGTGGTTCTCCCTTGGCATTGGTCTGATGGTCTTGCAGACCGGGGCCTTGCTGGCGCCGGGGCTGGGCTTGTCGGGCTCGTTGCTGGCAATTTTCCTGGGCACGCTAGTCGGTGTTCTGCTGCTGGCGTGCGTCGGGGTGATCGGCAGCGATACCGGCCTGTCGGCCATGGCTGCACTCAAACTGAGCCTCGGTACTCGCGGTGCGAGTCTGCCGGCGCTGTTGAACCTGCTGCAACTGATCGGTTGGGGCTCGTTCGAAATCATCGTCATGCGCGACGCGGCCAGCCTGCTCGGCGCCCGTGCATTCAGCGACGCTAGCCTGATGGCCAATCCATTGCTCTGGACGCTGGCGTTTGGCGCCCTGGCGACCTTGCTTGCAGTTAGTGGCCCGTTGACGTTTGTCCGTCAGATCCTGCGCAAGTGGGGCATCTGGTTGCTGCTGGCAGCGTGCATCTGGCTGACCTGGAACCTCTTCGCCAAAGCCGATCTGGCCGCGCTGTGGATGCAGGCCGGTGACGGTTCGATGCCATTCGCCGTGGGTTTTGATATCGCCATCGCGATGCCACTGTCGTGGCTGCCGCTGATTGCCGACTACTCGCGTTTCGGCAAGCGTGCGAAAAGCGTATTCGGCGGTACGGCGCTGGGCTTCTTCATTGGTAACTTCTGGCTGATGAGCCTGGGCGTTGCCTACACCCTGGCATTTGCCCCGAGTGGTGAAGTCAATGCCTTGCTGTTGGCGCTGGCCGGTGCCGGTTTGGGCATTCCGCTGTTGCTGATCCTGCTTGACGAGTCGGAAAACGCTTTCGCCGACATTCACTCGGCGGCGGTCTCCAGCGGGATTCTGTTGCGCATGAAAGTCGAGCACCTGGCCTTGGCCATCGGGGTGATCTGCACCTTGATCGCGTGCCTGGCGCCATTGGCCCAGTACCAGAACTTCCTGCTGTTGATCGGCTCGGTGTTTGCGCCACTGTTCGGCGTGGTGCTGGTGGATCACTTCATCCTGCGCAAGCGCAGTGCTCAAATTGCGTCAGCCGCCTTGCGCTGGCCGGCGTTGCTCGCCTGGCTGGGCGGGGTGAGCACCTATCACTTGCTGGCGAATCTGTATCCGGAGGTTGGCGCAACCCTGCCATCGCTGGTAGTGGCAGGGCTGCTGCAACTGCTGCTGGGGCGGGTCTTCAGCTACGCTCCGGCACCAGCTCAGGCTTGATCTGACCCTTGAGGCGAGCGTAGGGGATGGTCATCTCGATGAGGCCACTCGAATAGGGCGCGATGGTCGCGACGTTGTACTTGAGCACCACCCCGGCGCTGGTCAAGGCCACGTTCGGGGTTTTCTGGAACGGCCAGCTTTTGACGAAGTCCGGATCCCGATCCAGTTGCGAATTGATCAGCCAGCTATTGTGTGCAACTTGCGCAGTCTTCCAGAACGCCACTTCCTGCCCCGGCAAGAGCATGTCGCTCAGGCTCAGCTCTTTTTGCAGCTGGCGCGAGTAGTTGATAAAGCCCCGCCCCGGCGTGCCATTGGCCGCGCCCGTGTCCAGATAGCTGGACACTTCGATGATCACCAGTCCGTCATGCTGCTCACGTACCTTGGCTTGCAAGTAGACACTGTTGCGATCGCCTGACTCACGCAGGAACTGTTCGCGGTAGGCGTTGAGGGAGGCGGGTAACGCCGCGCCCGGTGAGGTGCGGGTCATTTGCAGCAGGCGCTGTTCGACGATCCGGTCCAGTTGCGGGTCGGTCGGGAAATGCACCGTGTCGATATTTACCAGCGGGCAGTCGGGGCCGTCGCAACCCGGCTTGACCTGCTCGGACGCATCGCGAGTGGATGTCACCTGTGCCCGATAGCTGGGTTGGAACAGGCTTTGGCAGGCGCCGAGCGTGAGGGCAATACAGGCCACGGAGGCGATTTTCAACAGCGACATGGGCGTCCTTCATGAATCAGAGAAAGGCAAAATTCAGGGTCTTCGACTGCCAGCGGCGCGGTCGGTTCGCCACTAAGCTAATTAGAGCCAATTAGAGTTGTTTTCACCCCTTGCCGTCTATCCCGCTGACGGCAAAGAGGCTGCATCAAACGGTGCGGGCGCGTTAGGATGGCGCGAAGCCTGGGGGGGAGCCTCGGACGGATAGACAGTAAACGAGGATTGTTATGACTGATTTTGCCAATGCCACCCCGACCATCGTAGACGTCGTGCGCCGCGAAAACTGCTTCAAGGGTTTTTACCAGCTTGATCGCGTGCACCTGCGTCATGAGCTGTTTGCCGGTGGCATGAGTCGCGAGATCAGCCGCGAGTTGTTCGTTCGTCATGATGCGGTGTGTGTCCTGCCTTACGATCCGCAGCGGGACGAGGTGGTATTGATCGAGCAATTTCGCGCCGGTGTATTGGGCAAGACTGATAATCCGTGGCTGATCGAACTGGTCGCCGGTCTGATCGATAAGGACGAACAACCGGAAGAAGTTGCTCACCGCGAAGCGCAGGAGGAAGCTGGGCTTGTATTCACTGCGCTGTGGCCGATGCTCAATTATTTTCCGTCGCCCGGTGGCAGTACCGAATACGTGCACTTGTATCTGGGGCGGTGTGACAGTAACGGGGCCGGCGGCATTCATGGGCTGGTGGAGGAAGCAGAAGATATTCGCGTGACGGTCTGGGACTTCGAAGATGCCCTGCAAGCCGTACGTGATGGACGGATTTCCAACGCGGCGAGCATTATTGCCTTGCAATGGCTGGCTTTGAACCGCGTTGAAGTGAGGGGGTTATGGTCGTAAACAAACAGCGCGATCGTTATCGGGTCGATCTTGTGGGGCTGCAAAGCGCCTGCGAGGCCAACTACGCCCGACTGATGCGCCTGTTACCGGAGATGCGCAACCAGCCGGCTGCCCGGCGCATTGCCATGACCCAGGGTGAGCAGATGCTGGGCGTGCTGATGCTGGAAGTGTTGCAGGCATGTCCGTACACCACGACCCTGCGCGTGCGCCAGGAGCACAGCCTGCCATGGCTGCCGGTGCCGCAACTGGAAGTGCAGGTGTACCACGACGCGCGCATGGCCGAAGTCATTAGTGCAGAACATGCACGGCGCTTTCGCGGCATCTACCCTTATCCGAATGCGTTGATGCACCAGCCGGATGAAAAGGCCCAGCTCAATGTGTTCCTCGGCGAGTGGCTGAGTCATTGCCTGGCCTGCGGGCATGAGTTCGAAGTCGTACGCTAGTTGTGAACTGCGTCAGGTTCACGGGTTTCCTCTTTTCAAGTTCCCCCAGCATAATTGCGCCATTAATCCATATCCGTGATCACGCCTTGGGAGAACGCCTTGCCGAGCGTATCCACTCTGACAGCCAACGATGCCGTATTGCTGGTGCAGCTCTCTGACAGCCATCTGTTCGCCGAAGCGGATGGCACGTTGCTGGGGATGAACACCCGCGACAGCCTGCAAAAGGTTATCGAGTTGGCGCTGGCACAACAGCCGCGCATCGATCTGGTGATCGCCAGTGGCGACGTGTCCCAGGATGGCACGCTTGAGTCGTATCAGCAGTTTCGCGAAATGACCCGGCAGATCGATGCGCCCGCGCGCTGGATTCCCGGCAACCACGATGAGCCGCAGATCATGGCCCAGGCCGCGGTCCAGAGTCAGTTGCTGGAGCCCATCGTGGACATCGGTAACTGGCGGATCACCTTGCTGGATTCGGCAGTACCGGGCTCGGTGCCAGGGTATTTGCAGGATGACCAACTGCAATTGCTCGCGCGCGCCCTGAGCGAAGCGCCGGAGCGCCATCATCTGGTGTGCTTGCACCATCATCCGGTGTCCATCGGTTGTGCCTGGATGGAACCGATTGGCCTGCGCAACCCGGACGCCCTGTTTGCCGTGCTCGATCGCTTCCCACACGTACGGGCAGTGCTCTGGGGGCATGTGCATCAGGAAATCGATCAATTGCGCAACGATGTGCGGTTGATCGCTTCGCCATCGACGTGCATCCAGTTCGAGCCTGGCAGTGTGGACTTCAAGGTCGATACCCTGGCACCAGGCTATCGCTGGTTGCGGTTGCTGCCGGACGGACGGCTGGAAACCGGGGTCGAGCGGGTGACCGGGTTCGAGTTTGAGGTTGATTACGGCTCTAACGGCTACTGACCCCCCTTTGTGGCGAGGGAGCTTGCTCCCGCTCGATCGCGAAGCGTTCGTAAAAACCGGTGCGTGCAGTAATTTGGCTAGACGCGGTTGAATGTTTTGGGGCTGCTGCGCAGCCCAGCGGGAGCAAGCTCCCTCGCCACAGGGTTTGTCTCTGATCGGAACGATCTGATTCGTTCCTGAGCAAGTCAATCTCGTGGACTCCCTGTAAACTGCGGCATCTTTGCCCGCCTCACAGGGAGCTCGCATGTCTGGTTCGATCCTTTATATCCACGGTTTCAACAGCGCACCCGCGTCGAAAAAGGCCTGTCAGCTGGTCGACGTGATGGATCGTCTGGGTCTGGGCGACCAGTTGCAGGTGCCGGCCTTGCATCACCATCCACGCGAGGCCATCGGTCAGCTGGAGCAGGCGATTGCCAGGCTGGGGCGGCCACTGCTGGTCGGCAGCTCCCTCGGCGGCTACTATGCCACTCACCTTGCCGAGCGCCATGGCCTCAAGGCCCTGTTGATCAACCCTGCCGTCAGCCCGCACCGGATGTTCGACGGATACCTGGGCACGCAGAAAAACCTGTATACCGAAGAGACCTGGGAATTGACCCACGACCACGTGACGGCCCTGGCCGAGCTGGAAGTGCCGGCGCCCCAGGACCCGCAGCGGTTTCAGGTGTGGTTGCAAACCGGGGACGAAACGCTGGACTATCGCCTCGCCCAGCAGTATTACCGAGCCTGTGCCTTGCGTATCCAGGCTGGCGGCGACCATAGTTTCCAGGGGTTCGCCGAGCAATTGCCGGCCTTGTTGAGTTTTGCCGGCATCGGCGCAGATGTGTACCAGGCGATCGATTTCACAGCACTGTGAACCTTCGCCCCTATTTTCATGAACGACTGACGACGAGACCCCATGGCCACTCCCAGCGCTAGCTCTTATAACGCAGACGCCATCGAAGTCCTCTCGGGCCTCGACCCGGTGCGCAAACGCCCCGGCATGTACACCGACACCAGTCGGCCGAACCACCTTGCCCAGGAAGTCATCGACAACAGTGTCGACGAAGCCTTGGCCGGGCACGCGACATCGGTGCAGGTCATTCTCCACGCGGACCACTCCCTGGAAGTCAGCGATGACGGTCGTGGCATGCCGGTGGATATTCACCCTGAAGAGGGCGTCTCGGGCGTCGAGCTGATCCTCACCAAGCTGCACGCCGGCGGCAAGTTCTCGAACAAGAACTACCAGTTCTCCGGTGGTTTGCACGGGGTGGGTATTTCGGTGGTCAACGCCCTGTCGACCCAGGTCCGGGTGCGCGTCAAACGCGATGGCAACGAGTACCAGATGACCTTCGCCGATGGCTACAAAGCCACCGACCTGGAAATCGTCGGCACCGTTGGCAAGCGCAACACCGGGACCAGCGTGTACTTCTCGCCGGACCCGAAATACTTCGACTCACCGAAATTTTCCATCAGCCGCCTCAAGCACGTACTCAAGGCCAAGGCCGTGTTGTGCCCGGGGCTGCTGGTCAGCTTTGAAGACAAGGCCACCGGCGAAAAAGTCGAATGGCATTACGAAGACGGTCTGCGTTCCTATCTGGTAGACGCGGTCAGTGAATTCGAACGTCTGCCCGACGAACCCTTCTGCGGCAGCCTGGCCGGTAATAAAGAGGCGGTCGACTGGGCGCTGTTGTGGCTGCCTGAAGGTGGCGACAGCGTGCAGGAAAGCTACGTCAACCTGATCCCGACGGCCCAGGGCGGTACTCACGTCAACGGTTTGCGTCAGGGCTTGCTCGACGCAATGCGTGAGTTCTGCGAGTTCCGCAGCCTGCTGCCGCGTGGCGTGAAGCTGGCACCGGAAGATGTCTGGGAGCGCATTGCCTTCGTCCTCTCGATGAAAATGCAGGAGCCGCAATTCTCCGGCCAGACCAAAGAGCGCCTGTCGTCCCGCGAGGCGGCGGCGTTTGTTTCCGGCGTGGTCAAGGACGCTTTCAGCCTGTGGCTCAACGCGAATCCCGAGTTGGGCCTGCAACTGGCCGAGCTTGCGATCAATAACGCTGGTCGCCGTTTGAAGGCCAGCAAAAAGGTCGAGCGCAAACGCATCACCCAAGGACCGGCCTTGCCGGGCAAGCTCGCCGATTGCGCCGGGCAGGACCCAATGCGTTCCGAGCTGTTCCTGGTGGAAGGTGATTCCGCCGGCGGTTCGGCCAAGCAAGCGCGGGACAAAGAGTTCCAGGCGATCCTGCCGCTGCGCGGGAAGATTCTGAACACTTGGGAAGTCGACGGCAGCGAAGTGCTGGCCAGCCAGGAAGTGCACAACATTGCCGTGGCCATTGGTGTTGATCCGGGCGCTGCGGACATGAGCCAGCTGCGTTACGGCAAGATCTGCATCCTCGCCGACGCCGACTCCGATGGTCTGCACATCGCGACCTTGCTGTGTGCCTTGTTCGTCCAGCATTTCCGGCCGTTGGTGGACGCCGGTCACGTCTATGTGGCGATGCCGCCGCTGTACCGTATCGACCTCGGCAAAGAGATTTACTACGCCCTCGATGAAGCCGAGCGCGATGGCATTCTCGATCGCCTGGTGGCCGAGAAGAAACGCGGCAAGCCGCAGGTCACCCGATTCAAGGGGCTGGGTGAAATGAACCCGCCGCAACTGCGTGAAACCACCATGGACCCGAACACTCGACGTCTGGTGCAACTGACGCTGGATGATTTCGAAGCCACCTCGGAAATGATGGACATGCTGCTGGCGAAAAAACGCGCTGGCGACCGCAAGTCCTGGCTGGAATCCAAAGGCAACCTGGCCGAGGTTCTGGGCTGATGCGGAGCGGTTTCGCCCTCGCGTTGCTGTTGTTGGCGTCCGCCGTTGCGGCGGAGCCTGCGCCGGAACTGACGCTGGTTTCCGAGCACGCCGTGGAGGGCATGCGCGGCGGTAACCTGTCGGGGCTGGCGCAATGCGGCAAAGACCTGTGGACGGTTTCCGATCGTGATGATGATCAGATCTACCGGCTCGATACCAGCGAGCGCGTCTGGCAGGCCGAAACCGTGCGCATCAATGTGCCGCCGGTGCCTGACAGCGGGTTGCCCTGGGGGCTGAAGTCGCGCACCTGGGCGGCATCGTTCGTGCGCGGTGGAAACCTCGACTTCGAGGGGATCACCTGCGACAAGGCCGGTAACCGCTACATCGTCAGTGAAGCCCATGCGGCGGTGCTGCAAGTGCCGGTACAGGGGCCAGCCGCGTGGCTGAAAATTTCACCGATCATGGTTCGCGAGGCGCGAGCCAGCGGCATGTTGCTGCATTTCAACGCGCTGTTCGAAGGACTGGCGATCAGTCCGCAAGGCGATCAGCTATGGCTGGCGGCCGAGCGCGAGCGGCGTGGTTTGTTGCTGGTCAAGCGCCAACAGACCGTCTGGGACTGTGACGGCAGCTGTGTGCTGTTGAGCGAAGCTGGCAAGGAAATGCAGCCCGCGCCATTTCCCAATGCCAAGCCGGTATCCAAGGATTTTGCGGATCTGGCACTGTTCAACGGCAAGCTCTTCACCCTGGAACGCAATGCGTTTCAAATCTGCCGTCGCGATGCGCTGAGCGCCAAGGTCGAGCGCTGCTGGTCATTTGCGGCTGAAGCCTTGCAGGAACATCGACGCTATTCACAGCCCTATGGTCTTGCCGAAGCACTGGTGGTCGACGTTGATGGCGCCTGGATCGGCATCGACAACAACAATGGTGCTCGCGCGGATGGCGAAGCCCGGCCGATTGTCTGGCGCTTTGCCGCGCCGCAAGGCGGCTGGGACGCCAAGTCGTGAGCATCCTGAAAAAACTTGAATTTACCCAGCGCAGTGGCACCTTGTTGCTGCGCCAGACAACGAACTGATGAGGCCCGCATGAGCGACTCCCTGGATCTCAGCCTGGACGGCGTTGAACGCCGTTCACTGGCCGACTTCACCGAAAATGCCTACCTCAACTACTCCATGTACGTGATCATGGACCGTGCTTTGCCGCACATCGGCGACGGCTTGAAACCTGTACAGCGGCGTATCATCTACGCCATGAGCGAGTTGGGGCTGGACGCTGACTCCAAGCACAAGAAGTCCGCGCGTACGGTCGGTGACGTGCTCGGCAAGTTCCACCCGCACGGCGACTCGGCGTGCTACGAAGCCATGGTGCTGATGGCCCAGCCGTTCAGCTACCGCTACACGCTGGTGGACGGGCAGGGTAACTGGGGTGCGCCGGACGATCCGAAATCCTTCGCGGCCATGCGTTACACCGAGGCGCGCCTGTCGCGTTATTCCGAAGTGCTGCTCAGCGAACTGGGCCAGGGCACGGCGGATTGGGGTCCGAACTTCGACGGCACCCTCGATGAACCGCTGGTATTGCCAGCACGTTTGCCGAACATCCTGCTCAACGGCACCACTGGCATCGCCGTGGGTATGGCCACAGACGTTCCGCCGCACAACCTGCGGGAAGTTGCCACGGCCTGCGTGCGTTTGCTCGATGAACCGAAAGCCACGGTCGAGCAGCTCTGTGAGCACATCCAGGGCCCGGATTATCCGACCGAAGCGGAAATCATCACACCGCGCGCCGACCTGCTGAAAATCTACGAAACCGGTCGCGGTTCGGTGCGCATGCGCGCCGTGTATCACATCGAAGACGGCGACATTGTCGTCACCGCGCTGCCGCATCAGGTCTCCGGTGCCAAAGTGCTGGAACAGATTGCCGCGATGATGCAGGCCAAGCCGTCCAAGGCGCCGCAAGTGGCGGACCTGCGCGATGAGTCGGACCACGAGAACCCATGCCGTATCGTGATCATTCCGGTCAACAGCCGGGTCGATCATGAAGCGTTGATGCAGCACCTGTTTGCCAGCACCGAGCTGGAGTCGAGCTACCGGGTCAACATCAATATCATTGGCCTGGACGGCAAACCGCAGCTGAAGAATCTGCGGGCGTTGCTGGTGGAGTGGCTGGAGTTCCGGGTTCAGACCGTGCGCCGCCGCTTGCAATTTCGCCTGGACAAGGTCGAGCGTCGCCTGCACCTGTTGGACGGCTTGCTGATCGCGTACCTCAACCTGGATGAAGTGATCCACATCATCCGTACCGAGGAACACCCGAAAGCCAAGCTGATCGAACGCTTTGCCCTGAGCGAAATCCAGGCTGACTACATTCTCGACACTCGCCTGCGTCAGTTGGCGCGACTCGAAGAAATGAAGCTGCGCGATGAGCAGGATGAACTGCTCAAGGAACAAGCCAAGCTGCAAGCCTTGCTGGGCAGCGAAACCAAGCTGAAGAAGCTGGTGCGCAGCGAGCTGATCAAAGACGCCGAAACCTATGGCGACGACCGTCGCTCGCCGATTGTCGAGCGTGCCGAAGCCAAAGCGCTGACCGAGCACGATCTGCTGCCGAACGAAAAAGTCACCGTAGTGCTGTCCGAGAAAGGCTGGGTGCGCTCGGCCAAGGGCCACGACATCGACGCCACCGGGCTTTCGTACAAGGCCGGGGACGGCTTCAAGACCGCAGCGGCCGGTCGTTCCAACCAGTTTGCGGTGTTCATCGATTCCACCGGTCGCAGTTATTCGGTGCCGGCGCACACGCTGCCATCGGCCCGTGGCCAGGGTGAGCCGCTGACGGGGCGTCTGACGCCGCCACCCGGCGCGACCTTCGAATGCGTGTTGATGCCTGAAGACGATGGGCTGTATGTCATTGCCTCGGACGCCGGTTACGGTTTCGTGGTCAAGGGTGAAGACCTGCAAGCCAAGAACAAGGCCGGCAAGGCGCTGTTGAGCCTGCCGAACAACGCCAAGGTGATTCTGCCGCGTCCGGTCGCTGACCGTGAGCAGAACTGGTTGGCCTCGGTCACCACCGAAGGTCGCTTGCTGATTTTCAAAATCAGCGATCTGCCGCAGCTGGGCAAGGGCAAAGGCAACAAGATCATCGGTATCTCCGGCGAACGTGTAGCCAGTCGCGAGGAATATGTCACCGACATCGCGGTATTGCCGGAAGGCGCGACCCTGGTATTGCAGGCCGGTAAGCGCACGCTGTCGCTTAAAGCCGATGACCTCGAACACTATAAAGGTGAGCGCGGACGCCGTGGCAACAAGCTGCCACGGGGCTTTCAGCGCGTTGATGCACTATTGGTAGAAGCTATCAATTAAGCGGTCCAGCGTGCTCGATCTACGATTTAACCCGTAGATCGATGCTTTCGCGCTGGAGTCGGAGGCCATATTCACGGATGATATGGCCTTTCAAACGTGGGCGTGGTCCTGCGTTCTTCATATTGATTGAGTATTTTTCACTGTGACCGGCTCGTTGGCCGTCACTTGGATGGGATGATGACTGTTCTGCGCCTTCCTCTACTTTTGTTGCTCGCTGGCGTATTTGGCCTGGCGGGTTGCAGCGTTCACCAGCCGGTGTCGCTGTATCAGCTGGACAGCGGAAGTCCGGCTCAGCCTGCGCAAAGCGCGGGCATGGCGGTTTTGTTGGGCCCGGTATCGATCGCCGATTACCTGCAACGTGAAACCCTGCTGCAGCGCCAGCCTGATGGCAGCCTGCAAGCGTCCACCGACGGTCGTTGGGCGGGCAGCCTGTCTTCGGACATCAATCAGCTTCTGTTGCGCCAGGTGGCCGGCCATCTGGACAGCCAGCGCGTAGTGCTGGCACCGGCGACCCTGGGTTTCACCCCGGATGTACAGGTTTTGCTGTCGATCACTCGCCTGGATTCGGGTGAGTCGCAACCGGCGATCCTCGATGCCCAGTGGCGTTTGATCGACCGTCGTGGCCAGGTGCGTGACAACCGCATCATTCATCTGCAAGAGCCGCACGCCAGTGGTACGGCCGCTCAGGTGCAGGCCCAGGGCATATTGCTGCAGCGTTTGGCCGAGCAGCTGTCGGTCGCGCTCAAGCCGCTGGCCAATCAGCCACCGGTTGTCGAAGCACCGCGTAAACCTGCGTCCAAGCCGGCGGCGCCGGCAGAGCCGGAGAAACCGAAGATCCCGATGGCTTCACCGATTCGCACGGACATGGAAGTGTTCAGGTTCTGAGGTGATTGCCGTACAGACAAAGCCCGCGTTGATGCGGGCTTTGTTGTTTCTGGCGGTTGGAAGGGAGAATGCAGGCAGCACCGTGCTGCGGGGCCAACGCATGTAGCAGCTGCCGAGCCTGCGAGGCTGCGTTCGGCCGCGAAGCGGTCGTGAAACCAGGTAACTTGTTCTTTCAGACAAGCCGCGTGCACAGGATTTGCGAGGACTTCGCCCGATCGCGGTCCGCCTCGAACGCAGCCTCGCAGGCTCGGCAGCTGCTACGTATACGGTTTCTATGCCGTCGGCCATGAAAAAGCCCGCAGGCAATCACTCGTCTGCGGGCTTTTTGGTTCACGGCCGGGTTCAGCTCTTGGCGCGTGTCTCGTGCATGCGCGCCAGTTGCCGCTCCAGCATCGACGGGTAAGGTTCCATCAACCGTTCGACGCAGCAAGCGCCTTCAGGGCTGGCGATTGGGCGGATCCGCGCACGTTGGCGGATCAGTACGTCGTCGCTGATCTTGCGCTCCACCAGCAGCAGGTTTCGGCTGTGCTGGGACAATGCGAGCGCATCCTGAGCGGTTTCGGTCAGCAGCAGATCAATCTGGCTGAGGCCGAAGAGTCCATCGCCCAAGGTCAGGCCCAGCTGCAATTGCAGGGTGATGCCGCTGTCGGCGACTTCGATCTGCAACTGGTGGCCGAGCGCACGCAGCAACTCACCGCAGCAGATGGCGTTGGTCAGGTAGTCTTCACCGCTGTCTTCACTGTGGAACAGCATCAGCGTGCTGCCATCGTTCAGGGTGTGCAGTTCGCTTTCATACAGCGAAGCCGCCTGGTCCAGGCAGTCGCGATAACGCTCCAGCAGTTCGGTCAGGCGTGCGCGTGGCAGGCGGCGCAGTTGCTCCTGAGCACCCAGCTGCACCGCCAATACCGCGCTGTGCTGCGGTTGCGCAGGGGCAGCAGGCTTGTTGAGTTGCGGCTTGGCAACGGGCGCGGCGGCAGCGGTGTCGCGAAGGTCGGCAAAAGGATCATCTTCGTCCAGTTCGTCTTCTTCAGCGCTGACCACGTGCCGTGCTGCCGGTTTCAGGCCGGCCACCGGAGCGCTCTCGTCGAAGCTTGGGTCGCGCAGGTTACGCACTTCGAAGCTCGGTTCGGCCTCTTCAGTGTCTTCGAAATCGTCGAATTCTGGCTCTGGCTCGGGTTCAGGCTCGACCTTTTCGGGTGCATAACTGCTGTGGAGCTGGCGAGCCAGGTCACCGATTTCGTCCTGGCGCTGAGTCGCCGGGGTGTGTTCGTCAATGTCGCGCAACCACACCCGCAATTGCAGCAGCGGCGTGGAGATGTGCCGACCCAGGCGCAAGCTCAGGGCCAGGGACAACGCCAGCAGGATCGCGCTGAGAATGCCCATGCTTTGCAGGCTGATGGTCATCGGCTGCTGGAACTGCGCCATGTCCAGGCTGATCCGCAGTTGACCGGCCGTCACGTCCTGAAAGGTGATCTTGCTCTCGTACATGCCTTCGGCTTCGCCCAGCAAGCCATGCTTGGGGCGCTGTCCGGCCTCGGCGAGAATCCGGTTGTCCACGCTATAAATAGCCGCGTGAGCCACCAACGGGTTCTTGGTCAGGTTGTTCAGCAATACGTTGAGGCTGAGGATGTCGTTGGACACCAACAGTTCGGTCGCCGACATCGCTGTCTGGGTAGTCAGGCTCTGGCCGAGGGCATCCGCTTGCTCGTGCATGGCCTGTTTGAACTGCAGACCCATCACGCAGGCGTAGATCACCAGGGCCAATGCGACCAGGATCACGTTATGGCTGGCAATGCGCAATGCAATCGGTACACGGCGATGGCGCAGTGCCCGGAAGATCAGCAGAAAGAAGTTATCGGTTTTAACTGGCGTAGGCCGGTTCACTGAGCTCGGCTCTTTTGTCCGTGAAGTTGACGCGCAGTATAGCGACAGGCCCCAGACCGGCAAAGCGCTCGCTGTGCCCGATGGTCACTGAAAGTGGGTAGAATGCGGTTTTTTTCCACTTGCGGGGGTGCGCCTTGCGCGAAATCGTCCTGATAAACATCACGGGAGTCGACCGTCCGGGTCTGACTGCGGCCATTACCGGTGTACTGGCCCAGGGTGGTGTGAACATTCTCGACATCGGTCAGGCGGTGATCCACGACACGTTGTCGTTCGGCATCCTGGTTGAAATTCCCGACACCGAACAGGGTTCGTCGGTGCTCAAGGACATCCTGTTCAAGGCCTACGAGCTGGGGCAACAGGTGCGTTTCACGCCGGTCTCCGAAGAGGATTACCAGCTGTGGGTCGGCGCTCAAGGCAAGAAACGCCACATTGTGACCTTGCTGACCCGCAAAGTGACGGCCGAGCAGTTGCAGCGCGTGAGTTCGATCACTGCCAAATACGGGCTGAACATCGATCACATCGACCGTCTGTCCGGACGTATGCCACTGGACACTCCAGCTGACAAGGGCAAGGGCTGCATTGAGTTTTCCGTGCGTGGCGAAGCGGCCGATCCGCAGGCCCTGCGTGCCGAGTTCCTCAGCGTGGCCCAGGAACTGAACGTCGATATCGCCTTCCAGGAAGATTCGCTGTTCCGTCGCAATCGTCGTCTGGCGGTATTCGACATGGATTCGACACTGATCGAAGCCGAAGTTATCGACGAGCTGGCCAAGGCTGCCGGGGTGGGCGAGAAGGTGTCGGAAATCACCGAGCGGGCGATGGCCGGCGAACTGGATTTCCGCGCCAGCTTCAAGGAGCGCCTGGCCTTGCTCAAAGGGCTGGACGTCAGCGTGCTGGACTCGATCGGGGCCTCCCTGCGCCTGACCGAAGGTGCTGAAACCTTGTTCGCCGAACTCAAGCGCCTGGGCTACAAGACGGCCATTCTGTCGGGCGGTTTCACTTACTTTGCCAAACAGCTGCAAGCCAAGCTGGGCATCGACTATGTGTTCGCCAATGAACTGGAAGTGGTCGACGGCAAAGTGACCGGTGTGGCTGTCGAGCCAATCGTCGATGCACAGCGCAAAGCCGATTTGCTGCGTGAGCTGGCGCACAAGGAAGGCTTGCGTCTGGAGCAGACCATTGCCGTCGGCGACGGTGCCAACGATTTGCCGATGCTGGCAATTGCAGGTCTGGGCGTGGCGTTCCGTGCCAAGCCGCTGGTCAAACAGTCGGCCAAGCAGGCGATTTCGACCCTGGGGCTGGATGGCGTGCTGTATCTGCTGGGCTTCAGAGACCGCGACGGTCAGCTCTGAACCGAATCAAGTGCCAAAAAAAACGCCGCAAATAGCGGCGTTTTTTCTGTGCGCAGGAGCTGCCGCAGGCTGCGATCTTTTGATCTTCGCGATCTCGCAGGTGTCAAAAGATCGCAGGCCTTTGGTTATGCCTTTGGAGTGCCCATGCCTTGGCCCATCACCACTGGCGAGCCAGCCGCCAGCTCTTCAGCCCACTTCACTTGATTCGGGCCAAATAGCACAACCGCCGTCGAACCCAGTTTGAAGCGACCCAGCTCGGCACCTTTTTCCAGGTGAATCGGCGCGCGGGCAGCTTCGTCGTAGCGGAAGGTTTTCAGTTCGCGCTTGGGTGGCGTTACCAGCCCGGCCCAGACGGTTTCGATCGAAGCGACGATCATCGCACCGACCAATACCACAGCCATTGGCCCGCGCTCGGTGTCGAAGATGCACGCGACGCGCTCGTTACGGGCGAACAACTCTGGAACGTTTTCCGCGGTGGTCTGGTTGACCGAGAAGATCCGGCCCGGAATGTAGACCATTTCGCGCAGGGTGCCGGCCAGCGGCATGTGTACGCGATGGTAGTCTTTGGGCGACAGGTAAATAGTGGCGAAATCGCCGCCCATGAACGGCGCAGCGTTTGCCGTATCACCGCCAAGCAATTCCAGCACGCTGAAACTGTGGCCCTTGGCCTGGAACACTCGACCATGCTCGATCGGGCCGAGCTGGCTGACGGCACCGTCAGCCGGGCTGAGGATTGCGCCCGGGGTCTGGTCCAGCGGGCGGGCGCCATCTTTCAGTGCGCGGGTGAAGAACGCGTTGAAGTGTTCGTAAGCGGTCAGGTCCTCGACCAGCGCTTGCGACATGTCCACCTGATAACGCTTGGCGAACCAGGCGGTGAAGGCGTTCTTGAACCAGCGCACGCGGCATTCGGCGATGCAGCCGGCCAGACGCGAGAGCAGGTGATGAGGCAGCAGGTACTGGCTGAGGATAAACAAACGCTTTTTCATTAACTGTCCTTAAGAACCTTGAATCTCAACAGGCGTGTCGGGGTGGTTGCCCCATTCGCCCCAGGAGCCGGCGTAGCCTTTGACCCGCGGATAACCGAGCGCCTTGGCCACCAGATAGGTGAAGCCAGAGCGATGGTGGGTCTGGCAGTGGGTAATCACTTCTTTGTCTTTGCTGATCCCGAGCTGTTCGAGGATCTGCGGCATGTCGGTGCGGATACGCAGGTTGCGCGTCTTGTCCATGCCGGCGGTCCATTCGAAATTGACTGCGCCAGGGATGTGTCCGCCCTTGGCGGCGAGGACTTTCTCGCCGGAATATTCCAGCGGCCCGCGTGCGTCCCAGATTGCCAGGTCGGCGGCGCCAAGACGGCTTTGCAGGTATTCGCGGGTAGCGGTGGGCTCGTCGTGCAAGGTCAGTGCAACCGGGCCGCCGACAGCCGCTGGAACCTCGGTTGAAACCGGCAAGCCTTCCGCCAGCCAGGCCAGCAGGCCGCCGTCCACATAGTGGTAGTTGCTGTGGCCGATGACATCCAGCAACCAGATGAAGCGTCCGGCCCAACCGCCGCCTTCATCGTCGTAGACCACGTAGACCGCGTCCGGGTTATGCCCCAGTTCGCCGAACAGGGCTTCAAGTGCAGCCTGTGGCGGCAGCAGGCCCGGCGCCGGCGGATGACCCAGTTGAGTCCGTTTGGGGTCGACGAAGCGCGCGCCGGGAATATGGCATTCGGCGTAGCGGGCGCTGCTGGTCAGGTCGACCAGAATCAGTTCGCGAGCATCGAGACGGGCGAGCAGGTCGCTCGGCTCGATGACCAGCGACAAGCCAGAGAAGTCAGACATGTGAGGTCTCCAGAGCACAAAGGGAAGGATTGTAGCGCAACGGCTATGAGGGCCTGTCATCAATTATTTCCTGTGCCGCGCCGGGTCTGCTGTGGTGCAGGGCAAGGCGCGAGGAGCGCGGTTTGGTCATTCCAAATAAGCTCCGAGCAACGCTGCCCTGCGCCACAGCAGGCCCGGCCCTTCGGGTTGTGCCTGAAAGCGGGTCAGACTGCGTTGCAGTCCTTGGCAAGGAAACGACCCTTATCTGCGGACTGCGCCTTGCCTGGCCCGCTTTCAGGCGACAACGCGGCACAGGAAATAATTGATGACAGGCCCTAGCGGTGGCTAAAGCTGTGCAGGGCTTTTTCGATGCACTGTGCGGTTTTGCCGAAGGCTTGCACGGTGATTTCCGAAAATGGACCGCCGCCCTGGTCCGCCACGACCAACATGATCACCCGGCCATTGTTGACCAGTGAGCGCAGCAGCAGGTGCTCGCCACCGAACAGTGCGCGCAGGCTGGCAGGCAGCAAGGCTGAAAACTGTGCGTTGTTGACTGGCGTCAGCCGCACCTGAGCCTGTTGCGAGAGCAAGCGTTGCAGCACGGTGCTCTGGCTGACCACAAAGTTCAGCATCGCGGCTTCTTTAGGCAGGCCGTGAATCTGGTGCACGCGCAATTGGCTGTGCGTGCGATCAGCCATCAGAATCATCACCCGACGCATGCCGCAGGCAACCAGCGCGTCCCGGGCGAAGGTGGTCAGGTGCATGGCATTGGTAAAGCGGCTCGGCTCCGCCAGCAGTTCTGCGCATTGCTTGCGCCACTTTGTCAGGTCTTCGGCGGTGGGGGCTGGCGCCGGAAGCTGGCCGCGATGAAGGCGTCGCTCGTCCCACGGCCAGAGCAATGCCCCGGCGGGATGCCAAAGGTCCGGCATTGCATGGTTGCGGGCGCTGAGTGCGGCTTGCTGGTGCAGTTGCTGCTGGACTTCGTCCATCGGCATTTGCAGGTAGAGGCTGGTCAGAAACTGCCAGCGCAGGCAGTGAGGGCTGCTCCAGGCTTGCTGTGCCGATAACGCCAGGCCGTTGGCCAGCAATACCGTGTTGGCCGGTTGGTTGAGCCAGCGGCGCAGCGTCGGGTCGTCATCAAGGCGGTTTTGCTGGCGCAACGGGTGCTCGGCGTCGCGGGCGATATGCACGACTTTCGCCAGCTCGCGTTGTTCATCCAGCAGCAATCGATAGCCTTGTCCTACCCAGATGGGCAGGCGCCAGACTTCCACCAGTGCCTGGCCGAGTTCCAGCAGGCGTACGCCGAACAATTCTTTTTCGACCTTGCGTGCTGGCTCGCGCTTGTGCAGGACCCGCAGTTCCCAGTCTTCCAGCAGTTGCGGGAAGGTCAGGGCCAGTGGCCAGAACGGCGAGAGGAACAGCAGGCTCCCCCAGTGGATGTCCTGCCAGAGCCGTGCCAGGCGACTGGCAAAAAAACCGTTGGCCTGTTGGGTCGCGTGCAGGCTGATCAATTGAAGTTGGCGCAGGGCCGGCGGGATTTCGTTCTCGGGCAGGGCGGGCAGGCGTGCGAGCAGTTCTTCGGTGCGCTTGAGACCTAGGCGGTTGATCGCCACTTCCAGGTTCTCGCTGGGCTCGCTCATGCTGCCGTGGGTGTGGCGATTGGCTTCGCGGATGACGCTGAGGGCCAGGGCCGGGCTGCCTTGCATCAGTTCGGCAATATCGCGCAACGAGCTGCGATTGTCGGCGATAGCCTTGCAGACGCGATCATGGCTGGCTCGCGGCACGGGCAAGGTTACGCCATCGAGCAGCTTGACCCAGCCTTCGAGTGTGGTCGGTCTAGCAGTTGGAACGGTCGTTTCATTAGCCATGGTTGGGCGCGATCATCGTCTGCATTAAACACGCCCGGAGCGGGCCAAATTAGCTTTTCGCCTTAACTGGCTATAGTCTGGCGCAGTTTTGCCGATAAGTAGAAGAAGAGATTTTTTAACTTCCGAATATGACCTTGAACCCGACTTAAGTAAGTACCTTCTACCTATGGCTAAAATTATCGGCATCATCGTCGTATTCGCGAGCGTGCTCGGCGGATACGTGCTTTCCCACGGCAAGATTGCCGCCCTGATTCAGCCTTTCGAGGTGATGATCATCGGCGGTGCGGCGCTGGGTGCATTCCTTCAGGCCAACCCCGGTCATATGACGATGCACGTGCTCAAGAAATCCTTGGGCATGTTCAGTTCGCGTTTCAATCACACCTTCTACCTGGAGGTGCTGGGCCTGATCTACGAGATACTCAACAAGAGCCGTCGCGAAGGCATGATGGCCATTGAAGGCGATATTGAAGACGCCGCTGCCAGCCCGATTTTTGCCAAGTACCCGGCGGTTCTCAAAGACGACCGCATGACCGCGTTCATCTGCGATTACTTGCGCATCATGTCGTCCGGCAACATGGCGCCGCATGAGCTTGAGGGCCTGTTCGACATGGAACTGTTCAGCCTCAAGGAAGACCTCGAGCACCCATCCCACGCGGTCAACGGTATCGCCGATGCCATGCCCGGCTTCGGTATCGTTGCGGCGGTACTGGGTATCGTGGTGACCATGGCCTCGCTGGGTGAGGGCGATCAGAAGTCCATCGGTCTGCACGTAGGTGCCGCACTGGTCGGTACCTTCTTCGGTATTCTCGCGGCCTACGGTTTCTTTGGCCCGCTGGCGCACTCCCTGGCTCACGATGCCAAGGAAGAGCTGAACATCTACGAAGCCATCAAGGCTTCGTTGGTGGCTTCAGCTTCCGGCATGCCGCCATCGTTGGCGGTGGAGTTCGGGCGCAAGGTTCTGTATCCGGCACACCGTCCAAGCTTCGCTGAGCTGGAACAAGCGGTTCGCGGTCGTTAGTGCTTTGTCTTGCAAATACGCTCCTTTTTTGGCGAGTGTCTGTTGTTGCCAGACAAGGCGCCGCGACGAGTCATAGCCCGCTATGGCGAGGAGCGGCAACGCCGTATGGCGACAACAGGCACCGCCAGAAAGGAACAGTATTTGTGAGACAGAGCACTTAACATGGAAAATAATCAGCCGATAATCATCAAGCGCGTCAAGCGCATTGCTGGCGGGCATCACGGGGGCGCGTGGAAAATTGCCTTCGCTGACTTCGCGACGGCAATGATGGCGTTCTTCCTGGTGCTGTGGCTGCTATCCACCGCCACACCGGAACAGAAGATTGCCATTGCCGGTTACTTCAAGGACCCGATCGGCTTCTCTGAAAGCGGTACGCCGTTCATTATCGACCTGGGCGGCACGCCGGTGCTGGCGCCGGACAAGACTCTCAACCCCGAGGTCAAGTCGCAGCCGCAACCGGACAAGGTCACCGTCGATACCGAGCAGGTCGAAGGCATGGCCGAACAGGTCGAGCACGAGCGTCTGGAACTGTTGCTGCAAGAGCTGCAGAACAAGGTCGAAGAAAACCCGCAGCTGCAGAAGTTCAAGGATCAGATTCTTTTCGAAATCACCCCGGATGGCTTGCGCATCCAGATCATCGATTCCGAAAATCGGCCAATGTTCGACTCCGGCAGTGCGCGCTTGAAACCGTACTTCGAAGATATTCTGCTGGCCATGGCTGACACCATCAAAGCGGTGCCGAACAAGATCAGCATCGGTGGCCACACCGACGCCAAGCCTTATGCGGGCACCGGTGAATTCGGCAACTGGGAGCTTTCGGCCAACCGTGCCAACGCCGCTCGCCGGGCGTTGGTCGCGGGCAGCTATCCGGAACAGCAAGTGGCGCGGGTGGTGGGTTACGCTTCGTCGACGTTGTTCGATCGCAAAAATCCGCTCAATCCGGTCAACCGCCGCATCGACATCGTCGTGCTGACCAAGAAGGCCCAGCGCGCCATCGAGGGTGAACAAGGCGCGGAACCGGCACCAACACCGATACCGGGGCAGGGCGCTCCGAGTGAGGTGCCGGCCATCCCTGCCGATCCGAACGCCTTGCCGGCGGACAAGGAACCCTTGCCGGCACATGAGCTTCGGGAACGCTTGAACCTGTTCGACGCTCCGGCACCGAAAGCCGGCGACCTGGCCAAACCGGCCGGGCCACCCAAGCAGTGACCCAATAAAAAGCCGCGATGATCGCGGCTTTTTATTGTCTGTCGGTGCGCCAGTGGGCACTCAGCAGCCTTCAGTATCGGGGCTGCTGAGCGCTCTGGTTAATAGCTGGTTTCGGGCAAGCTGGCGATGATCGAGCGGTAGCTGTTCATGCGCTGCTGTTGCACGCGGCCTTCTTCCAGTGCCTTGAGCAGGGCGCAACCGGGTTCGCGGTCGTGCTTGCAGTCGCGGAAGCGGCAGGTGCCGATCAAGTCGTTGAACTCGATGAAACCGGCTTCGACGTCGGCACGGCTGACATGGCCCAGGCCGAATTCCCGAATACCCGGGGAATCGATCAGCTCACCGCCGCCGGGGAAGTGGAACAACCGCGCGGTGGTGGTGGTGTGGGTGCCCTGGCCGGACAGCTCGGACAGTGGGCCGACACGGGTTTCGACTTCCGGCAGCAGGCTGTTGACCAGCGAGGACTTGCCGACGCCGGACTGACCAACGAACACACTGATGCGCCCGTCCAGTTGTTCCTGCAACTGCTCCATGCCATTGCCATGGTGCGCCGAGACTTCCAGCACCGGGTAACCCAGCGTGCGGTAGACCGCTAGCAAGGCATTCAGCGCCGGGGCATTCTGCTCGTCGATCAGGTCGAACTTATTGAGCAACAGCAGCGGGCGAATACCAGCGTGTTCGGCAGCGACCAGGTAGCGGTCGATCAGGTTGGCATGAGGTTCGGGGAGCGGGGCGAAGACGATCACGATCATGTCGACGTTAGCCGCTACCGGCTTGAGCTGGCCACGACTGTCGGGACGGCACAGTTCGGTTTTACGCGGCAATTGCGCGACGATGACGCCGATGCCCTGGTTGCCGGCACGCCAGACCACCTGGTCGCCGGTCACCAGCGCAGGCAGGTTGGCCCGCAAATGGCAGCGGAACACCTGGCCGGCCAGTTCGCCGTCGCGGGCTTCGACCTCGACCTGAACGCCGAAGTGAGCGATCACCAGGCCGGTCTGCTCGGGGCCAAGGTCGCCGCCCTCGAGCGCTTCGACGGCGGAGGATTCGCGTTTGGCGGCGCGTGCAGCGCGCTCACCTTGAATCTTTTCGATGCGCCAGTTTTGACGACGATTGAGTTGGCGTTTGGCCATGGGTGTTCCGTGTGGATAATGCAGCGATTAGGTAAAACGGCCGCGAGTTTAGCACGCCCCGAGAGTCCTCTAGGCTAAACTGCATGCCTACGCCGAGGAGCCGACACATGCAAAACCCGCAGAACCTGATTTGGATCGATCTGGAAATGACCGGTCTGAACCCTGACACCGATGTCATCATCGAGATGGCCACTATTGTCACCGACAGCAATCTCAACACCTTGGCCGAAGGCCCGGTCATCGCCATTCACCACAGCGACGAGATCCTGGCGGGCATGGACGAGTGGAACACCCGTCAACACGGTGGCTCCGGCCTGACCCAGCGGGTACGCGACAGCCGCATCAGTATGGCTGAAGCGGAAGCCCAGACCATCTCCTTCCTGGAAAAGTGGGTGCCGAAGGGCACGTCGCCGATCTGCGGCAACAGCATTTGCCAGGACCGGCGCTTCCTCTATACGCACATGAAGGCGCTGGAAAGTTACTTCCACTACCGCAACCTCGACGTCTCGACCTTGAAGGAACTGGCCGCACGCTGGGCTCCGGACGTACGCGACAGCTTCAAGAAGGGCAGCACGCACCTGGCGCTGGACGATATCCGCGAGTCGATCGCCGAGTTGCAGCACTACCGCACGCATTTCATCAAGTTCTGATTGAATGATATTGGGGGGGCTAATGTGGCGAGGGAGCTTGCTCCCGCTCGGCTGCGCAGCAGCCGTAAGTCTGGCAGCTACGGTTTATCAGGCAGCCTAGGTTGGGAGTGCTTCGCACTCCAGCGGGAGCAAGCTCCCTCGCCACGGGGTTTATATTCGCTCACCGCCCTCTTTTGGTGCCCCGGCGATCTGAGTAGACTGCGCGCCTTCCCGTAAGGACCGCCGCCATGTTGTTGATGCTCTACCTGATTGCCATTACCGCTGAAGCCATGACTGGCGCGTTGTCTGCCGGTCGGCGTGGCATGGACTGGTTTGGCGTGGTGCTGATCGCCTGCGTGACGGCGCTGGGCGGTGGTTCGGTGCGTGACGTGCTGCTCGGGCACTATCCGCTGACCTGGGTCAAACACCCGGAATACCTGGTGTTGACCTCGGCTGCGGCAATGCTCACGGTCTTTACCGCACGCTGGATGCGCCATCTGCGCTCGCTGTTCCTGGTACTCGACGCCGTAGGGTTGGTGGCGTTTACCCTGATCGGCTGCATGATTGCGCTGGAAACGGGCCACGGCATGTTGGTGGCGTCGGTCAGCGGGGTGATCACCGGAGTGTTCGGCGGCATCCTGCGCGACATTTTCTGCAACGACATCCCGCTGATCTTCCGTCGCGAGCTCTACGCCAGCGTCTCGTTCGCTGCCGCGTGGTGCTACATGCTCTGCCTTTACCTGCAATTACCCGACGAACAGGCGATTCTGATCACCTTGTTTGGCGGCTTCCTGCTGCGCTTGCTGGCGATTCGTTTCCACTGGGAAATGCCCAAGTTCGTCTACAACGACGAAGCCTGACACCAGAGCTCCTACGCGAGTCCGTGTTGTTTCAGCGCCCATTGCACATGCTCGCGTACCAACTCCGATGGGTAATCGGCCCGCGCCTTCAGGGCTTCCAGCACCGGAATCGTTGAAGGCGCATTGCCAAGTCCGACGGCCAGGTTACGCAGCCAGCGTTCATAACCGGCGCGGCGCAGCGGCGAGCCTTCGGTGCTGCTCAGGAATTTGTCTTCATCCCACATGAACAGTTCGGCCAACTCGGCGTTGTCGAGGTTGTGTCGCGGTTTGAAGTCGCTTTCGCCGGACGGACGGGCGAAGCGGTTCCACGGGCAGACGATCTGGCAATCATCGCAACCGAACACCCGATTGCCGATCAGTGGCCGCAAATCTTCGGGGATCGCGGTTTTCAGCTCGATGGTCAGGTACGAAATGCAGCGGCGGGCGTCCAATACATAAGGGCCGACAAAGGCCTTGGTCGGGCAGATGTCCAGGCACGCCGTGCAGCGCCCGCAGTGCTCGGTGCTGTGGGGCGGGTCGACCGGCAGCGGCAGGTCGACGAACAGCTCGCTCAAAAAGAAGTAACTGCCGGCCTTGCGGTTCAGTACCAAGGTGTTTTTGCCGATCCAGCCGAGACCCGCCTGTTCGGCGATGGCTTTTTCCAGCACCGGGGCGCTGTCGACGAAAGCCCTGTAGCCGAAGGGGCCAATGACCTGCTGGATCTTCTCGGCCAATTGCTGCACGCGTTTGCGGATCAGCTTGTGATAGTCGCGGCCCAGGGCATAGCGCGAGACGTAGGCTTTTTCCGGTTGGCCCAGGCGCTTGGCCATTTCAGTGTCGCCCGGCAGGTAGTCCATGCGCAGTGAAACCACCCGCAATGTGCCCGGCACCAGTTCTTCCGGGTGCGAGCGTTTGCTGCCGTGGGCGCCCATGTAATCCATTTCGCCGTGGTAGCCGGCTTCGAGCCAGCGCTCCAGGTGTTGTTCATGCTCAGCCAGGTCCAGACCACTGATGCCGACTTGTTGAAAACCCAACTCGCGGCCCCAGTCCTTGATCGATTGGGCGAGAGCAGGAAGATCTGTGGTAATTGCAGGCATGAGACAGGGGAAACCGGAGCTGAGGTGCGTATAATTCTGCCAGACATCGGAGCCTGAAGACGCATGCCGCAGACAAAACACCATTTACCCGACGCACTGTACAGCGCCGCACAGGTCCGGGCGCTCGACGCGCGGCTGATTGCGGCCGGGACAACGGGCTTCGAATTGATGCATCGGGCTGCCCGCGCCACGTGGCGAGCGTTGGTCCGGCACTGGCCGACGGCCACTGAGCTCAGTGTGTTGGCGGGCCACGGCAATAACGCCGGGGACGGTTATCTGGTGGCGGTACTGGCGTTGCGTGCCGGTTGGCAGGTGCGAGTGCTGGCGGTGGTTGAACCGTCGCGCTTGCAGGGCGATGCCGCGCTGGCATATGCCGAAGCGCTGGCCGCCGGGGTTGTCGTCGAGGCCTGGTCACCTGCCATCGAACTGCGTGGGGTGGTGCTGGATGCGCTGCTGGGTACCGGCCTGAGCGGTGAGGTGCGCGAACCCTATGTTGCCGCGATCGAGGCGATCAATGCCTGTGGCCTGCCCGTTGCGGCGGTGGATATCCCGTCCGGTCTGTGCGCCGATACCGGGCGAGTCCTCGGGGTTGCGGTTCGGGCCGACCTCACCGTGACGTACATCGGCCTCAAGCTTGGGCTGTTCACCGGCGATGCGGCGGATCAGGTGGGGGAGTTGCAGTTCAACGATCTGCAAGCCGACCCGCAGATCGTTGCTGAAAGCACCGTCAGTGCCTATCGCCTGAATCCAGACAACCTGCCGCGCCTGGCAGCTCGGGCACCGAGCGCTCACAAAGGCCGATTCGGTCACGTCCTGCTGATCGGTGGCGATCGGGGTTTCGGCGGTGCCATTCTCTTGAGTGCCCAAAGTGCCCTGCGCAGCGGCGCGGGCATGGTGTCTCTGGCGACCCGCAGTGAACATGTACCGGCCGCATTGGCGCGGGTGCCCGAAGTCATGGTGCTGGGCGTTCACTCGGCCAACCAACTGATGGACCCGCTCGGTCAGGCCAGTGTGCTGGTGGTCGGACCGGGGCTCGGCAAGGGCGCGTGGGGTCGCAGTTTGTTGTCGGCAGCGGCCAACGCCCCGTTACCGCAGGTCTGGGACGCCGATGCGCTGAATTTGCTGAGCCGGGGTGATGTGCGCCTGCCAAAGGATTGCGTGATCACTCCGCATCCGGGGGAGGCGGCGCGGTTATTGGGGGTTTCCACGGCCGAGGTTCAAGCCGATCGCCCCGCCGCGGCCCATGCATTGAGCAAAAAATACACAACCACCGTCATTCTCAAAGGGGCCGGCAGCCTGATTGCCAGCCCTGATGGTCGTTTGGCGCTGTGTCATCAAGGCCACCCGGCCATGGCTGCCGCGGGTCTGGGGGATGTGCTGGCCGGACTGGTCGGCGCCTTGCTGGCCCAGGGCATGAATGCATTCGATGCAGCTTGCCTGGCGGTCTGGCTGCACGCCAACGCCGGCGAGCGTGAAGGTAAAACGGGCCGTGGGCTGGCGGCCAGTGATCTGATTCCCGCCATTCGTCAGTTGCTGGAGGAGCAAGCACCGTGTCTGAAGTAACCCTGTATCTGGCCAATGAAGACGCCATGGTCGCGTTGGGCAACCGTATCGCTCAAGTGACCAAAGGGCACGGCATCATCTTTCTGGACGGTGACCTTGGGGCGGGTAAAACCACCCTGTCGCGGGGCATTATTCGCGGTTTGGGGCATGTTGGCGCAGTAAAAAGTCCGACCTTTACCTTGGTCGAGCCCTACGAGATCGGCGACATTCGCGCCTTCCATTTTGACCTGTATCGACTGGTCGATCCGGAGGAGCTGGAGTTTCTTGGCATTCGTGACTACCTCGAAGACGATGCACTGTGTCTGATCGAGTGGCCCCAGAAGGGTGCAGGCTTTTTGCCAAAGCCCGACCTGACCATTACCATTAGCCCGCATGACAGCGGGCGTTCGCTGAATCTGTCGCCCCAGGGTTTGCGTGGCGAGTCTTGGTGTGCCTCTTTGGCATTGGAATTCAAATAAATGATGGGGTTAGGTATGCGCTTTCGCGCGTTGGTTGCTGTCGTAGGAATGCTGCTTACGGCACTGGCCGTCGACGCTGTGGCCGCGACAAAGGTCAACAGTGTTCGCTTGTGGCGGGCGCCGGATAACACCCGACTGGTGTTTGACCTGTCCGGCCCGGTCCAGCACAGCGTCTTTACCCTGACGTCCCCGGATCGTCTGGTGATCGACATCAATGGCGCCGTCCTTGGCGCGCCGCTGAAGGTCTCTACCGCCAATACCCCGATTACCGACATGCGTTCGGCTCAGCGCACGCCGACCGATCTGCGGGTGGTCATCGACCTGAAAAAAGCCGTTACCCCGAAGAGCTTCGTGCTGGCGCCGAATGCGCAGTACGGCAATCGCCTGGTGGTCGACCTGTTCGACAACGCCGCCGATGCCGCGCCACCGCCCGCACCGACCCCGGCCCCAACCGTTGCCACTGTGCCAGCGGTACCGGTGGCTCCGGTTGAGCCGGCAATCAAGCTGCCGCCTGCTCCGGCCGGTAAGCGCGACATCATCGTGGTCATCGATGCCGGACACGGCGGCGAGGATCCGGGGGCTTCCGGTTCCCGTGGCCAGCACGAAAAAGACGTGGTGCTGGCCATCGCTCGCGAGCTGCAGCGCCAGGTCAACGGCATGAAAGGCTTCCGGGCCGAGCTGACCCGTACCGGCGACTACTTCATTCCATTGCGTGGCCGTACCGAGATCGCCCGCAAGAAGGGCGCCGACCTGTTCGTCTCGATTCACGCCGACGCGGCACCCTCCGCTGCAGCGTTCGGCGCTTCGGTATTCGCCTTGTCCGAGCGCGGCGCAACGTCCGAGACCGCGCGTTGGCTGGCCGACAGCGAAAACCGCTCCGACCTGATCGGCGGTGCCGGCAACGTCAGCCTCGACGACAAGGACAAGATGCTTGCCGGCGTACTGCTTGATCTGTCGATGACCGCGTCGCTGACTTCCAGCCTGAACGTCGGCCAGAAGGTCTTGAGCAACATTGGCCGGGTCACCTCGTTGCACAAACAACGCGTCGAGCAGGCCGGATTCATGGTGCTGAAGTCGCCGGACATTCCATCGATCCTGGTGGAAACCGGGTTTATCTCCAATGCCAACGAAGCCTCGAAACTGGCGGCGTCCGGTCACCAGCAAGCGCTGGCCCGTTCGATCAGCGCGGGTGTGCGCCAGTTCTTCCAGCAGAACCCGCCACCGGGCACCTACATCGCCTGGCTGCGTGATTCCGGCAAGATCGCCCAGGGGCCGCGTGACCACACGGTGCGTCCGGGTGAAACCCTGGCGATGATCGCGGTGCGTTATCAGGTCTCGCCGGCGACTCTGCGCAGCGCCAACGGCCTGCAATCCGACGAACTGAAAATCGGCCAGCACCTGAACATCCCGGGCACCGAATTGGCGGCCAAGGAATGAACGATGCCGTGAACACCGCAGCGCGTATCGAGCTGCTCAGCCCGCGACTGGCGAACCAGATTGCCGCCGGTGAGGTGGTCGAGCGTCCGGCTTCGGTGATCAAGGAGCTGTTGGAAAACAGCCTCGACTCCGGTGCCAAACGTATCGACGTCGATGTCGAGCAGGGCGGCGTCAAGCTGCTGCGGGTTCGCGACGATGGCAGCGGGATCTCCTCCGATGATTTGCCGCTGGCGTTGGCGCGACATGCCACCAGCAAGATTCGCAATCTCGAAGACCTCGAGCAGGTGATGAGCCTCGGCTTTCGCGGTGAGGCCCTCGCGTCGATCAGCTCCGTGGCGCGCCTGACCCTGACGTCCCGCACCCGAGGTGCCGATCAAGCCTGGCAGGTCGAGACCGAAGGCCGAGACATGGCGCCTCGCGTCCAGCCGGCCGCCCACCCGGTGGGTACTTCGGTTGAAGTGCGCGACTTGTTCTTCAATACTCCGGCGCGGCGCAAGTTCCTCAAGACCGAAAAAACCGAATTCGATCACCTGCAAGAAGTGATCAAGCGTCTGGCGCTGGCGCGCTTCGACGTGGCGTTCCATCTGCGCCATAACGGCAAGACCATCCTCAGCCTGCACGAAGCCCATGACGACGCGGCTCGCGCCCGGCGTGTGGCGGCGATCTGCGGAGCGGGCTTCCTGGAGCAGGCGCTGCCCATCGAGATCGAGCGCAATGGCCTTCATCTGTGGGGCTGGGTCGGGTTGCCGACCTTTAACCGTAGCCAGGCGGACTTGCAGTATTTTTTTGTGAATGGCCGTGCGGTGCGCGACAAACTGGTGGCCCACGCGGTGCGCCAGGCCTATCGCGACGTGCTGTTCAACGGTCGGCATCCGACGTTCGTGCTGTTTTTCGAAGTCGATCCGGCGGGCGTCGACGTCAACGTGCACCCGACCAAACATGAAGTGCGCTTCCGTGACGGGCGCATGGTCCACGACTTCCTCTATGGCACCTTGCACCGCGCCTTGGGCGACGTGCGTCCGGAAGATCATTTGGCTGCGCCTGTCGCGACAGCCATAGTCAGGCCGACCGGAATCGAAGCCGGCGAGTTCGGCCCGCAAGGTGAAATGCGTCTGGCGGCCAATGCGTTGCTCGAGCAGCCGCAGGCACAGCCGTCCTTTAATACGACGGCAGGCTCGGGCGCCGGCGCCGGTTATCAGTATCAATACACACCGCGTCCGCAGTCGGGCGTGCCGGTGGCCGAAGCGCAGGCTGCCTATCGCGAGTTTTTTGCGCCATTGCCGGAAGCGAACGCCACGGCGCTGCCAGACGGTCAGGGCGATATTCCGCCGCTGGGGTATGCGCTGGCACAGCTCAAAGGCATCTACATTCTTTCGGAAAACGCCCAGGGGCTGGTGCTGGTGGACATGCACGCGGCGCATGAGCGGATCATGTACGAGCGGCTGAAAGTCGCGATGGCCAGCGAAGGCCTGAGCGGCCAACCGCTGCTGGTGCCAGAGTCGATTGCCGTCAGCCAGCGTGAAGCCGATTGTGCCGAAGAGCACGTCAGCTGGTTCCAGCGCCTCGGTTTTGAACTTCAGCGTCTGGGCCCGGAAACCCTGGCGATCCGGCAGATTCCGGCCTTGCTCAAGCAGGCCGAGGCCAATCGTCTGGTTCACGACGTATTGGCAGACCTGATGGAATACGGCACCAGCGACCGGATTCAGGCACACCTGAACGAACTGCTCGGAACCATGGCCTGCCATGGCGCTATTCGCGCCAACCGACGCCTGGCCTTGCCGGAAATGAACGGTCTGCTGCGGGACATGGAAAACACCGAGCGCAGTGGTCAATGCAACCATGGCCGACCAACCTGGACCCAACTGGGCCTGGATGATCTGGACAAACTGTTCTTGCGCGGTCGTTGATGAGCCAACTCCCTCCAGCGATATTCCTGATGGGCCCGACCGCTGCGGGCAAGACCGATCTGGCTATCGAGCTGACCAAGGTCCTGCCGTGCGAGTTGATCAGCGTCGACTCGGCGCTGGTTTACCGCGGCATGGACATCGGCACGGCCAAGCCTTCGAAGGAACTGTTGGCCGAGTTTCCTCATCGGTTGATCGACATTCTTGATCCGGTCGAGGCCTATTCGGCGGCTGATTTTCGCCGGGATGCCCTGCAGGCCATGGCCGAGATCACCGCACGCGGCAATATTCCGCTGCTGGTCGGCGGCACAATGCTCTATTACAAGGCTTTGCTCGAAGGTCTGGCCGATATGCCAGCGGCCGATCCGCAGATCCGCGCTGAAATCGAGGAAGAGGCTGCACGCCTTGGCTGGCAAGCCCTGCACGATCAGTTGGCGGTCATTGATCCGGTGTCGGCAGCACGAATTCACCCCAATGACCCGCAGCGACTCAGTCGGGCGCTGGAAGTTTATCGGGTCAGCGGCCAGAGCATGACCGAACACCGCGCGCGACAATCTGCGCAAAGTACTGAAGCAGGCGCTTCGGGTCGCCCACAATTGCCCTATACTGTCGCGAACTTGGCTATCGCTCCGGCGAATCGTCAGGTACTGCATGAGCGTATTAAACAAAGATTCACACAAATGTTGGAACAGGGATTCATTGACGAGGTCGTAGCCCTGCGTAAAAGAAGTGACCTGCATGCCGGGTTGCCGTCTATACGCGCTGTAGGTTACCGACAAGTCTGGGATTACCTGGATGGCAAGCTGACGTCAGCCGAGATGCAGGAACGTGGGATCATTGCCACGCGCCAATTGGCGAAGCGCCAGTTCACCTGGCTACGCAGTTGGGCTGATTTACACTGGCTGGACAGCCTCGATTGCGACAATCTGCCACGCGCCTTGAAATACCTGGGAACGGTCTCCATATTGAGCTGAGTCCTTGCAATTGCCGTCTATCCTTGGGGGTGTGACGGCCTAAGCCATTTTTTTACCTATTTTTATTATTGAATCCTTAAAGGAGTGCGGCACATGTCAAAAGGGCATTCGCTACAAGACCCTTACTTGAATACATTGCGTAAAGAGAAAGTGGGGGTTTCCATCTATCTGGTCAACGGAATCAAACTGCAAGGCACGATCGAGTCGTTCGACCAGTTCGTTATCCTGCTGAAAAACACCGTCAGCCAGATGGTCTACAAACACGCGATCTCTACAGTGGTGCCGGTTCGTCCAATTCGTCTGCCTAGCGCAACCGAATCCGAACAAGCTGACGCTGAGCCAGGTAACGCCTGATAGGAGTCTCCTTTGTTCTTTGAGCGCCACGGTGGTGGTGAACGAACCATTCTCGTTCACTTGGATGGTCAGGACCCTGAGGCGCGCGAAGATCCGCAGGAGTTTCAGGAGTTGGCAATTTCGGCCGGCGCCGAGACCGTCGCGTTTGTTAACGTGCCGCGTCATCGGCCAACCGCCAAATACCTGATTGGCAGTGGCAAGGTCGAGGAACTGCGCGACCAGGTCAAAGCCGAGAAGGTCGATCTGGTTATTTTCAATTCCGTCCTCACGCCCAGTCAGGAACGTAACCTCGAACGTGTTTTCGAGTGTCGCGTGATTGACCGTACCGGTCTGATTCTCGATATCTTCGCCCAACGCGCCCGCACCCATGAAGGCAAGCTCCAGGTCGAACTGGCCCAGCTTGATTACATGAGTACGCGACTGGTTCGCGGCTGGACTCACCTTGAGCGGCAGAAAGGCGGTATCGGTCTGCGCGGTCCGGGTGAAACCCAGCTGGAAACCGACCGGCGTCTCCTGCGGGTTCGCCTGCGGCAGATCAAGGGGCGTCTGGAAAAGGTCCGCAGCCAGCGGGACCAGGCTCGTCGTGGTCGTCAGCGTGCGGATATTCCTTCGGTTTCTCTGGTGGGTTATACCAACGCCGGCAAGTCGACGCTGTTCAACTCGGTCACCGATTCCGACGTGTTCGCGGCAGACCAGTTGTTCGCCACCCTCGACCCGACCTTGCGCCGGCTCGAACTCGCCGACCTCGGTCCAATCGTACTGGCCGACACTGTGGGCTTCATCCGTCACTTGCCGCACAAACTGGTCGAGGCATTTCGGGCTACGCTCGAAGAGTCGAGCAACTCTGACCTGCTGCTGCATGTGATCGACGCTCACGAGCCAGAACGCATGGCCCAGATCGAACAGGTCATGGCGGTGCTCGGCGAGATCGGTGCGCAAGACTTGCCGATCCTTGAGGTCTATAACAAACTCGATTTGCTCGAGGGCGTAGAGCCACAGATCCAGCGTGATGCCGACGGCAAGCCGCAACGGGTATGGTTGTCGGCGCGCAACGGTCAGGGTCTGGACCTGCTCAAGCAGGCGATTGCGGAATTGCTCGGCAACGATTTGTTCGTCGGCACCTTGCGCTTGCCGCAGCGTTTTGCTCGACTGCGTGCGCAGTTCTTTGCGCTCGGCGCTGTACAGAAAGAAGAACACGACGAAGAAGGCATCTGTTTGCTGGCCGTTCGTTTGCCGCGAGTCGAGCTCAATCGACTGGTGAGCCGCGAGGGAATGCAGCCGTTGGAATTCATCGAGCAACACACTTTGCAATAAAAGCCTGAAAAAGCGGTTGTGCCGCTGTGGCAGGCATTCTGTAGCATTGGTCGGCGCGCCGTGGGTGCGTCTTTGCTTTATCAGATGGAGAGCGCTATGGCTTGGAATGAGCCGGGTGGCAACTCGAATAATCAGGATCCTTGGGGTGGTAAACGCCGCAATAATGGCGACCGCAAGGGGCCACCAGATCTCGACGAGGCCTTCCGAAAGCTGCAGGAAAGCCTGAATGGGTTGTTCGGTGGTAGTAAGAAACGCGGTGATGATGGCGGTGGTTCGGGCAAGGGCGGCGGTTACGGCCTGCTCGGCATCGGCCTTGTCGTGCTGGCGGTCGTCTGGCTGTACAGCGCGGTTTATGTCGTCGACGAGCAGGAGCAAGCCGTGGTGCTGCGCTTCGGCAAGTACTACGAAACCGTCGGGCCGGGCCTGAACATCTACTTCCCGCCGATCGATCGCAAGTACATGGAAAACGTCACGCGTGAGCGTGCCTACACCAAGCAGGGTCAAATGCTCACTGAAGACGAGAACATCGTCGAAGTGCCACTGACCGTGCAGTACAAGATCACCAATCTGCAGGACTTCGTGCTGAACGTCGATCAGCCGGAAATCAGTTTGCAACACGCGACCGAGAGTGCCTTGCGCCATGTGGTGGGTTCCACCGCCATGGACCAGGTGTTGACCGAAGGTCGTGAGTTGATGGCCAGCGAAATCAAGGAGCGTCTGCAACGCTTCCTCGATACCTATCGCACCGGTATCACCGTCACTCAGGTCAACGTTCAGAGCGCCGCTGCACCGCGTGAAGTCCAGGAAGCCTTCGATGACGTGATCCGCGCTCGTGAAGATGAGCAGCGTTCGCGCAACCAGGCTGAAACCTACGCCAACGGCGTCGTGCCGGAAGCCCGTGGTCAGGCCCAGCGCATCATTGAAGATGCCAACGGTTACCGCGACGAAACGGTATCGCGTGCCAAGGGTGAAGCGGATCGCTTTACCAAGCTGGTCGCCGAATATCGCAAGGCACCGGAAGTCACTCGTCAGCGTCTGTACCTGGACACGATGCAGGAAGTCTTCAGCAATACCAGCAAGGTTCTCGTGACCGGCAACAAGAATGGCCAGAACAATCTGCTGTACTTGCCGCTGGACAAGATGATCGACAGTGGTCGTAGTGGTGCAGCGCCGGTAACCAGCGCAGCCGCGACCAGCAATGAAGGGCACGCGCGCTCGGCAACTGATCTGCAGCAGCCGGCACGTACCAGGGAGAGTCGCTGATGAGCAATAAATCGCTGATCGCCCTTATTGTCGGCGTCGTCGTGGCGATCGCTGCCTGGAACTGTTTCTACATCGTGGCTCAGACCGAGCGCGCGGTGCTGCTGCAGTTCGGGCGCGTGGTTCAGACTGATGTTCAGCCGGGCCTGCATGTGAAAGTGCCTTACGTTAACCAGGTGCGTAAATTCGACGCACGCCTGATGACGCTGGATGCACCGACACAGCGTTTCCTGACGCTGGAAAAGAAAGCCGTCATGGTTGATGCCTACGCCAAGTGGCGCGTCAAGGATGCCGAGCGTTTCTACACCGCGACTTCCGGCCTCAAGCAAATTGCAGACGAGCGCCTTTCGCGTCGCCTGGAATCGGGCCTGCGTGACCAGTTTGGCAAGCGCACCCTGCACGAAGTGGTTTCCGGTGAGCGTGATGCGCTGATGGCGGATATCACAGCTTCGCTGAACAAGATGGCGGAAAAAGAGCTGGGCATCGAAGTGGTCGATGTTCGGGTCAAGGCCATCGATCTGCCGAAGGAAGTGAACCGCAGCGTGTTCGAACGCATGAGCACCGAGCGTGAACGTGAAGCGCGCGAGCACCGTGCCAAGGGTAACGAGCTGGCCGAAGGCATCCGTGCCGACGCCGATCGTCAGCGCCGCGTACTGCTGGCTGAAGCCTATCGTGAATCTGAAGAGGTTCGCGGTGACGGTGATGCCCAGGCCGCAGCGATCTACTCCAAGGCCTACGGCCAGGATCAGGAGTTCTACGGTTTCTACCGTAGCCTGCGTGCCTACCGTGAAAGCTTCGCGAACAAAACCGACGTCATGGTTCTGGACCCAAGCAGCGACTTCTTCCGTTACCTGGAAAAAGCCAAGCCTTGATCCGACACTAATCTCAAAGGACCCCGCCGGGCGGCTAAAGCCTCTCGCGGGGTGATCCTTTGAGAAAACGTGTGTATGATGCGGCAGCCGGGAAATTCCCGGCTTTTTTGCGTCTGCACGTTTGATTGCGGTTTTTTATTGCAAGACTCGGGTTGAACAACTCGACAGGTTTTTCGAGGAAAGTGTTTGGCGAGGCCGATTTCAGGCCGATCGCCGCGTTGTTCATGCGCGTGACTTATGCGTATGGTTCAGACATTTTCTGCTTCACTCAAGGCCGGCCCGAGGGCTGGCGGCCCGGATCATAGGGGAATGGCGTAATGGCAACGGTAGACCGCTGGCTGCTGCCAGATGGCATCGAAGAAGTACTGCCACCAGAGGCGGCGCGCATTGAAGTCGCGCGTCGTCAGGTGTTGGATCTGTTCCAGAGCTGGGGTTACGAGTTCGTCGTGACCCCGCATATCGAGTACCTGGAATCCCTGCTGACTGGCGCAGGCCAGGACCTTGATCTGCGGACCTTCAAGGTCATCGACCCGCAATCGGGCCGGCAGATGGGTTTCCGTGCCGACATTACGCCGCAAGTGGCGCGCATCGATGCGCACACCTTGCGTCACGAAGGCCCGAGCCGTCTGTGCTACGCCGGTAGCGTGCTGCATGCGCAACCGCGGGCGTTGTCGACCTCGCGTAGCCCGATCCAGCTGGGCGCCGAGTTGTACGGCGATGCCAGCCCGAGCAGCGACGTGGAAGTCATCAGCCTGATGCTGGCCATGCTGCAACTGGCCGATGTGCCGGATGTGCACATGGATCTTGGCCATGTCGGCATCTACCGTGGCCTGGCGCGTGCCGCCGGTTTGTCCGGTGAGGTCGAGCAACAGTTGTTCGATGCCCTGCAACGCAAGGCCATCGATGAGGTCATTACCTTGACCGAAGGCCTGCCTGCCGATTTGTCGGGCATGCTGCGGGCACTGGTTGATCTGTGCGGCGGTCGTGAAGTGCTGGTTGCCGCTCGCCAACGCCTGGCCAAGGCGCCGGCGCCTGTTTTGGCGGCGCTGGACGACTTGCTGTCGATTGCCGAGCGTTTGTCCGTGCGTTTCCCGGATCTTGCGCTGTACTTCGATCTGGGCGAGTTGCGCGGTTATCACTATCACACCGGCGTGGTGTTCGCGGTATTCGTGCCGGGTGTTGGCCAGTCCATTGCTCAGGGCGGTCGTTACGACGACATCGGCGCCGACTTCGGTCGTGCCCGTCCGGCGACTGGCTTCTCTACCGATTTGAAAACCCTGGTGACCCTGGGGCGTGCTGAAATCGAGCTACCGACTGGCGGTATCTGGATGCCTGACAGTACGGATGCAGCACTCTGGCAGCAGGTTTGCCAGTTGCGCAGTGAGGGTCAGCGTGTCGTTCAGGCATTGCCTGGGCAACCATTGGCCGCCGCCCGTGATGCGGACTGCGACCGGCAATTGATTCAGCAGAACGGGCTTTGGCAAGTATTGCCGCTGGCTTCTTGAGTTTCCCTGCCGGCGGCTGCCGGCACCAAGTTTGCGCGAATGAGGACAAGTGTTATGGGTAAGAATGTCGTAGTCCTGGGCACCCAATGGGGTGATGAGGGCAAAGGCAAGATCGTTGATCTGCTGACCGAACATGCTGCCGCCGTAGTGCGCTACCAAGGTGGCCACAACGCTGGCCACACGCTGGTGATCGACGGCGAAAAAACCGTCTTGCACCTGATCCCGTCGGGCGTGCTGCGCGATGGCGTGCAGTGCCTGATCGGCAACGGCGTGGTGGTTGCACCTGACGCCCTGCTGCGCGAGATCATCAAGCTGGAAGAGAAGGGCGTACCGGTGCGCGAGCGCCTGCGTATCAGCCCTTCCTGCCCGTTGATCCTGTCTTACCACGTAGCGCTGGACCAGGCTCGTGAAAAAGCCCGTGGCGAGCTGAAGATCGGCACCACCGGTCGTGGCATCGGCCCGGCCTACGAAGACAAGGTTGCACGTCGTGGCCTGCGCATCGGTGATCTGTTCCACCGCGAGCGTTTCGCCGCCAAGCTGGGCGAGTTGCTGGACTACCACAACTTCGTACTGGTCAATTACTACAAAGAGCCGGCCATCGACTTCCAGAAAACTCTGGATGAGTGCATGGAATACGCCGAGCTGCTGAAGCCGATGATGCTCGACGTCACCGCCGAACTGCATAACCTGCGTCGCGACGGCAAAGACATCATGTTCGAAGGCGCCCAAGGCTCCCTGCTGGACATCGACCACGGTACCTACCCGTACGTCACCAGCTCCAACACCACCGCTGGCGGCATCGCGACCGGTTCGGGTTTTGGCCCGATGTACCTGGATTACATCCTCGGCATCACCAAGGCTTACACCACTCGCGTGGGTTCGGGCCCGTTCCCGACCGAGCTGTTCGACGACGTTGGTGCGTTCCTGGCCAAGCGTGGCCATGAATTCGGTGCTACCACCGGTCGTGCCCGTCGTTGCGGCTGGTTCGACGCCGTCATCCTGCGTCGCGCCATCGACGTCAACAGCATCTCGGGCCTGTGCCTGACCAAGCTGGACGTGCTGGACGGTCTTGAGACCATCAACATCTGCGTGGGCTACAAAAACCAGGATGGTGCAGTGATCGACGCACCGACCGACGCCGACAGCTACATCGGTCTTGAGCCGGTGTACGAAGAAATGCCGGGCTGGACTGAGTCGACCCTGGGCGCCAAGACCCTGGAAGAGCTGCCTCAGGCTGCTCGCAACTACATCAAGCGCGTCGAAGAGTTGGTCGGTGCACCGATCGACATTATTTCGACGGGCCCGGACCGCAACGAGACCATCGTTCTGCGTCACCCGTTTGCTTGATAAGTCGTTGATGTAAAAAACAAAGGGCCCTTAATCGGGCCCTTTGTCGTTTATGCCTGTCGGGCGGCATGACCTTTGCTGTGAATCTCTGTTCCAGAGTGCCATCAATTTAATGGCGTGCAAGTAGAGGGATTTCCTGTGTCGGCCGTTCTCTCACTGTTACAAAGCCGTTTGTTGCGGCCCGTGTTCGTTACCCTTGGTATCGCCCTGTTGGTGCAAGTGTTGGTGGCTGTCGCACTGACCCGGAGCACAGTGACCGCATTGGAAGCTGATTTGGGCAATCGTCTCGGCGTCGATAGCCAGAAGCTCTCTGGCGAACTCGAACAGGCCGGGCGTGAAGTCACCTCAAGTCTTGATAACCTCTCCACCAGTACCCGTCAGCGCCTGACCGCCGGTCTGTCCTCACGACTCAAGGACGAGCAGGCGCAACTGCGTGCGGCCCTGGAAAAGGACCTGAAGGACTCGGCCAATGACATGGCTCAGCTCCTGGCGTCGGTCGCGCCCCGCGCGATGTGGGACAGCGACGTTCCAACGCTGTCCGAATTCGCCCGTCGGGCCCAGCGCAATCCGAACGTACTGTTCGTGGTGTATGACGACGCCACCGGCCAGCACCTGACCCGCTATCTGAACCGGGAAAACCCGATCAACCAGGCCCTTTTGGAAAAAGGCCAGGGTGAGCGGGCGCTGGATAAAGTGCTGGATGCGGCGAAACACGATCCTTCGGTCTACTACCTCGAAGCCTCGATCAACCCCAATGGCGTGGAAATCGGCAAGGTGCTGATGGGGGTCTCCACGGCGTCGGTGGAAACAGACCTGGTAGCCCTCGACAAGCGCTTCTCGGCGCTGATCGCCAGCAGTGATCAGCTGGTCGGCGACAGCCTCAAGGGCGCTGCAGCTGATAGCGCCACGGCCATGCGCTCGCGTTTGCAGTCGGCGCAGTCCACGGCCAGCGAAATGAAAGCCAATACCACCAACACCGTTCAGGAAGCGGCGGCGACCTTGCGCTGGCGGATCGGCATGGCGCTGGCGCTGGTCGGCTTTGGTGTCTTGCTGCTGCTGGCGGTCGTGCTTGGGCGGCGGGTGGTCAATCGCCTGAAGCTGTTGATCGCGGCAATGGAGGATCTGGCCGCGGGTGATGGCGACCTGACCAAGCGCGTGCAGATCAACAGCAAAGATGAAATCGGTGACATGGCGTCGGCGGTCAACCGCTTTGTGGATAAGTTGCAGCCGATCGTTCGCGAGGCGGGTGATGTGGCCCAGCGCACCGGTGTGGAAATCGGTGCCATGAGCAAGCGCAATGCCGGCGCCGATGCGGCGGCGAAATCCCAGCGCGATGAAGTGGCGGAGAGCTTGCGTGCCTTGTCGCAAATGGCTGACGAGGCGCAGGCCGAAAGCCACGCGATGCAGGCGGCGTTGCAACAGGTGGTGGATATTCGTCAAGCAACGGATGAAAACACTCGCACCTCGGCGCAGGTTGGCAGCTTGATCGAAGCCTTGGCTGGACAAGTCGATACCGGGGCCAAAGTCATCGAGCGTCTGGCGCAGCAGAGCGAGCAGATTGAAGTGGTGCTCGAGGTGATTCACGGGATCGCCGAGCAGACCAACTTGCTGGCACTGAACGCGGCGATCGAAGCGGCGAGGGCGGGTGAGACCGGGCGTGGTTTTGCGGTGGTGGCCGATGAAGTGCGGGCGCTGGCCAGCAAGACTCAAAGCTCGACTGGCGACATTCAGGCGCACATCGGGGCGTTGCAACAAGGCGCTCGCGAGGCCGTAGCGGCGATCGGGCAGGCGGGGCGTCAGGCCAGCGAAGGTTTGCTGGTATTGCGCGACAGTGCGCGCTTGCAGCAATCGGTGCAGGTTTCCGTCGAGCAGGTGCATGCGGCCATCGGTCTGGCGACTCAGGCCGCAGCTCATCAGGCCAAAGGTGCGCACGCGGTGCGTGGGCGGGTCGAGACCATTCATGCTCAGGCCGAGCGTGCGGCGCAGGCGGTGGTGGAAACTACAGCCAGCGGCAAGGTGCTGGACAGCCTGGCGGCGCAGCTGAAAGCGAGCCTGGGGCAGTTTCGGGCTTAAGATTTTTGTTGGTCGGGCTGACGTCATTGCGAGCAAGCTTTGCTCCTACAAGGGGTATGACACAACACCTGTAGGAGCAAGGCTTGCCCGCGATGCTTTTCAGCGGCTCAAATACATCCGCGTCGTGAGTAGATAGACGGGCAATCCCGACACCAGAATCAACAGCGCCGCATAAGGCGCCGCTGCCGCGAACTCGACATTCGCGGTGTGTGCCCACACCTCTGTGGCCAAGGTGTTGAGCCCGGTCGGACTCAGCAGCAGCGTTGCCGTCAGCTCCTTCATCGCATCCAGAAACACCAGCGCAAACGCGGCACCCAGCGCCGGGAAGATGATCGGCAGCGTCACCCGCACAAAGGCGCTGAGCGACGAAGCGCCGAGCGTCCGCGCTGCTTCTTCGAGTTGCGGTGCCGCCTTGTTCAGCGCCGTACGAATCGGCGCCTGGGCCAGCGGCAGGAACAACAACGCATAGGCGATCAGCAGCAAGCCCGAGGTCTGATATAGCGCCGGCACATAGTGCAGGGCGAAGTACACCAGCGTCAGCGCGATTACCAATCCTGGCAGCGCATGCAGCAGATACGGCAGGCGCTCGGCCCACAGCGCCAGGCGACCCTTATAGCGAACCACCAGCAAGCCAACCGGCACTGCCAGCACCAGGCATAGCGCTGCGCCGCCCAACGACAACGCCAGTGACGAGAGCAAGGCTTCGCTGATCGCCGCCACCGGGAAAGCGGCCGAAGAGCCGACAGCCAGCCAGTACGCCAACATTCCCAGCGGAATTCCGCTGCCGATGATCGCCAGCGCCAGGCAATAGAGCTGCCCGGCCGCAGACCATGCGCCCAGCCGAACCTGTTCGGCATGACGCGCCGCGCCTTGGCCGATTCGTACATGCCGACCTTTGCCGCGAACCCGCAGCTCCAGCCACAGCAGAATCAGGCACAGCGCAAGCAGCACTGCCGAAAGCATCGCCGCGTTGGCGTTGCTGAACTCCAGCTCGAACTGCTGATAGATCGCGGTAGTGAAGGTTTGCAGGCCGATGATCGACAGCGCGCCGAACTCCACCAGCATGTGCAGGGCAATCAGTAACGACCCGGCCAGCAGCGAAGGCCAGAGCAGGGGCAGGGTGATCTTGAAGAATACGCCCCAGCGGTTCTGTCCCAGGGTTCGGGCGGACTCTTCCAGTGCCGGGTCGAGATTGCGCAACGTCGCTGCCACCGGCAGAAACACCAGCGGGTACTTGGACAGGGTCATCACCAGAATCGCCCCGCCCAGGCCTTCGAAGCTGGCGCTCAGGGACACCCAGGTGAAGCTGCTGACGAAGGCCGGTACGGCGAACGGCAGGCAGAGGATCACGCCCCACAGGCGCCGACCCGGCAAGTTGCTGCGTTCCAGCAGCCAGGCCAGCGACAGGCCGATGATCGCGCAGGCAACCGTCACGCCGACCATCAGCAGCAGCGTATTGCGCAACAGGCCAAACACATACGGCCGCCACAGCAGATGCAGTGCTTGCGCCCAGCCGGCTTGCCAGGCTTTGAGCCCGACATACAACAGCGGCAGCAGGCTCAGGCAGACCAATAGCAATACCGGCAACAACAGCCAGATCGATGGTCGTTTACGCCGTGGCACATAACCCCCGCGTGATGCGGAGGCGCTCAGCGATGCACTCATCAGTTCAGGCCAACGTCGCGTTCCAGGTCCAGTGCGGCTTCAGCGTTGCCAAGGTCGGCAGGGGTGACATTCGGCGCTTGCAGCTCACTGAACGGCTTGAGTCCGCGGTCCGATTCCAGGCCTTTACGCAGCGGGTATTCGGCGGTGGTTTGAGTGATCACGCGCTGACCTTCTTCGCTGGCCATGTAGGCGAGGAGTTGCTGGGCTTCTTGCGGGTGTTTGCTGGACTTGAGCACGGCAGCGCTGGACACGGTGATCAGGCCGCCAACATCGCCGCCGGTGAAGTAATGCAGTTTCGAGTCGAGCGTGCCCTTTTCGCGCTGCAAGGCGAACCAGTAGTAGTTATTCACCAGCACGGTGGCGACTTCGCCATTCTCCACGGCTTTCAGCGCCACCATGTTGTTGCTGTAGACCTTGCCGAAAGCGCGCAGGCCGGTCAGCCATTCTTCGGCGGCGTCCATCCCGTGCAGCTTGATGATTGCCACGGCTTGTTCCTGGAACGCACCGCTGCTTGGCACGAAGCCAACTTTGCCCTGCCACTTCGGATCGGAGAATCCCATCACCGATTTGGGCAGGTCTTTTTCATCGATCAGTTTTGGGTTGAAGGCGACCACGCGGACCCGGGCAGTGATGCCGATCCAGGTGCCATTACCGGCAACGTAATCCTTGGGCAGTACTTCCAGCGTGGCGGCGTCGGTCTTCGCCAGCAGGCCTTGTTCGCCGAGTTTGTTCAGCGGTGGCGATTCTTCGGTGTAGATCACGTCGGCAGGCGAGCGATTGCCTTCTTCGACGATCTGGCTGGCCAGTTGGTTGCTGCTGCCTTTGCGTACATTGACGTGAATGCCGGTCTTGGCTTCGAAGGCTTTGGCGACAGCGTCGCCGACTTCCTTGTGTTGACCGTTGTAGAGCGTCAGGGAAACTTTTTCGGCGGCTTGGGTGAATGGCGTTGCCAGGGTCAGCCCCAGCAGAGTGATGGTCAGGCCGCGGCGCAGGGTATTTCGAAACATCATTGGCTGGGTTCCTCACTGTCGCATTGCAAAAACTTGCAACAATGATAAACGATATTGTTTCTCAAGTGCGTCTTGCAGGGCGGGCGAGGTTTTGTTAGTGGGGTTGGCGCGGACCTTTGTGGCGAGGGGGCTTGCCCCCGTTGGGGCGCGAAGCGGCCCCAGTATTCATTCAGCCAGACCGCATTCTCAGGGTTTACGACTGCTTCGCCCGAACGCGGACCGGCCGACGAGGGCAGGCCCCCTCGCCACAGGAAGGCTGGTGGCTTGAGATGATTGAAAGCCAGAAACGCAAAAAACCGCTTTCGCGGGTTTTTGTGAGATTCAAGATCGCTGACCTTGAACTTTGAATTGGTGCCCAGAAGAAGACTCGAACTTCCACGACCTTGCGGTCACCAGCACCTGAAGCTGGCGTGTCTACCAATTTCACCATCTGGGCAGTATCAGCAACGTTGCCGCTGTTGATGTGGCGCACTATACGGAGAGCGTTTTGATCTGTAAACCCCTGATTTAGTTTTAATAAATCAAATGGCTAGAATGCAAAAACCCGCTTTCGCGGGTTTTTGTGTGAGCCTTGAAATTGAACTAATCTCAAGCTCGAAATTGGTGCCCAGAAGAAGACTCGAACTTCCACGACCTTGCGGTCACCAGCACCTGAAGCTGGCGTGTCTACCAATTTCACCATCTGGGCAGTATCGAGATGCGTCTGCGTCGTCGATGGCGCGCACTATACGGAGCGTCCTTTTAACTGTAAACCCCTGAACTCAAAAAAACCTGGAAAATTTTACGAGCGGTGCTTGATGCTGTCTTTCCAGGCGGAGGAAGGGCCTTTTAGGGCCTCCAGGAGCCTGAAATTTCCCGTTTCATTACGCCTATGCCAAACTAACCCGCATATAGACAAGGTGAAAACTCTCTAATGGCCGATTGGCAGTCCCTCGATCCCGAGGCCGCTCGTGAAGCGGAAAAATATGAAAACCCTATTCCTAGCCGCGAACTGATCCTTCAGCACCTTGCTGATCGGGGTTCGCCTGCTAACCGCGAGCAACTGGTCGAAGAGTTTGGTCTGACCACAGAAGACCAGATCGAAGCCCTGCGCCGCCGCCTGCGCGCCATGGAGCGCGATGCTCAGCTTATTTACACTCGTCGCGGCACTTACGCGCCGGTAGACAAGCTCGACCTGATCCTGGGCCGCATCAGCGGTCACCGTGACGGCTTCGGTTTCCTGATCCCGGACGACGGCAGCGACGACCTGTTCATGAGCCCGGCGCAGATGCGTCTGGTGTTCGACGGCGACCGTGCGCTGGCACGGGTTTCCGGTCTGGACCGTCGTGGTCGCCGCGAAGGCGTGATCGTCGAAGTGGTCTCGCGTGCTCACGAGAGCATCGTCGGTCGTTACTTCGAGGAAGGCGGCATCGGCTTCGTGGTGGCCGACAACCCGAAGATCCAGCAGGAAGTGCTGGTCACCCCGGGTCGTAACGCCAACGCCAATATCGGCCAATTCGTTGAAGTAAAGATCACGCACTGGCCGACCCCACGCTTCCAGCCGCAAGGCGACGTGGTGGAAGTGGTCGGCAACTACATGGCGCCGGGCATGGAAATCGATATTGCCCTGCGGACCTACGACATTCCCCACGTCTGGCCGGAAGCGGTGCTTAAAGAAGCCGCCAAGCTCAAGCCGGAAGTCGAAGAGAAAGACAAAGAGAAGCGCATCGACCTGCGTCATCTGCCGTTCGTTACCATCGACGGCGAAGATGCTCGCGACTTCGATGACGCGGTCTACTGCGAAGCGAAACCGGGCAAGCTGCGGCTGTTCTCCGGTGGCTGGAAGTTGTACGTGGCGATTGCCGACGTTTCCAGCTACGTGAAGATCGGTTCGGCGCTGGATGCCGAGTCCCAGGTGCGCGGCAACTCGGTGTACTTCCCCGAGCGCGTAGTGCCGATGCTGCCTGAGCAGCTGTCCAACGGCCTGTGCTCGCTGAACCCGCATGTCGATCGCCTGGCCATGGTTTGCGAGATGACCATCTCCAAAACCGGTGAGATGACCGACTACTGCTTCTACGAAGCGGTGATTCACTCCCACGCTCGCCTGACCTACAACAAGGTCAGCGCAATGCTGGAACAACCGAAAACCACCGAAGCTCGTCAGCTTCGTGGCGAATACACCGACGTGGTACCGCACCTCAAGCAGCTCTACTCGCTGTACAAGGTGTTGCTGGCAGCCCGTCACGTGCGTGGCGCAATCGATTTCGAAACGCAGGAAACCCGAATCATCTTCGGTTCCGAGCGCAAGATTGCCGAAATCCGTCCGACTGTGCGCAACGACGCGCACAAGCTGATCGAGGAATGCATGCTGGCGGCCAACGTGGCCACCGCCGAGTTCCTGAAAAAACACGAAATCCCTGCGCTGTACCGGGTTCACGATGGTCCGCCACCGGAGCGTCTGGAAAAACTCCGCGCCTTCCTCGGCGAGCTTGGCCTGTCCCTGCACAAAGGCAAGGACGGCCCGTCGCCGAAGGATTACCAGGCGTTGCTGGCCGGGATCAAGGATCGTCCGGATTTCCACCTGATCCAGACCGTCATGCTGCGCTCGTTGAGCCAGGCGGTGTACAGCGCCGATAACCAGGGCCACTTCGGCCTGAATTACGAAGCCTATACCCACTTCACCTCGCCGATTCGTCGTTACCCGGACTTGCTCACGCACCGGGCGATTCGCAGTGTCATCCACTCCAAGCAAGACACGCCACACGTGCGTCGTGCCGGGGCGATGACCATTCCGAAAGCGCGCATTTATCCGTACGACGAAGCGGCGCTGGAGCAGCTCGGCGAGCAGTGCTCGATGAGCGAGCGCCGTGCCGACGAAGCAACCCGCGACGTGGTGAACTGGCTCAAGTGCGAGTTCATGAAAGATCGTGTGGGCGAGTCGTTCCCGGGTGTGATCACCGCGGTGACCGGTTTTGGCCTGTTCGTCGAGCTGACCGATATCTACGTCGAAGGTCTGGTCCACGTGACCGCTTTGCCGGGCGACTACTACCACTTCGACCCTGTGCATCACCGCCTGGCCGGTGAGCGTACCGGTCGCAGCTTCCGCCTCGGCGATACCGTTGAAGTGCGCGTGATGCGGGTTGACCTGGACGAGCGCAAGATCGACTTCGAGATGGCTGAAAAAACCATCAGCGCGCCGATTGGCCGCAAGAAGCGTGGCGCAGAAACCTCGGCGCCTGCCGCCAAGACGGCTGCTGAGCCGGCACCGGCAAAAGCCGGCCGTCGCGGTCCGGCGAAGGAAAAAGCGGTCGAGGCTTATCGCCCGAGCGACGCCGCAGCGAAAAACGCCGAAGTACGTAAAAGTCGTGAAATGAAACAGGCGTTGCTGGCCGAAGCGAAGAGCGGCGGTAAAGCGGCGTCTGGGGGAAAGACCGGGCGGTCGGCGCCTGAAAAGGCCTCCGGCGGCAAGCCAGCCAAACCAAGTAAACACCGTAAAGGCCCGCCAAAAGCGGGCTCGGCTCCAGCCAAAAGCGGCGGGGCGCGTAAACCTAAGGCCAAGTCATGAGTCAGTTGGAAAAAATCTACGGCGTGCATGCCGTAGAAGCGTTGCTGCGTCATCACCCGAAACGCGTCAAGCAGATCTGGCTGGCCGAAGGCCGCAGTGATCCGCGCGTTCAGACGCTGATCGAGCTGGCCAGCGAGAACCGTGTTGCGGTCGGCCAGGCCGAGCGTCGTGAGCTCGATGCCTGGGTTGAAGGCGTGCACCAGGGCGTGGTGGCAGAGGTAAGTCCAAGCCAGGTCTGGGGCGAGGCAATGCTCGACGAACTGCTCGACCGTACCGAAGGCGCGCCGCTGCTGCTGGTGCTCGACGGCGTGACCGATCCGCACAACCTCGGTGCTTGCCTGCGTTCTGCCGACGCGGCGGGTGCCTTGGCGGTGATCGTTCCGAAAGACAAGTCAGCCACCCTGACTCCGACTGTGCGTAAAGTCGCCTGTGGTGCCGCGGAAGTGATTCCGTTGGTGGCCGTGACCAACCTGGCGCGCACCCTGGAAAAGCTCAAGCAGCGTGGCTTGTGGGTTGTCGGCACGGCGGGGGAGGCTGAGCAGGATCTGTATCAGCAAGACCTGACCGGCCCGACCATCCTGATCATGGGCGCAGAAGGTAGCGGAATGCGTCGCCTGACGCGTGATCTTTGCGACTATCTGGTGCGTTTGCCAATGGCCGGCAGCGTCAGCAGCCTCAACGTTTCCGTGGCTACCGGCGTGTGCCTGTTCGAAGCCCTGCGCCAGCGTGGCGTCAAAGCCGCCGTGACCGCCAAGAAGTCCTGAGCCAGGTGCAATGATCATTCCCACGCTCTGCGTGGGAATGATCATGCTGTGGTGATTGTTCAAATAATCACCAATTGCCTTGCGCCGCTTCTGTCCCTTCTCTACAATTGCGCCCCTTGCTGTGACGGCAGGCACGCATGTGTCCATCGCCGGCAAGTCCATAAGTGTCATTCACTCCTTGTCTGACCGCTTTTGAGCGGCAGGCTACAACCCGTAAGGAGCATTCATGCGTCATTACGAAATCATCTTTTTGGTCCACCCGGATCAAAGCGAGCAAGTCGGCGGCATGGTTGAGCGTTACACCAAGCTGATCGAAGAAGACGGCGGCAAAATCCACCGTCTGGAAGATTGGGGCCGTCGTCAACTGGCCTACGCAATCAACAATGTTCACAAGGCTCACTACGTGATGCTGAACGTTGAGTGCACTGGCAAGGCCCTGGCCGAGCTGGAAGACAACTTCCGCTACAACGATGCAGTGATCCGTAACCTGGTCATCCGTCGCGAAGAAGCCGTTACCGGCCAATCCGAGATGCTCAAGGCTGAAGAAAACCGCAGTGAGCGCCGTGAGCGTCGCGACCGTCCTGAGCACGAAGGCGCTGAAAGCGTTGACAGTGATGACAGCGACAACAGCGATAACGCTGACGAGTAATCCACGGACCTTTTGAGGAGCCTATTACATGGCACGTTTCTTCCGTCGTCGTAAATTCTGCCGCTTCACCGCTGAAGACGTGAAAGAGATCGATTACAAAGATCTCAACACTCTGAAAGCTTACGTATCCGAGACCGGCAAAATCGTTCCAAGCCGCATCACCGGTACCAAAGCTCGTTATCAGCGTCAGCTGGCCACCGCTATCAAGCGCGCCCGCTTCCTGGCCCTGCTGGCCTACACCGACAGCCACGGCCGCTGAGACCGGGCAGTCGACACGTAGCAAAGGATTGAATGCATGCGCGCCATAGCTGAGTTCATCATGCGCGGTCGTATGCAGGCCACTCTCGTAGTGGCTGGATGCGCGGCATTGCCGTTGTTGTACTGGTTGGGTGCTGCCGCAGGGAGCCTTGTGCTGCTGCGGCGCGGATTGAAGGACGCCCTTGGCGTTCTTGCTCTGGGAATACTGCCGGCATTGATCTGGTGGCTGTATTCCGATGATCCACGCGCACTCATGGTGTTGCTGGGGTCTTCGGGCCTTGCGTTGGTTTTGCGCGCAAGTGAGTCCTGGAACCGCGTGCTGCTGGTCAGCATAGCGATGGGATTGGTGTTTTCAGTGGTGCTGGGCGCGGCTTACCGCCCCCAGATCGAGATGCTGTCGCAGGAACTGGTAAAGATCCTGCCGCTGGCCCTCGGTGACCTCTACCAGCAATTGTCGGTAGATGAGCGAGCACGTCTCGCCGCCCTGATTGCCCCGGTCCTGACCGGCCTGATAGCGGCCTTGTTGCAAATCGTCAGTGTGCTGAGCCTGATTGTTGGGCGCTACTGGCAGGCGTTGTTGTACAACCCTGGTGGTTTTGGTCGCGAGTTTCGCGCCATCCGAATCCCGCTGGGGCCGGCGATGTTGCTGCTGGCGTGCATGCTTCTGGGGCCGAACTTCGGTTCCCAGCTGGCCATGTTGACGCCGTTGTGCAGCGTACCGCTGGTGTTCGCCGGGCTGGCCCTGATTCATGGGCTGGTGGCTGAAAAGCGACTGGCCAGGTTTTGGCTGGTGGGGTTGTACGTAACGCTGTTGCTGTTTATGCAGCTGATCTATCCGTTGCTGGTGGTCCTGGCCATTGTCGACAGCCTGATTGATTTTCGCGGTCGATTGACGCCGAAAGACGTCGATAGCGCGAACGGTGAAGGTTAAAAGTTAAGAGGATTTTCACATGCAACTGATCCTTCTGGAAAAAGTCACCAACCTGGGCAACCTGGGTGACAAAGTGAACGTTAAGGCTGGTTACGGTCGTAACTACCTGCTGCCTTACGGCAAAGCTACCGCTGCGACCGCTGCCAACCTGGCTGCGTTCGAAGAGCGTCGCGCTGAGCTGGAAAAAGCCGCAGCAGACCGTAAAACTTCGGCTGAAAACCGCGCTGCCCAACTGGCTGAGCTGGAAGTGACTATCACTGCCACCGCCGGTGACGAAGGCAAGCTGTTCGGTTCGATCGGCACCCACGACATCGCTGATGCACTGACCGCCTCTGGCGTTGAAGTTGCAAAAAGCGAAGTTCGTCTGCCGAACGGCACCATCCGCAACGTAGGCGAATTCGACGTAGCCGTGCACCTGCACGCTGAAGTTGAAGCCACCGTACGCGTTGTCGTGGTAGCAGCTTAAGAAGTACTTGTCGGCTGGCACCCTTGGGTGCTTGCCGGTAACATCGGGCACGATCCTGTTTACAGGTCGTGCCCTTTGTCTTTCTGCAGTTCCTGATTTTTTACAACCCCTGCTTTTCCTAAAGAACCCAAGTGGCCATGAACGATATCTCCGCTCCTGAGCAATACGATCTGCAAACCGCCGCGCTGAAAGTGCCGCCGCATTCCATCGAGGCCGAACAGGCCGTGCTCGGTGGTCTGATGCTGGACAACAACGCCTGGGAGCGCGTGCTTGATCAGGTCTCGGACGGTGATTTCTATCGACATGACCACCGCCTGATCTTCCGTGCGATCGCCAAGCTGGCCGATCAGAACTCGCCGATCGACGTCGTGACCCTTGCCGAGCAATTGGACAAGGAAGGTCAGACCTCGCAAGTCGGCGGTCTCGGTTATCTGGGCGAATTGGCAAAAAACACGCCGTCGGTCGCCAACATCAAGGCCTATGCCCAGATCGTTCGTGAGCGAGCGACCTTGCGCCAACTGATCGGCATCAGCACCGAAATCGCCGACAGCGCCTTCAACCCGGAAGGCCGCACCGCCGCCGAGATTCTCGACGAAGCTGAACGGCAGATTTTCCAGATCGCCGAAGCGCGCCCGAAAACCGGTGGCCCGGTAAGCGTCAATGACCTGTTGACCAAGGCCATCGACCGCATCGACACCTTGTTCAACACCGACAACGCCATCACCGGCCTGTCGACCGGCTACACCGACCTCGACGAGAAGACCAGCGGCCTGCAACCGTCTGACCTGATCATCGTCGCCGGCCGTCCATCGATGGGTAAAACCACCTTTGCGATGAACCTGGTGGAGAACGCCGTGTTGCGCAGCGAGAAGGCGGTACTGGTTTATTCGCTCGAGATGCCAGGCGAGTCGCTGATCATGCGTATGTTGTCTTCGCTGGGCCGGATCGACCAGACCAAGGTCCGGGCCGGTCGCCTGGAAGATGACGATTGGCCGCGCCTGACCTCGGCGGTCAACCTGCTCAACGATCGCAAGCTGTTCATCGACGATACCGCCGGCATCAGCCCGTCGGAAATGCGTGCGCGGACCCGTCGTCTGGTGCGCGAACACGGTGAGATCGGTCTGATCATGATCGACTACTTGCAACTGATGCAGATCCCGGGTTCCAGCGGTGACAACCGGACCAACGAGATTTCCGAGATCTCCCGTTCCTTGAAAGCCCTGGCCAAGGAGTTCAACTGTCCGGTAGTGGCGCTGTCCCAGCTCAACCGTTCCCTCGAGCAGCGGCCGAACAAACGTCCAGTGAACTCCGACTTGCGGGAATCTGGAGCGATCGAGCAGGACGCCGACGTCATCATGTTCGTGTACCGGGACGAGGTGTATCACCCGGAGACCGAGCACAAAGGCATCGCCGAGATCATCATCGGTAAACAGCGGAACGGCCCGATCGGCTTTATCCGCCTGGCCTTCATCGGCAAATACACCCGATTCGAAAACCTCGCGCCGGGCAGCTATAACTTCGACGATGATGAGTAACTGAGCAGGGACTTTGTGGCGAGGGAGCTCGCTCCCGTTCGGCTGCGCAGCAGTCGTAAATTCTGAATTTGCGGTATCACAGATAAACTATGGGGGCCGCTTCGCCGCCCAGCGGGAGCAAGCTCCCTCGCCACAAGAGCTGTGTCATGCCTCAGGAGCTTGTTGCGAATCCGGCTCTGCAATTTCCGACCATAGCCGTCGGAATTGGTTAAATTTTGTGCTATATTCCGCGCCCGCGATTTTTCATCTCAACACCGGTCATCGTCATGCAAACAGCCAAGCCGTTATTTGACTATCCCAAGTACTGGGCCGAATGTTTCGGTCCAGCGCCATTCCTGCCAATGAGCAGGGAGGAGATGGATCAGCTTGGCTGGGATTCCTGCGACATCATCATCGTCACCGGTGATGCGTACGTTGACCACCCGTCGTTTGGCATGGCAATCATCGGCCGGCTGCTGGAGTCCCAGGGCTTTCGCGTCGGGATCATTGCCCAGCCAAACTGGCAGTCCAAAGACGACTTCATGAAGCTCGGCGAGCCGAACCTGTTTTTCGGTGTCGCGGCCGGCAACATGGACTCGATGATCAACCGCTACACCGCCGACAAGAAAATCCGTTCCGATGACGCCTACACCCCTGGTGGCCTGGCGGGCAAACGTCCGGATCGCGCGAGCCTGGTTTACAGCCAGCGCTGCAAGGAAGCCTACAAGAATGTGCCGATCGTTCTCGGTGGCATCGAAGCATCCCTGCGCCGCATCGCGCACTACGATTACTGGCAGGACCGGGTGCGTAACTCGATCCTGATCGACGCCTGCGCCGATATTCTGCTGTACGGTAACGCCGAGCGAGCAATCGTCGAAGTTGCCCAGCGTCTGTCCTACGGTCACAAGATCGAAGACATCACCGACGTGCGCGGCACCGCGTTCATTCGTCGCGATACGCCGCAAGGCTGGTACGAAGTCGACTCCACGCGCATCGACCGTCCGGGCAAGATCGACAAGATCATCAACCCGTACGTCAACACCCAAGACACCCAGGCCTGCGCTATCGAGCAGGAAAAGGGACCGGTTGAAGATCCGGAAGAAGCCAAGGTCGTGCAGATCCTGGCAAGCCCGCGGATGACCCGCGACAAGACCGTGATCCGTCTGCCATCGGTAGAAAAGGTTCGTGGTGACGCCGTTCTGTACGCCCACGCCAACCGCGTGCTGCACCTGGAAACCAACCCGGGCAACGCCCGCGCGCTGGTACAGAAGCACGGCGAAGTCGACGTCTGGTTCAACCCGCCACCGATTCCAATGACCACCGAAGAAATGGACTACGTGTTCGGCATGCCTTACGCACGTGTTCCGCACCCGGCGTATGGCAAGGAGAAGATCCCGGCCTACGACATGATCCGTTTCTCGGTGAACATCATGCGCGGCTGCTTCGGCGGCTGTACCTTCTGCTCGATCACCGAGCACGAAGGCCGGATCATCCAGAACCGCTCCGAAGAGTCGATCATTCGCGAGATCGAAGAGATCCGCGACAAAGTGCCAGGCTTTACCGGCGTGATCTCCGACCTCGGCGGCCCGACCGCGAACATGTACCGCATCGCCTGCAAGAGCCCGGAAATCGAATCCGCGTGCCGCAAGCCGTCGTGCGTGTTCCCCGGCATTTGCCCGAACCTCAACACCGACCACTCGTCGCTGATCCAGCTGTATCGCAGCGCCCGTGCCTTGCCGGGTGTGAAGAAGATCCTGATCGCCTCCGGCCTGCGTTACGACCTCGCGGTCGAGTCGCCGGAATACGTCAAGGAGCTGGTGACCCACCACGTCGGCGGTTACCTGAAGATCGCCCCGGAACATACCGAGGAAGGTCCGCTCAACCAGATGATGAAGCCGGGCATCGGCAGCTATGACAAGTTCAAGCGGATGTTCGAGAAGTACTCCAAGGAAGCCGGGAAAGAGCAGTACCTGATTCCGTACTTCATCGCCGCCCACCCCGGTACCACCGACGAAGACATGATGAACCTGGCCTTGTGGCTCAAGGGCAACGGTTTCCGTGCGGATCAGGTGCAGGCGTTCTACCCGTCGCCGATGGCCACCGCCACCGCCATGTATCATTCGGGCAAGAACCCGTTGCGCAAGGTCACTTACAAGAGTGACGCGGTGACCATCGTCAAGAGCGAAGAGCAGCGTCGTCTGCACAAGGCGTTCTTGCGTTACCACGATCCGAAAGGCTGGCCGATGTTGCGTGAAGCATTGACCCGCATGGGCCGCGCCGACCTGATCGGGCCGGGCAAGAACCAGCTGATCCCGCTGCACCAGCCGGCCACCGACAGTTACCAGAGCGCCCGTCGCAAGAACTCGACGCCAGCCGGTAGCCATAAAGTGGCTGGGGAAAAGACCACCAAGATCCTCACGCAACACACCGGCTTGCCGCCGCGTGCCAGCGATGGCGGTAACCCGTGGGACAAGCGTGAACAGGCCAAGGCCGCGGCGTTTGCCCGCAACCAACAGGCCGCGAAGGAACGCAAGGACGCCGCCAAAGGCAAAGGGCCAAAGCCTGCGCGCAAGCCAGTCGTGCCGCGTTGATCGCAGCCTAGCAAGCAAAACGCCAGCCTCGTGCTGGCGTTTTGCTTTGTAGGCGGTGGAGAACTTGTTTGTTAAGGTGGCGCCCATTAATTGCCATCGCAGGCAAGCCAGCTCTCACAGGGGAATGCATTCCAGATGTGGGAGCCGGGCTTGCCCGCGATGAGGCCGGCATGGCCACTATCCACTTCAAGGAAGAACACCCATGAGCAACCCCCTGCTCGGCATCGGCATGGACTCCAACCGCTCCCAGTTCATGGCGCGCCAGCGCATCGAAAGTGAACTCAACCTGCCGCGTATATTTGCTGCCATCGACGCCGATCCCAGCATCGTCGGCGCAGGGGTGGTGTATATCGACGCTGACTTCAACGTAGTTACCCTGCGTGAGTTCAAGCCGATTTGCAGTATCCAGCCCAAGCGCATCATCGTACGTGAGGCGCAGAAATACGTCGCTCCCGCACAATTCGCTGACCAAGTGGTGAATAACCCGCGAGAGTCGCGACTGATCAGCGAAGCTTTCAACACCACGTTGTCCTGTGGCGGCGCGGTCCTGGGTTGGCTGGTGATGTTAAGTGGCACCATCGCGGTGCCGTTCACCGCTGGCGCCAGTTCGGTCATCACGGTCATTGGCTATGCCAGTGCTACAGCCAGTACGGCGTCATGCCTGATGGGCGCATTTCGCACCCGCAATGAAATCGTCAACCCTGGCATGAATGACTATCTGGATAACGAAGAGTGGTACCAGGCCGCTACCAAGATCATGGACGGCGCCGCCTTGGTCGGTGTGGGCGCGTCTGCGCTGACCACGGTCAAGCTGGTCAATGTCGCCCGTGCATCCACCGGTAAAACCCTGCGCCAGGTGCTTAAAGGCCTCAATGGCCAAGAGCGAGAAAAACTGACCAAAGAACTGTTGAAAATTGCCGACCCGCAGATGTCGACCAAGATGCGCAAGCTGCTGCAACTGCGCGGTGACTTGCCCAAGCGCTTCACTCACACCCAGCTCAAGCATTCCACCATCGTACAGTTGGGCGATGCCTTCAGTGCAGGGCTGAGCGTCTGGGGCCTGGCGCGCTCGGATAACCCCAAGCAGCTCAAGACCCTGGCGATAGGCCTGTATGAGGAGTTGGAGTGATGAGTGGTGTTCCGTCGTTAAAACCGTTTTTGCTGGAGCATTTCCCATCGTTCATCGGCGTGATTCTTGCGGGTTGCCTCGGTGGCTCTGGCGCAATTTCCTTAGCGGCCAGCACCTATTTCGCCGATGTGCCCATGGCTACGAATGCCACTGTCTCCTGGTTTGTGGTGATATTCGCTGCATTGTTTGTGGTCAACAGCAACTTCCTGATTGTGCGTGGGCGGGCCTGGGCCGTGTGGGGAATGGTGGCGTTTTTCGTGGTGTGCCTGCTGGTGGTATTGCCGACGCTGCAATACAGCCCGCATTGGTTTATCTACAGTGAATGTTTGTTCTGGCCACTGCTGGGCTTGTTGTTACTCAACAGCAAAGGCTATCGCTCGATGGTGCGCAAACTTGTGGAAGTACGTCGGTTGCGCCAGGCGGCCAAGGCGGGTTGATTGGGTAGATTCACCACCCACCCCTTCAAGTCTAAACATACAAGCCGGGCTTGCCCGCGATAAGGCCGGCATGGCCACTATCCACTTCAAGGACGAACACCCATGAGCAGCCCCCTGCTCGGCATCGGCATGGACTCCAACCGCTCCCAGTTCATGGCGCGCCAGCGCATCGAGAGTGAAATCAACCACGCCACTGTGACACAAGTCCGGGATTCTCTCGGTGCGGCCATTGGTATTTTCGGGAGCGCTTTGTCGGGGAACATTCGTACCATCGCGGTAGGTTTGTATGAGGCGCTTGCATGATGGAGCGCCAAGGTTCGTTGAGCGCTTTTTTGGCTCAGTATTTCCCTACGTTCATCTGTGCATTCTTTCTCGCCTGCTTTTCCCTTTCCGCGGGCATCTCATTGGCCTCGAGTACCTATTTTCGCGGTGATCCAGAGCGTGCGCGTTATTCTTTTCTGGCGGCGGTTGGGCTGGGGCTGCTCTTGGCGTTCAGCCATTTCGTCATGATCAGAGGGCGCACTTGGGGAAGTTGGGTCATTGTCGCTTTCTACGCTGTGTGCTTTCTGACAGTCCTGCCTACCTACGGCTACCGGCCGCATATGGCGGCTTATGTAACTGGCCTGCTGTTGCCCTTGCTCGGGATGTTGTTGCTGAATAGTCAACGCCATCGCGAAATGCGCCGTCAACTCGTGATGATTCGCAAAAAGCGCCAGGCAGCCCTTGCCGACCGCAAGCCCCGGAAAATGAAATGAACGATTTTCCTCCATTGACGCGCTATCTCGCCCGCTACTTCCCGGTCTTCATGGGAGCGATTTTTGCCTGCGTCTTCACCCTGGTCTTTGCGGTCCCGTTGTTTTTCGAAAGCTATTTTCAGAACCTTTCCATGGCCGACAGTGCCAAGTACACCTTCCTGGGTGGCATCGCGCTCACCCTGGTCATCGTGCACTGTAATTTCATGATCGCGCGGGGGCGTCCGAATTGGGTCAGGCCGCTGGTGGCGCTATTGGCCATTTGTTTTCTCGGTGTATTGCCCGCCATCGCATATGGGCCGCACCCTCTGATTTATGCCGTGACTTTGCTGTTTCCGCTGCTGGCGCTACTGCTGCTCAACAGCAAACGCCACCGCGAAATGCGCCAGAAGCTGCTCGAAGTGCGCCATCTGCGCGAAGCCGTGATTGCCAAGCGCAACGCCCGTTGACTGGATAGATTGCCGCCGCGTGTCGGCGATGGAGGTAACCCGTGGGACAAGCGTGAGCAGGCCAAGGCCGCGGCGTTCGCCCGCAACCAACAGGCTGCGAAGGAACGCAAGGACGCCGCCAAAGGCAAAGGGCCAAACCCTGCGCGCAAGCCAGTCGTGCCGCGTTGATCGCAGCCTGGAAAACAAAACGCCAGCCTCGTGCTGGCGTTTTGCTTTGTAGGCGGTGGAGAACCTGTTTGTTAAGGTGGCGCCCATTAATTGCCATCGCAGGCAAGCCAGCTCCCACAAGGGAATGCATTCCAGATGTGGGAGCCGGGCTTGCCCGCGATGAGGCCGGCATGGCCACTATCTACTTCAAGGAAGAACACCCATGAGCAACCCCCTGCCTGGCATCGGCATGGACTCCAACCGCTCCCAGTTCATGGTGCGCCAGCGCATCGAGAATGAAATCAACAACGAACTGTTGACCATCAATGACCTCCGCCTGACATCGAAGATGCTCAAGCTCAAGCAATTGACGGGCGAGCTGCCCAAGCGTTTTACCCCGACTCAACTTAAGCACAGCACCAAGACCCAAATTAAAGATGCCTTAGGCGCAACGGCGGGCTTTGGTGGGAGTGCTTATACGGGCAACGTAAAAACCATCGCATTGGGGTTGTATGAGGAAGTCGGCGAATGAGCGAGCTGATGACGCTTCGTGATTTTTTCAGGCACTACTTCCTTACTTTTATCGGTGGTGTATTTGCGGCCTATTTTTCCTTGGGCTTCGCTACCGCGCTTTCCTTTGCGACCTATTTTCGTGATGCTCCTCTCGCTGGAGGTTTGGGCTTTTCAATCATGCTTGCCGGAGCGTTTCTGACCCTGTTAACGGTCCACAGCAATTTCATGATTTTGCGGGGGCGACCGTCTTGGGTGTGGGTAACCGTGGGTATTTACTTCGCGTGCTTTTTGTTTGTGCTTCCAATGATTCAATACAAACCCCACGCCGTTCTTTATGGCCTTGCTTTGGTATTTCCGCTGTTTGGCCTATTGATACTCAACAGTGCCGTTCAGCGAGATATGCGTATTAAGCTCGTGGAAATCCGCCATCTTCGGCAGGCATTAAAAGCCCAGCATAAAAACCGATAGGTACCACGGCTCGTCATCTGGGTGCTTTCACCACCCACCCCTTCAAGTCTAAACATACAAGCCGGGCTTGCCCGCGATAAGGCCGGCATGGCCACTATCCACTTCAAGGACGAACACCCATGAGCAGCCCCCTGCTCGGCATCGGCATGGACTCCAACCGCTCCCAGTTCATGGCGCGCCAGCGCATCGAGAGTGAAATCAACCACGCCACTGTGACACAAGTCCGGGATTCTCTCGGTGCGGCCATTGGTATTTTCGGGAGCGCTTTGTCGGGGAACATTCGTACCATCGCGGTAGGTTTGTATGAGGCGCTTGCATGATGGAGCGCCAAGGTTCGTTGAGCGCTTTTTTGGCTCAGTATTTCCCTACGTTCATCTGTGCCTTCTTTCTCGCCTGCTTTTCCCTTTCCGCGAGCATCTCATTGGCCTCGAGTACCTATTTTCGCGGTGATCCAGAGCGTGCGCGTTATTCTTTTCTGGCGGCGGTTGGGCTGGGGCTGCCCTTGCCGACCGCAAGCCCCGGACAATGAAATGAACGATTTTCCTCCATTGACGCGCTATCTCACCCGCTATTTCCCGGTATTCATGGGGACAATTTTCATGGCGATTTTTTCCGGGTCGTCTGCTGTTTCCCTGGCGGGCGTGACATATTTGCGCGACGTTGATCCGGAGCTCAAATCAAGCTACTCCGGGCTTGCTATACTGGTGCTGGTTGCAGTGATAGTGTTTGGCAACGTGATGATTGCGCGCGGACGCCCGTGGGCCACTGCCTTGGTGGCGGGTTACCTGGGATGTTGCCTGCTGTTCGTATTGCCGATGATTCAGTACCACCTCCACGTGCTGGTCTATGGCTCGGCAGTGCTCTTCCCGTTATTGGGATTGTTGTTGCTCAACAGCAAACGCCACCGCGAAATGCGCCAGAAGCTGCTCGAAGTGCGCCGTCTGCGTGAAGCGGTGATTGCCAAGCGCAACGCCCGTTGACTGGATAGATTCACCACCCACCCTCACACTCCCGCCACAAATATGTGCAACCCTCGCACCACGGCACCCACCTTGGCGCCGCTTTGGTGCTGTACTGCACCGGGTCTTACGATAAAGCGCAATGACCGCCGCTCTGGCATAAGTCTTGCGCGCTTTGTTTCCATGCCCTGGCTCGCAGGAGGCCGCCGTGTCGATTCATGTCGCGTTGCACCACGTTACGCATTACCGCTACGACCGCGCTGTCGAGCTCGGTCCGCAGATCGTTCGCTTGCGCCCGGCGGCCCATAGCCGTACGCGGATTCTTTCCTATGCGTTGAAAGTGTCGCCAGAGCAACACTTCATCAATTGGCAGCAAGACCCCCAGGGCAATTATCTGGCGCGGTTGGTATTTCCTGAGAAAACCACGGAGCTGCGGATCGAAGTCGATCTGCTGGCCGAGATGGCGGTGTTCAACCCGTTCGATTTCTTCCTTGAGCCCTACGCGGAAAAAATTCCCTTCGCTTATGCCGCAGACGAACAGCGCGAGCTGGCGCCGTACCTGGAAACCCTGCCGCTGACGCCGATATTCAAGGCCTACCTTGACGGCATCGACCGCACGCCGCTGCCCGCCGTGGATTTTCTGGTGGCGCTGAACCAGCGCCTGAGCGGCGACATCGGCTACCTGATCCGCATGGAACCGGGCGTGCAAACCCCGGAATACACCCTGGAACACGCCTCGGGTTCTTGCCGCGACTCGGCCTGGTTGCTGGTGCAATTGCTGCGCAACCTCGGACTGGCGGCGCGATTCGTTTCCGGTTATCTGATCCAGCTCACCGCTGACGTCAAAAGCCTCGACGGTCCTTCCGGCACCGAGGTCGACTTCACCGACCTGCACGCCTGGTGCGAGGTTTATCTGCCCGGCGCCGGATGGATTGGCCTGGACGCTACTTCTGGACTGTTTGCCGGCGAAGGGCATATTCCGTTGGCCTGTAGTCCTGATCCGTCCTCGGCGGCGCCGATCAGTGGCCTGGTCGAACCGTGCGCGTGTGAATTCAGCCACGAAATGTCGGTCGAGCGGATTTGGGAGGCCCCACGCGTTACCAAACCCTACACCGAAGACCAGTGGCTGGCGATCCAGGCGCTGGGTCGGCAGATCGATGCCGACCTGCAAGAAGGCGATGTGCGCCTGACCATGGGCGGCGAGCCGACGTTCGTCTCCATTGACGACCCCGACGGTGCCGAGTGGAACACCGCCGCGCTCGGGCCAGACAAGCGGCGGCTGTCCGCCGAGCTGTTCCAGCGCATGCGCAAGCATTACGGACCCAAGGGCCTGGTGCATTTTGGCCAGGGTAAGTGGTATCCCGGTGAGCAACTGCCGCGTTGGTCGCTGAACTGCTACTGGCGGCGAGATGGCGTGCCGATCTGGAACAACAGCGCGCTGATTGCCGATGAGCAGCAAGACTACGGCGCCGATGGCAAGTTGGCCGGGCGTTTTCTGGCGAGTGTCGCCGAGCGTTTGAAACTGCCTGCGCGCTTTGTGTTTCCGGCCTACGAAGACAACCTCTACTACCTCTGGCGCGAAGGTGCGTTGCCGGTCAACGTCAGCGCTGAAGACTCACGGCTGAGCGACGAACTCGAGCGCGCGCGCCTGCACAAGGTCTTCAGCCAAGGTCTGGACAAGGTGATTGGCCAAGTACTGCCGCTGGCGCGCACCGCCAAGGGCGATCAATGGCAGAGCGGCCGCTGGTACCTGCGTGACAGCCATTGCCGGTTGGTGCCAGGAGATTCACCGTTGGGTTATCGCTTGCCGTTGGCTTCGCAACCGTGGGTGACGGCCGCGGAGTATCCGTTCGTGCACCCGGTCGATCCGAATCAGGATTTGCCGGAGCTGCCCGACGCCGCCAATTTGCAGGCCCATGGCGAACCGGCCACAGCCGATGAGCGCACACCGAAAATCGACCAGTCCGCCGATTGGCTGACCCGCACCGCACTCTGCGCCGAGGCTCGGGAAGGGCGGTTGTACCTGTTCATGCCGCCACTGGAACGCGTCGAGGATTACCTCGAACTGGTCAGCGCCATCGAAGCCACCGCCGAGGAACTGCATTGCCCGGTGTTGCTGGAAGGTTATGAACCGCCGAGCGATCCACGCCTGAGCAACTTCCGCATTACTCCGGACCCCGGCGTCATCGAAGTCAACGTGCAGCCGTCCGCCAGTTGGGACGAGCTGGTCGAGCGTACAGAATTCCTCTACGAAGAGGCACGCCAGACCCGGCTGACCACCGAGAAATTCATGATCGACGGTCGGCACACCGGCACGGGTGGCGGTAACCATTTCGTCCTCGGAGGCGCGACGCCAGCCGACTCACCGTTTCTGCGGCGTCCGGATTTGCTGCGCAGTCTGATCAGCTACTGGCATAACCACCCGTCGCTGTCCTACCTGTTTTCCGGTCTTTTCATCGGCCCGACTTCCCAGGCCCCACGGGTGGACGAAGCGCGCAACGATGCGTTGTACGAGCTGGAGATCGCCTTTGCGCAGATGCCAAAACCCGGCGAAGAGTGCGCGCCATGGCTGGTGGACCGCTTGCTGCGCAACCTGCTGATCGACGTCACGGGCAACACCCATCGTGCCGAGTTCTGCATCGATAAACTCTATTCGCCGGATGGCGCCACCGGGCGCCTCGGTCTGCTGGAACTGCGCGCCTTTGAAATGCCACCCCATGCGCGCATGAGCCTGGCTCAGCAATTGTTGTTGCGGGCGCTGGTGGCGCGGTTCTGGCGCGAACCGTATGCACCGGCCAAGCTGGCGCGTTGGGGCACCGAGTTGCACGACCGTTTCCTGTTGCCGCACGTCATCGAGCAGGACTTCGCCGATGTGATCGTCGACCTTAACGCCGCCGGCTATGCGCTGCGCGCCGAGTGGTTTGCCGCGCATCTGGAGTTCCGCTTTCCCAAGGTTGGCGATTACGCGGTCAGCGGCATCGAGCTGGAACTGCGTCAGGCGCTGGAGCCTTGGCATGTGCTGGGTGAGGAGGGCTCGGCCGGCGGCACGGTGCGTTATGTCGACTCGTCGCTGGAGCGTTTGCAGGTCAAGCTCACAGGCCTGGCGCCGCAACGTTACGTGCTGACCTGCAACGGCATCCCGGTACCGCTGCAACCGACCGGGCGGGTCGGCGAGTTTGTTGCCGGCGTGCGGTTTCGCGCCTGGCAACCGGCGAACTGCCTGCAACCGACCATCCCGGTGCACGCGCCGCTGGTGTTCGACCTGCTCGACACCTGGATGCAACGCTCGCTGGGCGGTTGTCAGTACCACGTCGCCCACCCGGGCGGGCGCAATTACGACAGCCTGCCGGTAAACGCCAATGAGGCCGAGAGCCGGCGGATGGCGCGGTTCTTCCGTCTCGGACACAGCCCGGGAACCTTGCCGGTGCCAACGCTGACCCTTAACGACGAGCTGCCGATGACGCTTGATTTGCGACGTTTCTGAATCAGACACGACGTCCGGATTATTCGTCTATCCGGGCGTCAAAGGTCTGCGTTAATCTGACTTTTCATTGCTGGCTGCCGAGCTTTCCATGCCTGACCTGCTTGACCGTTACCCGCTTACGCCGGGCACCTATCACGAATTGCTCGACGATAGCGGTGCGGTGCGCCCGCACTGGCGACGGCTGTTCGATCAGTTGCAACGCAGCACGCCCGCGCAACTGCTGCAACGGCAAGCCTTGCTGGCACGACAGATTCAGGAAAACGGCGTCACCTACAATGTTTACGCCGACCCCAAAGGCGCTGATCGTCCATGGGAACTGGACCTGCTGCCCCATGTGATGGCGGCTGATGAGTGGCAGCAGTTGTCCGCCGGGATCGCCCAGCGTGCGCGTTTGCTCAACGCGGTACTGGCGGATTTGTATGGCCCGCAGCGCTTGATTGCCGAAGGCCTGCTGCCGGCAGAACTGGTGTTCGGCCATAACAATTTCCTCTGGCCCTGTCAGGGCATCCAACCGCCGGACGGGGTCTTTTTGCATCTGTACGCGGTGGATTTGGCGCGCACGCCCGATGGGCGTTGGTGGGTCACGGCGGATCGGACTCAAGCGCCGTCCGGTGCCGGTTACGCGCTGGAAAACCGCACCATCGTGTCGCGGGCCTTTCCGGAGTTGTACCGTGATTTGCAGGTGCAGCATTTGGCCGGGTTCTTCCGTACCTTGCAGGAAACCCTCGCACGTCAGGCACCGAGTGCCGATGAAGTGCCGCTGGTGGTGTTGCTGACGCCGGGACGATTCAACGAGAGCTATTTCGAACACCTGTATCTGGCTCGCCAACTGGGTTATCCATTGGTTGAGGGCGGTGACCTGACCGTACGCGATGCCACGGTCTACCTGAAAACCCTCAGCGGCCTGCGTCGGGTTCACGCGATCATGCGTCGGCTCGACGATGATTTCTGCGATCCGCTGGAGTTGCGCACCGACTCGGCGCTTGGTGTGCCGGGCCTGCTTGACGCGGTTCGACAGGGGCGGGTGCTGGTGGCCAATGCCTTGGGCAGTGGCGTACTGGAGTCGCCGGGGCTGTTGGGCTTTTTGCCGAAGATCAATCAATTCCTGTTCGGCGAAGAACTGATCCTGCCGTCCATTGCCACCTGGTGGTGCGGCGAGCCTCCGGTGTTGGCGCAGGCCCTGGAGAAAATGCCTGAACTGCTGATCAAACCGGCGTTCCCCTCGCAGAGCTTTGCCTCGGTATTGGGCCGTGACTTGAGTGAAAAACAGCGCCAGGACCTCTCTGAGCGCATGCAGGCACGGCCTTATGCCTATGTGGCGCAAGAACTGGCGCAGCTGTCGCAGGCGCCAATCTGGCAAGCCGAAGACGGCCAGTTGCAGCACCGGGCGATTGGCATGCGCGTTTACGCAGTGGCCAGTCAAGACGGCTATCGGGTGCTGCCCGGCGGCTTGACCCGGGTTGCGGCGGAACCCGATGCCGAGGTGGTGTCGATGCAGCGCGGCGGCGCAAGCAAGGACACCTGGGTGTTGGGTGAGCGAGCGCCGATCGGCGAGCAATGGAAAACCCAGCGAACCCTTGGCGTGCATGATCTGGTGCGACGCGATCCCTACCTGCCGTCGCGGGTGGTCGAAAACCTGTTCTGGTTCGGCCGCTATTGCGAGCGCTGCGACGACAGTGCGCGGCTGCTGCGGATCATGCTCACGCGTTACGTCGACGGCGACGATCCGCAAGCCTTGCAGGCCGCGGTCGATCTCGGTGAAAGCCTGTTGTTATTGCCCGACGAAGGTGAATTGCCCGAGCGTTTGCTGACGGCATTGTGCGGTGATGATTGGGCCTTCAGCCTGCGCTCCAACCTGCAACGCTTGCAGTGGGCAGCCTCCCAGGTGCGCGGCAAACTCTCGCGAGAGAACTGGCAGGCGTTGGTGGAGTTGCAGCGCGATGCCATGGAGCTGGAAACCGAAGAGCCGGATTTTGGTGAGCGGCTGGATTTCCTCAACCGCCTGGTCATGTCGCTCGCGGCGCTATCGGGCTTTGCGCTGGACGACATGACCCGCGATGAAGGCTGGCGCTTTTTGATGATCGGGCGGCGGATCGAGCGATTGCAGTTTCTTGGTAGCAGCCTGGCCGCGTTCCTGCGCGGCGCCGGGGCTTTCGATCAAGCCGGGCTGGAATGGCTGCTGGAGCTGGGCAACAGCAGCATCACCTACCGCTCCCGCTACCTGGCGGTGGCGCAATTGATTCCGGTGCTCGATGTGTTGCTGCTCGATGAGCAGAACCCTCACGGCGTATTGTTCCAGTTGAAACTGGTGACCCGGACCCTCAAACGCCTGAACGATGATTTTGGTCTGCCGCGCGATCTGGCGTTGCCTTCGTTGGTCGAGCGTCTGGCGCGATTCGATCTCGGTTGCCTGGAGAACGGGTTGTTCGGCGAAGCCAGCGTCCGCGCAGCCCTCAGTGGATTGGCGGATCTGCTGCAAGAAATCGCCGATGTCAGCAATCAGGTGTCTGATCGTCTCGCGTTGCGGCACTTCGCCCATGTCGATGATGTCAGCCAGCGCACGGTGTCCGTCTGATGAGCGCCCGTTACCAGATTCTCCACGACACCCATTATCACTATGACAGCCCGGTCTCGCTGGCCCAGCAACTCGCTCATTTGTGGCCACGGCATTGCGCCTGGCAGCGTTGCATCGATCAGCAATTGCAGATCAGCCCGGAGCCGACTTCGCGCCGCGATGAGCTGGACGTGTTTGGCAATCCGCTGACCCGGCTGGCGTTTGAAAGGCCTCACGACGAACTGCTGGTCAATGCCCGGCTGACCGTCGAAGTGCTGGCCCGGCCGGTGCACGATTTCAATCAATCGCCGGCCTGGGACATGACCCGTAGCGCGTTGACCTACAGCAGTCAGCCGATTGCGCCGCAGCTAATGGATGCGTGCCGCTATCGGTTTGAGTCGCCGTATGTGCACTTGAAGAGCAGCTTCGTCGAGTTCTCCGAAAGCTGTTTTGCGCTGGGCCGTCCATTGATGCTGGGCGTTCAGGCGCTGATGGAAAAAATCTTCAGCGAGTTCACCTTTGACGCCGAGGCAACTCAGGTCGCGACGCCACTGGTGGAAGTGCTGGAACGTCGGCGCGGGGTCTGTCAGGACTTTGCGCACCTGATGCTCGCTTGCCTGCGTTCCCGCGGATTGGCGGCGCGTTACGTCAGTGGTTATCTGCTGACCCAGCCACCACCGGGCCAGCCCCGATTGATCGGCGCCGACGCATCCCATGCCTGGGTTTCGGTGTTCTGTCCGGTGCTGGGCTGGGTTGATTTCGACCCTACCAACAACGTGCAACCGGCGCTGGAGCACATCACGCTGGCCTGGGGCCGGGATTTTTCCGATGTCTCGCCATTGCGTGGAGTAATACTGGGCGGCGGCAGCCATGATCCGGAAGTGCAGGTGACCGTGATGCCATTGGATGAACGCGGTTCTTGAATGCGCAGGTTTCCTGTGGCGAGGGAGCTTGCTCCCGTTGGGCCGCGCAGCGGACCCAAAACCTGCACGCGCGGCGTATCAGGTAAAACGCATTCGCTGGTTTTACGGCTGCTGTGCAGCCGAGCGGGAGCAAGCTCCCTCGCCACAGGTTCTCTGAAGACCAATGTCGGGTGGGTTGTGCTTTGGGGATTTGTGCAAATCGAATGTGGAGGCTGTGAGGGTCGGCAGCATGACTGCCGACCCTGGACACAGATCCGGTGGGTTTGATCAGAACATCAAACCCTGTGGGTCTCAGGCGTCGGGCGCCTGATCTTTCGGTGCTTCAACAGCGTCATCAGCAACCACTTCACCTTCTGCATCGGGGTTCAGTGCGCCGGTTTCTTCATCGGCGGCAGCTTTCTTGCGTTGCAACTTTTCCTCTTTCTTCTGCTCTTTGGCCAAGTCTCTTTGACGTTTGGCGAAGGAGTAATTAGGTTTAGCCATGGGCGATCCTCTGGGGTCGAAGGTGAGGTTGAGCGGCGCGTATTCTGCCTTTAAACCGGGGTCAAGGGTTAGCTGGGTTTTTGCCCGGCCCATTTTGGTGCTACCACCGGTTGCCAGGCATCCAGCGCATCCAGCAGATCCTGCGGCGATTCGCTCATTTGCAGCATGTCACGGTGATGCTCGCGAACGAAGCCTTCGCCGACGACATGATCAAGAAATGCAGTGAGTTTGCTGTAAAAGCCGTTCACTTCCAGCAGTCCCAGCGGTTTGCCGTGGTAACCGAGCTGGCCCCAGGTCCAGACTTCGAACAGCTCTTCAAAGGTGCCGAGGCCGCCCGGCAGAGCGATAAACGCGTCACTCAGCTCGGCCATGCGCGCCTTGCGTGCATGCATGCCGTCGACCACTTCCAGACGCGTCAGGCCGGTGTGGCCGATTTCCGAGTTCTTCAGGCTTTCGGGGATGATCCCGATCACTTCGCCACCCGCCGCCAGTGCCGCATCGGCCACGATACCCATCAAGCCGACAGCACCGCCGCCATACACCAGCGTCAGCTTGCGCCGGGCCAGCGCCTGGCCGAGGGCGATCGCCGCTTGCCGATACGCCGGGTCAGTGCCGGTGCTGGCGCCGCAAAATACACAAACAGACGCTAAAGACATGCCTTACTCCATGGTCAGTGATGACCCCAGAGTAATGGCAGACCTTGGGTGTTCCAAGGGCTATTCCTCGCAGCGAGGCCTTTCATAGGTACCGCTGGCGCCACAGGCGTAGGCGGCGAGCAAACTGCACAACAGGCTATTGAAGGACATGACAGGCGCTCCAGAGTGGGATGACAAATCGATCATAGGTGCGCGCCAGAGGTCTGGCCGGTTAATTGTTTCGATCAATGTCATAGCCCGAAAGTTGTATACAATTCTTGATTCAGGTCATAGGCACTTGCAGAAATTTCAGGCAGTCTTTATGCCCTACGGATTTTGTTAACCCTGCCTTGGAGATTCACCATGTTTGCCAAACTCGTTGCGGTATCCCTGCTGACACTGGCCAGCAGCCAATTGATGGCTGCAGAGTGCAAGGTCGATGTCGACTCCACCGATCAGATGTCCTTCAACACCAAGGAAATCACCATCGACAAGAGCTGCAAGACCTTCACCGTCAACCTGACCCACTCCGGCAGCTTGCCGAAGAACGTCATGGGTCATAACTGGGTGCTGAGCAAAACCGCAGACATGGCTGGCATCACTACCGATGGCATGGCCGCCGGCATCGACAAGAACTACCTGAAAGAAGGTGACGCTCGCGTCATCGCCCACACCAAAATCATCGGTGCCGGCGAGAAAGACTCGGTGACCTTCGATGTATCGAAGCTGACCGCTGGCGAAAGCTATCAGTTCTTCTGCTCGTTCCCAGGCCACAACTCGATGATGAAAGGCGCTGTTGTCCTGAAGTAATCAGGCAGGTCCAGCCGTCATGAAAAACGCCCCTCCGGGGCGTTTTTTCGTTTATGCGCGGGCCAAACCCGCTCAGCGCTCTGGCTATGTAATTCCTACCGCTGGTCGGAAACCACGGCCTACCTGTTATTTCTGACAGTGGTCAGCGTCTCGGGGGCGGGTGTTAGATGAGCGCCAGCCCTGCCGCTCATGTTGCGGCGACTCTTGCGAGATGGAGATTGCTCATGACTGCTCAAGAAGACGCTCCCAAAATACACGTTGACCTCCCGGAGTCTCTTGAAGAGCCGAGCATCAAGCAGGCGCTGGGTAGCCGCGAGCTTAATCCGATGGAGGTTTACACCACCGGCCGGCTGACTGCAGAAATCAAACGGGAGGATCAGGAATTGCTGGAGACCGACTCGTTCTCCGTCAAAGTCACGGGCGAGAGTGCCGATCCACGCGGTTCGTATGAGAGTCCTGTGTTGAAGTTCAGCTCACCCGCTCTCAGGACCTTGTTTCTGGAACCAAAGCTCACTGCTTTTAATCTGGGCAAAAAGATCAAGGTGGAATACACCGTCAATCGCGATGGTGAAACGTCGGTCACTTCCGACGAGCTCGAATTGAACGTGCTCGGCTTTAAGCTTGAGGATCTGACGAAGGGGGTGATCTTCGGGAAGGATGACGACGGTACCGGGCAAGAACTGGACCTGACCACCGACACCGACGACCGGACGGCGCGCGTTGATATCTGGCCGCTGATTGCCGAAGGGCAATTGCTTTGGATCGTGCTGAAGGGCGAGGACAAGAACGGTGATTCCTACGAGTTAACCCTGTTCGAGGGGCCGGTCGATCAGGCCTTGATCACCCTTGGTTACATCGAGGTGATTGTTCTTTTCAGTGAGCTGAAGCTGTTTGGCGATGGAACAGACGCGACGCTTCAGTACAAGGTTGCGTTTGATCAGGTCGATGACGAGAGCAAGGCGAACCTCTCGGAGGTGCGAAGCTATACCGTTAAGGCAGCTGCTGTGGTGAAACCCGCAATCGGCGAAGTGAAAGACTCCGACGGCACCGCGATCAGCAATCCCGATACGACCAGCAAAACGCCGTTGACGCTCACAGGCACGGTAGCTGAAGGTAAAAAACTCGACATTTACGACGGCGCCAATCGTCTGGATGAAGTCACGGTGACGGGGACCACGTGGACGTTCACTACAGTGGAGTTGTCTCCTGGCGAGCATGTTTTCACGGTCAAGGAGCAGGGTACCGGTGGGCAGCAGTCGGAGCCCTGGACCGTTACCGTAGAAGCGGTGGCGGTGAAACCCGCAATCGGCGAAGTGAAAGACTCCGACGGCACCGCGATCAGCAATCCCGACACGACCAGCAAAACGCCGTTGACGCTCACAGGCACGGTAGCTGAAGGTAAAAAACTCGACATTTACGACGGCGCCAATCGGCTGGATGAAGTCACGGTGACGGGGACCACGTGGACGTTCACTACAGTGGAGTTGTCTCCTGGCGAGCATGTTTTCACGGTCAAGGAGCAGGGTGCCGGTGGGCAGCAGTCGGATCCCTGGACCGTTACCGTAGAAGCGGTGGCGGTGAAACCCGCAATCGGCGAAGTGAAAGACTCCGACGGCACCGCGATCAGCAATCCCGATACGACCAGCAAAACGCCGTTGACGCTCACAGGCACGGTAGCTGAAGGTAAAAAACTCGACATTTACGACGGCGCCAATCGGCTGGATGAAGTCACGGTGACGGGGACCACGTGGACGTTCACTACAGTGGAGTTGTCTCCTGGCGAGCATGTTTTCACGGTCAAGGAGCAGGGTGCCGGTGGGCAGCAGTCGGATCCCTGGACCGTTACCGTAGAAGCGGTGGCGGTGAAACCCGCAATCGGCGAAGTGAAAGACTCCGACGGCACCGCGATCAGCAATCCCGATACGACCAGCAAAACGCCGTTGACGCTCACAGGCACGGTAGCTGAAGGTAAAAAACTCGACATTTACGACGGCGCCAATCGGCTGGATGAAGTCACGGTGACGGGGACCACGTGGACGTTCACTACAGTGGAGTTGTCTCCTGGCGAGCATGTTTTCACGGTCAAGGAGCAGGATGCCGGTGGGCAGCAGTCGGAGCCCTGGACCGTTACCGTAGAAGCGGTGGCGGTGAAACCCGCAATCGGCGAAGTGAAAGACTCCGACGGCACCGCGATCAGCAATCCCGATACGACCAGCAAAACGCCGTTGACGCTCACAGGCACGGTAGCTGAAGGTAAACAACTCGACATTTACGACGGCGCCAATCGGCTGGATGAAGTCACGGTGACGGGGACCACGTGGACGTTCACTACAGTGGAATTGTCTCCTGGCGAGCATGTTTTCACGGTCAAGGAGCAGGGTGCCAGTGGGCAGCAGTCGGATCCCTGGACCGTTACCGTACAGCCAGTGCAAACGGAAAGCCCCGTAATCGAATCAGCCCAAGACTCCAGCAACAATGATGTCCCCCATGAATCGATCAGTGAAGCTACAACGCTCGATCTGACAATCAAGGCCGGCAAGTTCGAACAACTCAGGATTTTGCTCAATGGTGTACCGGGGGATCAGGCGGCCACTAATGGGGACGGTGTTCTGTACTATCAACTGGAGGGTCTGAGACCGGGTGATCAGAACATCACGGTGAAGGGCATTGTGAGCGGGCTGGAGTCGCAGATCTATAACGTTTTCGTGGTGCCCGGTCCGTCGGACGGGAAGCTCGCCATCATTGCTGCCAAAGACGCTCAAGGCAAACCAGTCCTCCCTGGCGGCGCCATAACCACCACCACGATCACACTCACAGGCACTGCTCAGCCCAGCGCAACGGTCACCCTCAGTGATGTTTTCGATGAGCTGAAAACTGTCGTTGCTGACCTGAACGGCTACTGGCGGCTTTCCCTGAGTGGTTTGAACGTTCACTACTATCACTTGTCGCTGAGTGCCGAGGATGCCGAATCCCCCATGCTTTGGTGGCTGGCAGTACTCGCTGTTGGAACACCTATTATCGAGCAGGCAACCGACCTTGCGGGTACGACGATCATCCCGCCTTACGGAGAGACTTCCGGACAGGCGTTTACGCTATCGGGTGTAGGGCCTGCTAATGGGATGCTCACCCTTCATGAGCTTCTCAGTGATGTGGAAATCACTGTCAATGCCGATGCACAGGGAAAATGGACGTCGGCGATATACATCGGACCAGAGGTCAGGGAATTTCACTACGTAGCATCCGCGCCGGGCGAGGGCTCGCCGAAGTCAAATCTCTATCGAGTGCGCAAGGTCGAGCCAGCGAAGTAACAGAGTGTTGATCAGGTACGCGCTGACAATGCTCAGCGCGTCTGAGCCGAATGCTGGATGAACGTCGACGCTGCCGCTGAGGTTGCGGCGACATCTCTGAGAAGGACCTTGCCCATGACTGCTCACGTTATCGCTCCCACAAAAAGTGATCCCGTCCCGGACCTCAAGCAGCTGACGATCGCACAGGCACGGGATAACGAAAATCTCCCCCCGCTTGATGTCCGCACCAAGCTGACGGCGAAAATACCGACAACGGGATTGTTACCTACCGACAAACTCCAGGTTTCTCTCGTCGGTGGTCCCGGCTCTGATTCACGGGGTTCGTACGAGAGTCCTTTATTGGATGTCGGGTTTACAAGTCCCCGGACGTTGAATCTGAATAAGGAGGTCGTCGCGTTCCTTCTAGGCAACATAATGACCCTGATCTACAGGATCACACGTGACGGGATAACTTCGCCGGACTCCGAGCCGCTTGTGTTGAACGTGTTGGACCTGCCAGCGGACGCGCTGGAGCAATGTCGGATTTTCGGAAGGGATGACGACGGTACCGGGAGCGTACTGGACCTGACCACTGACACCGAAGACCGGACGATGCGCATTGTCCTCTGGCCGCTGATTGCCGAAGGGCAACCTTGCTGGGTCACTCTGAAGGGCAAAAACGCAGATGGTAACGACTACGAGTCAACCGTGTTTTTGGGGAAGGTCGATCGGGGCTGGATTACCCGTGGCCACATTGACTTGCCTGTTCTCTATAGCGATCTGGAGGCGTTGGCCGATGGATCGGACCTGACAATTGAGTACAAGGTTGCATTTGATCAGCTTGAGGACGAGAGCAAGGTGCACAGTTCGGTGGTGCGAAGCTATGCCGTTAAAAACGCCATAGTAGCGAGACCCGAAATCATTGGGATGACAGACTTCAATGGGGTGGAGCTCTCAAACGGAGCGTTCACAACCGCGAACGGCGTAAAACTGAAGGGCACCGCTGCTGCTCATCAGAAGGTCTGGATGAGTAAAGGGGGGAGCGTCGTTGCCGATAGCCAGGGGGAGTGGGAGTACGAGTTCAAAAAGACAAACCTTAATCTGACGCGCTTTGCTGCTATCGCATCTGATGGCAAGTACTCAGCGGTTTGGATAGTTTTCTTTTTGCGCGAAGGCGTTCCCATCATCACCCGGGTCACGGACTCCAGGCGGGAGCATATCCCCGAATACGGCGCGACGTTTGAATCTGCCGTGACGTTGGAGGGGAAAGCCAACCCTGGTGGAAAGCTCAGCATAAACGTCTATGGCCTTGACAGGAGCTTGCCACTCGTCGATGTGGACCCTGACGGAGTATGGCGTTGCACCGTGAGCGGGTTGAAAATACGACGTCATGTTATTTTCGTCAGCCATATTGACGACGACTTGGATTCGTTTGGGTGGGAACTCCATGTTGTGGAAGTTGACAGTCCTGTCATTACATCGATCACAGACTCCTTGAATCGTCCTATTCCCCACTTTGGCTCGACCTATGATCGAACGGTCAAGTTAACCGGGACAGCGAAAAGCGATAGGGAGCTCCAGGTTTGTAATAAAGACGATCCCATCGGTGAACGCTTCAAAGCTGATGCCAACAGAGAGTGGACCCGCATATTGACCCTCGATCCTGACCATTATCAGCGTCTTGGAGTTAAAGCGTTTTATGGGAACGAAGTCACATCACCGACCGCGTATCTTGTTATTTCCCCCCTGGATCCAATCACGGCGATGACAGACTCCGATGACGCGGCAATGGTCAGCGCGTCTGAGCCGAATGCTGGATGAACGTCGACGCTGCCGCTGAGGTTGCGGCGACATCTCTGAGAAGGACCTTGCCCATGACTGCTCACGTTATCGCTCCCACAAAAAGTGATCCCGTCCCGGACCTCAAGCAGCTGACGATCGCACAGGCACGGGATAACGAAAATCTCCCCCCGCTTGATGTCCGCACCAAGCTGACGGCGAAAATACCGACAACGGGATTGTTACCTACCGACAAACTCCAGGTTTCTCTCGTCGGTGGTCCCGGCTCTGATTCACGGGGTTCGTACGAGAGTCCTTTATTGGATGTCGGGTTTACAAGTCCCCGGACGTTGAATCTGAATAAGGAGGTCGTCGCGTTCCTTCTAGGCAACATAATGACCCTGATCTACAGGATCACACGTGACGGGATAACTTCGCCGGACTCCGAGCCGCTTGTGTTGAACGTGTTGGACCTGCCAGCGGACGCGCTGGAGCAATGTCGGATTTTCGGAAGGGATGACGACGGTACCGGGAGCGTACTGGACCTGACCACCGACACCGAAGACCGGACGGTACGCATTGATTTCTGGCCGCTGATTGCCGAAGGGCAATGGTGCTGGATCAGGTTGAAGGGCAAGAACGCGGATGGCACCCATTACGAAAAAGATCTGTTCAAGGAAGCGGTCGATAAGGCTTGGATCCCCCTTGGTTATATCGACGTAGCCGTTCGTTACAGCGAGCTCAAGAAACTGGTCAATGGATCGAAGCTGAGTCTTGAATACAAGGTTGCGTTTGATCAGGTTGATGACGAGAGCAAGGCGAACCTCTCGCAGGTGCGAAGCTATACCGTTAAAGCGGCTGTGGTGGAGCCTGTCATCACCAAGGTGACGGATCTCGACGGCAATCCCGTTGCTGACAAAGGCGAGACCTGGGCCACCACGCTTTGGCTTGAAGGTGCGGCGGGTGAAGAAGTCCAGATTTATGTCGGGGCTGAACTGAAGGGCACGGCCAAACCTGAAGACGGGACGTGGACGTTCGAACTGACTTGGCTGAGTGCATACACGCAGGGGATCAAGGCCGTTAGCAGTGGATTGGATTCAAAAGTCTGGACCGTTACAGTGAAGGGCGGTAGCGGTTCACATATATACGACGTGAGGGACGCCGCGGGTGTTCGGATTGTCGAAAATGATATAGCTACCCAAACTCCCTTGATGCTCAAAGGCTGGGTTGGACCGGGGGGAGTGCCTGAGGTTTATGACGGCTACGATCTGCTGGGCAAGGCTCGTATAGTCGGGGTTGACAAGAACAAGTGGGAGTTTGAGACGAAGGTGCTGTCCCCCAAGGTATGCGCGTTCAAGATCAAGGCACTGCCTGGTAGCGGTCCGTTATCAAGGACCTGGATCGTTAACGTGAAAGCACCGATCGATTCGCCGGCAATCACCGCAATGATGGATTCCATAGGCAACCCCATCGCTCGGGAGTGGGCGACCCTCGACACCCGCATCAAACTCGAGGGTTCGGTTGCCGGTGGGGGGCAGGTCGATGTTTATGCAAATGGCCAGTTGTTGGGGCCGGCCGAGATGAACGGTAGCCAGTGGGTATACACCACCGGTCCTTTATCTATTGGTTACCGTCGCTTCACCGTTAAAAAGCGTGATGGCAGCCAGCCGGAATCTGATCGCTGGGGCGTTAGCATGGGTATCCCTTACATCGCCAGTGCGTCTGTTCCCAACGGAGGTGTGGCTGATGAGCCACGTATGTGGTTGTACGGAAAGGGGCAGCCTGGGTCGGTGCTTGATATCTACCATGTCGCAAGCCAATGGGGAACAGCGCCGGTGGACGAGAATGGTTCCTGGTCGTGGCCCTATACACTTTATCCTGATAAACAACCTAGTTTTGACTGGTGCGTGAGCTTGCAAGGGTCAACGCTTAAGTCACCTTACTGGGTCGTTTTCTACTAGCGTCAATTCAAACCTAAGGCCGTGCCTTTCGACCTTCAGACACGCATGCCGTTGATCGGAATCCACTGCCGACCTGTTATTGCTGACAGTGGTCAGCGCCTCGAAATCGGGTGTTAGATGGCGCCAACGCTGCCGTTCACGTCGCGGCGACTCTTGCGAGAAGGACATTGCTCATGACCGCTCAAGTTATCGCTGCCCAAACACACGCCTCCATCCCGGACCTCGACCCGCTGAAGGTCGAGCAGGCGCTGGATGACGTCAATCTGGAGCCGACCAGCACTATTTCCAGGTTCAGGGCGCTGATACCTACGAAGAACCTGCTGCCTGATGACAAGTTCTACGTCGAAATCGTTGGTGACCCCGGCACCCCTGAGGGCGGGAACTACAAAAGCCCGGAATTGCCTCTGGGGGGGCGTGACCCCAGGACTTTGAATTTGGACAAAAAGGTTGTTGCGTTTCATCTGGGCCAAACAATGACGGTGAGGTACTTCATCATTCGGGACGGAGAGGAACCGAAACCCTCTCCAAACCTGGTGCTCAACGTGCACCCCTTGGCAAAAAACGAGTTGGAAGCGGCCCTGATTATCGAGGCAGAGAACAACGGCAGCGGCCCCGGACTGCATCTGACCACCAACCCCGCCGATCTCACGCTGCATTTGAAAAACTGGCCGCTGGTTGCCGAGCGGCAGCGGTGTTGGGTTTACCTGGAGGGCAAGAGAGGCGGTCATGCCGATCACCCGCTTACAGTGTTGCAATCGGAACCCGTGGACAAAGCCTGGGTTACTCGCGGTTATCGCGAGGTGAAGGTGCCTTATAGCTACTTCAGGGTGTTGCTCGATGGTTCGCCGTTGAAGGTCATTGTCAGGGTCGCGCTGAACCAGGAAGACGACGAGACCCAGGCGTTTGATTTCGAGGAGCGGGTCTATACCGTGAAAGCATCGGGAGTAACACTGCAAATCACTGACGTGATGGACTCCAGGGGCAACCTTGTCGCCAATACATGGGCGACACTCGACACCAAGCTGACGCTCAAGGGGACGGTTGCGATGATGGAGGGAAAAGTCGATGTTTTTTCGGGGGGCATTCTGTTGGGCGGTGCGAGCACTACTGGAACTCAGTGGAAGTACGACACCGACGAATTAAGTGCCGGAGTCTGCAAGTTTCATACTGAAGAGCGCGATGGCGTCCAACAATCCGATACCTGGACCGTTACCGTCGGTGCCCCCTACATTGAAAGCGCGAGCATTCCCAATGGAGCTGAGAGTTCTGCCGAATTCGTAAGCTTGCGGGGTAAGGCAAAGCCTGCGCAGACCTTTTCGCTTCACAAGAATGGTACAGGCCTGAAACGAGTGACGGCCACGCCTGACGGTGACTGGAGTGATGTATCGACGCTCACGTCAAGGGCCAACGTCTTTGTAGTGGTGGAGCATCAAACAATAATCACGTCACCTGCCTGGACTATCTACCGTATTGATCCTGACAAGCCATTGCCTTGATCTGCACGATACGCCTGTTCCTGATCGACCTGACGGGGCCTGAGAGCAGGCGCGCAGCATCATTAATGCAATAAAAAGCCCACTAAGGAACACTCCTCCAGTGGGCTTTTTTTTATTTACCTGCCACCACTTACGGCGCGAACGGCATCACCCTTTTGTGATGGGTCTTGCGATACGTATCACAGATAATCTTGAACGCCTCTTCACGCACCGGTTCCCCATGCAGGAACGCGTCGATCTCGGCATAGGTCACGCCGTGGGACGCTTCATCCGGTTTGCCGGGGGACAGGTCTTCAAGGTCGGCGGTCGGGATTTTTTCCACCAGCGACTCCGGTGCGCCGAAGCTGCGGGCGATGGCCCGGACCTGGTTTTTTACCAGGCCGCTCAGCGGTGCGAGGTCGCAGGCGCCGTCACCGAACTTGGTGAAGAAACCCATCACCGCTTCTGCTGCGTGGTCAGTGCCGATCACCAGACCGTGGGCGGCGCCGGCGATGGTGTATTGCGCAACCATGCGCATCCGCGCCTTGGTGTTGCCCAATACAAAGTCCACCCAGACCGCGTGCTTGCCTTCGAAGGCCGCGACTTCACTGGCCAGCGACTTGACTGCCGGGCCGATGTTCACGGTGTGGCGCTCATCCGGGGCGATGAAGTCCACCGAGGCTTGCGCATCGTGTTCATCGAACTGGGTTTCGTACGGCAAGCGTACGGCGATGAACTTGTAGCCCGCGTCACCGGTGCGCTCACGTAACTCGCGCATGGCCCGCTGGGCCATCAGGCCGGCGGTCAACGAGTCGACGCCGCCGCTGATGCCCAGCACCAGCGTCTTAAGTCCGGAATTGACCAGGCAATCCTGGATAAAGGTAATCCGCCGTGCGATCTCAGCCTCCAGGGCTGCATGATCGGCGAAGGGCGGTTGGACCTTGAGCTGTTCAGCAATCTCACGCTGTACGGCTTGCATGAATTCACTCCTTGCTTGATGTGCCAGAGAGGGCGGCAGGTACTTGAAACACATGTCGCAAATAGGCGACGAAATTCGGGTCTTTGCAGTGCGTCTTGCCGGCCTCATCGGAAATCTTGGCGACGGGCTGACCATTGCAGGCTGCCATTTTAAGCACGATGCTCATCGGCTCGACACCCGGAATATCGCACGTCAGGTTGGTGCCAATGCCGAAACTGACATTGATTCGACCATGCAACGCGCGGAATATCTCCAGCGATTTTGGCAGCGTCAGGCTGTCGGAGAACACCAGCGTCTTGCTCATCGGCTCGATACCGAGCTTATGGTAGTGGGCAATGGCTTTTTCGGCCCAGGCAATCGGATCCCCGGAATCATGGCGCAAGCCATCAAAGAGCTTGGCGAAATACAGGTCGAAATCACTCAGGAAGGCATCGGTGGTGATGCAGTCGGTCAGGGCGATGCCCAGCAGGCCGCGGTATTCGCGAACCCAGCAATCAAGGGCGGCGCTCTGGCTGTCGATCAGTCGCGGGCCAAGTTGCTGGTGCGCCATGATCCATTCGTGAGCCATGGTGCCGAGCGGCTTCATGTCCAGTTCGCGGGACAGGTGCACGTTACTGGTGCCGACAAAGCGTCCGGGGAAGTCGTGCTTGAGCACGTTCACCACTTCTTCCTGCACGCGGTAGGAGAAGCGCCGGCGAGTGCCGAAATCTGCCACCTGCAGGTGCGAGAGCTCATCGGCGCTGGCATTGGCGCTCAGCCAGTCGAACTTGCGATAGAGCTGCTCGCGCGCTTGCTCCATGACGACTTCACGGTAGCGATAGCGGTTGCGCACTTCGCTGACCACCGCCAGCAGCGGCACTTCGAACAGAATCACATGCAACCACGGCCCGCGCAGACGGATGAATAGCTCGCCGTTCTCGATGCCGGTGTAGATGTAGCGCAGATTGAAGCGGAACAAGCCGAGAAAGCGCAGGAAATCCGGCTTCAGGAAGCTGATGCGCTCCAGGAAACTCAACTGATCGTTGCTCAAGCTCAGTTCAGCCAGACGCTCGATCTGAAAACGAATCTCCGCCAGGTATGGGCGCAGATCCTCGCTGTTGCGGCAGCGGAACTCCCATTCGACTTCAACGTTGGGGTAGTTGTGCAGCACCGCCTGCATCATGGTCAGTTTGTAGAAGTCGGTGTCGAGCAAGTTCTGCACGATGCGATCGGCAAACACACTCTCGCTCATAACGGGAATCTCCAGGCTGGCAGCCGCCGAGGGTAGCGACGTTTCAGCTATTTCAATGAATAGGGCTAGTGGCGCATATCGGCGGGCTGTATTGCCAGCATTTTTTAGCGTGGAGCGCTACCTGTGGCGAGGGGGCTTGCCCCCGTCGGAGTGCGCAGCACTCCCAAATCCGATGAGCGCGGTATGCCTGATGCAATGTAATTGCAGGTTTTCGGGCCGCTGCGCGACCCAGCGGGGGCAAGCCCCCTCGCCACAAATTCTATTTGCCACAGGTTGTGTGCGTGGCTCCAATTCTAGGTCGCCGCAGGGTTATCGATCTGCTCCAGCATCCAGGTGACAAAATCGCGCACCTTGGGCACTTCTGCCGAGTGTTCGGGGTAGGCCAGGTAATAGGCATCGCTGCTGGGCATTGCGTGCGGCCAGGGGATGACCAATTTACCGTCGGCCAATTCCTCTTCCACCAGAAACCGCGGCAACAGGGCGACACCGCAGCCGACTTGTGCGGCGCGGATGCACATATAAAAGGTTTCGAAGCGCGGACCGTGATAGCTGTGCTCGGTCTGGTAACCCTGGCTGTCGAACCAGTCGTGCCAGGCCTGAGGGCGCGAGGCGCTTTGCAGCAGCACCAGATCGCTGAGTTGCGTCGGGTCAGTCAATGGCTGCTCCGGCAGGCTACTCGGTGCACAAACCGGCACCAGCTCTTCGCCGAACAGCTTCAGACACTCGGTGCCGGGCCGCGAACCCTGGCCGAAATAGAACGCCAGGTCGCTGCGCCCTTGCAGCAAGTCGTCGGCTTCGTGTTCGTTGCACAGGTCCAGATGAATATGCGGATGCCGCAGGCGCCAGCCTTTCAGGCGTGGCACCAGCCAACGAGCGCCGAAGGTTGAAGGCGTGGACACGCGTAATACTTCGGTCTCACCACCGTAGGAACGCAGGTAGTGGGTCGACATCTCGACTTGCGAGAGAATTTTTCGCACTTCAACCAGGTACAAATCCCCGGCCGGAGTCATTTGCAGGCGTCGACGTACCCGGCGAAACAGCAGGTGCTGCAACAGCTCTTCGAGTTGCGCGACCTGTTTGCTCACGGCGCTCTGGGTCAGGTTCAGCTCTTCGGCGGCGCGGGTGAAGCTCAGGTGACGCGTGACCGCCTCGAAACACTGCAACGCAGTGATCGATGGCAAATGGCGTTTATTCAGCATGGGAGGGCCCTTGTTCTTGTTGCAACGCTTTGCATGAATAAACGGAATGATATCTCGCTTAATCGTCGTTTGTTGGCAAGTCTCGGGGCGGCTACAACTATAGGCTTGAAGCCCCTCGTCAGCGGGCTGTGAATTTTCTGCTTTTCACGTTGAAGGAGTGACCCATGGTTGCCGCATTGCTTGATCGCTTGGGGGTGAACCCGGCCCTGTACCAGAACGGCAAACAGCCCGTGCATTCACCGATCGACGGCAGCCATATTGCCTCGGTGAACTGGGAAGGCGCTGCTGAAGTCGAGCAGCAGGTCAGTCGCGCAGAGCATGCGTTCGACCTCTGGCGCAAGGTTCCGGCGCCGCGTCGTGGTGAACTGGTGCGCCAGTTCGGCGAAGTGCTGCGCGAGTACAAAGCTGATCTGGGCGAGCTGGTGTCCTGGGAAGCCGGCAAGATCACTCAGGAAGGTCTGGGGGAAGTTCAGGAGATGATCGACATCTGCGACTTCGCCGTCGGTCTGTCGCGTCAGCTCTACGGTTTGACCATCGCCTCCGAACGTCCGGGCCACCACATGCGTGAGTCCTGGCATCCACTGGGCGTGGTCGGGGTGATCAGCGCGTTCAACTTCCCGGTCGCGGTCTGGGCCTGGAACACCACACTGGCGCTGGTCTGCGGCAACTCGGTGATCTGGAAACCGTCGGAGAAAACCCCGCTTACCGCACTGGCCTGCCAGGCGCTGTTCGAGCGCGTATTGAAGAATTTCAGCGATGCGCCGGAGTACCTGAGCCAGGTGATCATCGGCGGCCGCGATGCCGGTGAAGCGCTGGTGGACGACCCGCGTGTGGCCTTGATCAGCGCCACCGGCAGCACCCGCATGGGCCGTGAAGTGGCACCGAAAATCGCCGCACGCTTTGCTCGCAGCATTCTGGAGCTGGGCGGCAACAACGCGATGATCCTTGGCCCGAGCGCCGACCTCGACATGGCGGTGCGGGCGATTCTGTTCAGTGCAGTCGGCACCGCCGGTCAGCGTTGCACCACTCTGCGTCGCTTGATCGCCCATGAATCGGTCAAGGAAGAGATCGTCACCCGCCTCAAGGCGGCGTATTCCAAAGTGCGCATCGGCCATCCGCTGGAAGGCAATCTGGTTGGCCCGCTGATCGACAAGCACAGCTTTGAAAACATGCAGGACGCGCTGGAACAAGCCTTGAGCGAAGGCGGCCGGGTATTTGGTGGCCAGCGTCAGCTCGAAGACAAGTTCCCGAACGCTTACTACGTTTCGCCGGCCATCGTCGAAATGCCGGAGCAGAGCGATGTGGTGCGCAGCGAAACCTTCGCGCCGATTCTGTACGTGGTTGGCTATAAAGACTTCGCCGAAGCGCTGCGCCTGAACAATGCGGTGCCACAAGGTCTGTCGTCGTGCATCTTCACCACTGACGTGCGTGAGGCCGAGCAGTTCATGTCGGCAGTGGGCAGCGACTGCGGCATCGCCAACGTCAACATCGGTCCGAGCGGCGCGGAAATCGGCGGCGCCTTTGGAGGAGAGAAAGAAACCGGCGGCGGTCGCGAGTCCGGCTCCGATGCATGGCGCGGCTACATGCGTCGCCAGACCAACACCGTCAACTACTCACTGGAGTTGCCGCTGGCCCAGGGGATTACCTTCGACTGAAGGGCCTCATCGCGGGCAAGCCTTGCTCCTACAAATTTGGTTCCATCGGCACAAGTCCCGTAGGAGCAAGGCTTGCCCGCGATGCTTTGCTTTGTTGTTTGTTGTTTGTTGGGTTTCTGATCGGAGTCTGGCGATGCCGTTACGCGAAGAGTGCTTATGGGAAAAACTGACGCCGCAACGGCCTGACCGGGCGGCGCTCAAGGGCGAGGTGACGGTGGATGTCTGCGTGATCGGCGCCGGATTCACCGGTTTATCAGCGGCGGTGCATTTGCTGGAGCAGGGCAAAAGCGTCTGCGTGCTCGAGGCCAAGCGCTGCGGGCAGGGCGGTTCGGGGCGCAACGTCGGGTTGGTGAATGCCGGGATGTGGATTCCCCCGGACGAGATTGAAGCCGGGTTCGGCGAAGCGATCGGCAGCCAGCTCAATCGCATGCTTGGCGCGGCGCCTGCTTTGGTGTTCAGCCTGATCGACAAATACAACATCGATTGCCAGTTGCGTCGCGAGGGTACGCTGCACATGGCGCACAACGCCCGTGGCGAAGCCGATCTGCGCAGTCGTGAAGAACAATGGAAGCGCCGCGGCGCGCCCGTGGAGTTGTTGACCGGTGCGGCGTGCGAGCAGGCTACCGGTACCAAAAAGATCGCCGCCGCATTACTCGACCGTCGCGCCGGCACGCTCAATCCGATGGCTTACACCAGCGGTCTGGCCAAGGCTGCCGCGGATCTGGGTGGTCAGCTGTTCGATCATTCAGCAGTGACCCGACTCGAACGGCAGGGCCAACGCTGGTCGGTGCAAACCGACGCCGGTTCGGTCATGGCCGAGCAGGTGGTGATCGCCTCCAACGCCTACACCGAAGGCAACTGGACTGAACTGCGGCGTAATTTCTTCCCCGGTTATTACTATCAGGTGGCTTCCGCGCCGCTGACTGAAGAAGCCGCGCAACTGATCCTGCCCGGTGGCCAGGGTTCCTGGGACACCCGTCAGGTGCTCAGCAGCATCCGTCGCGACAAAGACGGCCGGTTGTTGCTCGGCAGCCTGGGCAACGGCAATCAGAAACCAACGTGGTTCCTCAAGGCCTGGGCCGACCGGGTTCAGCAGCATTATTTCCCTTACCTCAAACCGGTGGACTGGGAATGTACCTGGACCGGTTGCATCGCTTTTACCCCCGATCACTTGATGCGCTTGTTCGAGCCAGCACCAGGTTTAGTGGCGGTGACCGGTTACAACGGCCGTGGCGTGACCACGGGCACGGTAGTCGGTAAAGCCTTCGCCGATTATTTGTGTAACGGAAATCCTCAGGCGCTACCGATTCCCTTCGCACCCATGCAGCCACTGGCCGGGGTGGGCCTGCGCAGTTGTCTGTACGAGGCCGGTTTTTCGCTCTATCACGCGGGCCAGTGCCTGCGGATTGTTATTTGAGCGAGGAAATATGTTGCGCGAAGCGGCGCTTTTTGGCGCAGCGACTAGCCTGTAATGGTGCGGGTTTGTAGCAGTTGCGCACCAGCAGTGTGCAGTTCGGTGACGCATGCTGTTACAGGCTGGTTGCACGTCGTTTGGCGCTGCGGTTGCAATGATGGCGCACAAGGGTTGCGCCTCAAAAAGAAAATGGTTTCACCTTCCGCGGTTTAGACGGTTGCACGCCCAATAAAAAAGGGCCCGAAACAGTCGAAATAACAATAAAGCAGCGACTTTTTGAAGAATAAAAAACCGATGGCACGGCCCTTGCTCTGAGCATTCAGTGAAGTCGCAGTGCCAATTAAAAAAACCTTGGAGCACCACCTCATGTCCCAGACGTTTTACAAGAAAGGCTTTGTAGCTCTCGCAGTGGCGGCTGCGTTGGGTGTTTCTTCGTTTGTTCAGGCGGATGTCAAACTTGGTGTGGCAGGTCCGATGACCGGCCCTAGCGCTTCCTTCGGCTTGCAATACATGAAAGGCGCGCAAGCGGCGGCGGATGCAATCAATGCCAAGGGCGGCATCAACGGCGAAAAAATCGTACTGGTCCAGGGCGATGACGCCTGCGAACCGAAACAGGCTGTGGCGGTTGCGAACAAAATGGTCCAGGACAAGGTGATCGGCGTGGTCGGGCACTTCTGCTCGTCGTCGACCATCCCGGCTTCCGAGGTCTACTCCGACGCCGGCATCATCGCAATCACCCCGGGCTCTACCAACCCGACGGTCACCGAGCGTGGCCTGCCGGCCATGATGCGTATGTGCGGGCGTGATGACCAACAAGGTATCGTCGCAGGCAACTACATCGTCGACGTGCTGAAAGGCAAAAAAGTTGCCGTTATCAACGACAAAGACACCTACGGTAAAGGCCTGGCGGACGCAACGGCCAAGCAGTTGACCGCGCGTGGCGTGAAACCGGTTCTTGAAGAAGGCCTGACCCGCGGCGAGAAAGATTTCAGTGCCCTGATCACCAAGGTCCGTTCGGTAGGGGCTGATGTCCTTTACTTCGGCGGCCTGCACCCGGAAGCCGGTCCACTGGTCCATCAACTGCGTGAGCAAGGCCTGAAAGACGTCAAGTTCATGTCCGATGACGGCATCGTCACCGACGAAATGGTCACGACTGCCGGTGGTGCTCCTTACGTCGACGGCGTGTACATGACCTTCGGTGCTGACCCGCGCCTGATTCCAGACAGCAAGGCTGTCGTGGATACCTTCCGCAAATCCGGTTACGAGCCTGAAGGCTACACCCTGTACGCCTACGCTTCGGTGCAAGCCCTGGCTGCCGGCTTCAACGGTGCCAAGTCGAACAAAGGTGAAGAAGCCGCCAAATGGCTCAAGGCGCACCCGGTGGAAACCGTGATGGGCAAGAAGGAATGGGATAGCAAGGGCGACCTGAAAATCTCCGACTACGTGGTTTACCAGTGGGATGCCGCAGGCAAATACCACCAGCTGGAAAAACAGAAGTGAGATAAGCGCACCGCCAGGTCTGGGCCTCTCGATATCCTTCGTGGGGCCTGGCTTGAGTCATGGGTTCTGCAGTCATGTCGACCCGGTATTTTTCTTCTGAGCCACATGAACCTGGCCAGGTGCGCCTCACAAGGGCTCATCGACACCGGGTTCGCGGTGGCCTCTCGAGTTAGTGAGAGTGCATGATGGACGGTATTTTCCTGCAACAAGTTATCAACGGTTTGACCCTCGGATCGGTCTACGGCCTGATCGCCATCGGCTACACAATGGTCTACGGCATCATCGGCATGATCAACTTCGCCCACGGCGAGGTGTACATGATTTCCGCGTACCTGGCGGCAATCAGCCTGGCTCTGCTGTCCTACTTCGGTGTCGAATCCTTTCCGCTGTTGATCCTCGGTACTCTGCTGTTCACGGTCTTCGTGACCGGTGTGTATGGCTGGGTCATCGAACGCATCGCTTATAAACCGCTACGCAACTCCACCCGACTGGCACCGCTGATCAGTGCTATCGGCGTTTCCCTGATCCTGCAGAACTACGCGCAGATCGCTCAGGGCTCACGGCAACAGGGTATTCCTACGCTGCTGAGCGGTGGGCTGCGATTCGACATCGGTACCGGTTTCGTGCAGATCACCTACACCAAGATCTTCATTCTGGTCGCCGCGTTTATCGGGATGGCCCTGCTGACCTACATCATCAAGTACACCAAGTTGGGGCGCATGTGTCGTGCCACCCAACAAGACCGCAAGATGGCCTCGATCCTCGGGATAAACACTGACCGGGTGATCTCCTACGTGTTCATTATCGGTGCGGCCATGGCTGCGCTGGCGGGTGTGTTGATCACGGTGAACTACGGCACCTTCGATTTCTACGCAGGCTTCGTGATCGGTATCAAGGCCTTCACCGCTGCGGTACTCGGCGGCATTGGTTCGCTGCCTGGCGCCATGCTCGGCGGGATCATCCTCGGCGTTTCCGAGTCGCTGTTTTCCGGCGTGATCAACTCTGACTATAAGGACGTCTTCAGCTTCTCGCTGTTGGTACTGATCCTGATTTTCCGTCCTCAAGGCCTGTTGGGTCGCCCACTTGTGGCGAAGGTGTAAGCATGTCCGACACTAATAACAAACCTATCGATGTGAAAAAAAGCCTGATCGACACGGTTCTGGCCGGGTTGATTGCCCTGATTGTCTTCGGCCCGATCGTGGGCGTAGTGCTTGAAGGCTATAGCTACAATCTGCAGCCGACGCGTGTGGCCTGGATGGTCGGGGCGGTGATGATCGGGCGTCTTGCCTTGAGCCTGTTCATGCAGACGGCCAAGGGTGAGAAGGTTCAGCAACGCTTCGAAATCGTCGGCTCCGGCGTGCATGTGCTGGCACCTGATTTCAAGTCGCGACTGCGCTTCATCATCCCGGCGTTGATCGTGATCGCTATCGTGTTCCCGGTCTTCGCCGACAAGTACCTGCTGACGGTGGTGATCCTGGGGCTGATCTACGTGTTGCTGGGCCTTGGCCTGAACATCGTGGTCGGCCTGGCAGGTCTGCTCGACCTGGGTTACGTGGCGTTCTACGCCATCGGCGCTTATGGCCTGGCACTGGGTTATCACTACCTTGGCCTGGGCTTCTGGACCGTGTTGCCGCTGTCGGCACTCATGGCGGCGCTCGCCGGATGCATCCTCGGCTTTCCGGTGTTGCGCATGCACGGTGACTATCTGGCCATCGTGACCCTGGGCTTCGGTGAAATCATTCGCCTGATACTGACCAACTGGCTGTCCTTCACGGGCGGACCTAACGGCATGCCGGTGCCATCACCGTCGTTTTTCGGTATCGAGTTCACGCGTGTGGCGAAGGATGGCGGGATACCCTTCCATGAGTTCTTCGGGACCGAATACAACCCGAACATCAAGTTCATGTTCATCTATGCCGTGTTGTTCCTGGTCGTGATGCTGGTGCTGTACATCAAGCATCGCCTGACCCGAATGCCGGTCGGGCGTGCCTGGGAGGCCTTGCGCGAAGATGAAATCGCCTGCCGCGCCATGGGCCTCAACCACGTACTGGTCAAGCTGTCGGCCTTTACCTTGGGGGCTTCCACTGCGGGTCTGGCGGGTGTGTTTTTTGCCAGCTATCAAGGTTTCGTCAACCCGACCTCGTTCACCTTCTTCGAGTCGGCGTTGATCCTCGCCATCGTCGTACTCGGCGGCATGGGCTCGACCGTTGGCGTGGTGATTGCCGCATTCGTGCTGACCGTCGCCCCGGAACTGCTGCGCGGCTTCGCTGAATACCGCGTGTTGCTGTTCGGCATTCTCATGGTGTTGATGATGATCTGGAAACCGCGCGGCCTGATTCGTATCAGCCGTACCGGCGTGACCCCGCGTAAGGGTGCCTTGACTGAGAGGAGCGCGTCATGAGCGATGAATTCATTCTCTCGGTAGAGAACCTGATGATGCACTTCGGCGGCATCAAAGCCCTGAGCGACGTCAGCCTGAAGGTCAAGCGTAACTCGATCTTTGCGTTGATCGGCCCCAACGGTGCGGGCAAGACCACGGTGTTCAACTGCCTGACCGGTTTCTACAAAGCCTCTGGCGGGCATATCGAACTGAACACCCGTGGCGTGAAAACCAACGTCATCAAGATGCTCGGGGAACCCTTCAAGGCGACCGATTTCGTGTCGCCCAAACGCTTCGTCAACCGGCTGCACTACAAGATGTTCGGCGGCACGCACCTGATCAACCGCGCCGGCCTGGCACGGACTTTCCAGAACATTCGTCTGTTCAGGGAAATGTCGGTGATCGAGAACCTGCTGGTGGCTCAGCACATGTGGGTCAACCGTAATCTGGTGTCCGGCATTCTCAACACCAAAGGCTACCGCAAGGCCGAAAGCGATGCCCTGGACCATGCCTTCTACTGGCTGGAGGTGGTCGATCTGGTGGACTGCGCCAACCGCCTGGCCGGTGAGCTTTCCTACGGCCAGCAACGGCGTCTGGAAATCGCCCGGGCCATGTGCACCCGGCCCAAGATCATTTGCCTGGACGAACCGGCAGCGGGCCTCAACCCGCAGGAAACCGAGGCGCTCAGCGCGATGATCCGGCATCTGCGCGACGACCACGACATTACGGTGGTGCTGATTGAACACGACATGGGCATGGTGATGAGCATTTCCGACCACATCGTGGTGCTGGACCACGGCAACGTGATCGCCGAGGGTAACCCGCAAGCGATCCGCAACGATCCGAAAGTGATTGCCGCCTACCTGGGTGCTGATGAAGAGGAGCTGGTATGACTCAACCGATCCTCGAACTGAAAGCGATCGACGTGTTCTACGGGCCGATCCAGGCCCTGAAAAAGGTCTCGTTGCACATCAACGAAGGCGAAACGGTCAGCCTGATCGGCTCCAACGGTGCCGGGAAATCGACGCTACTGATGTCGATCTTCGGTCAGCCGCGGGCGGCCGGCGGGCAGATCGTCTATCGCGGCGTGGACATCACCCACAAGTCGTCCCATTACATCGCCTCCAACGGCATTGCGCAGTCGCCGGAAGGGCGGCGGGTATTCCCTGACATGACCGTCGAGGAAAACCTGCTGATGGGCACGATCCCGATTGGCGACCAGTACGCCACCGAGGACATGCAGCGCATGTTCGAGCTGTTTCCACGGCTCAAGGAGCGGCGCAATCAGCGGGCGATGACCATGTCCGGTGGCGAGCAGCAAATGCTCGCCATTGCCCGGGCCTTGATGAGTCGGCCCAAATTGCTGTTGCTCGACGAGCCGAGCCTGGGGTTGGCACCGATTGTGGTGAAACAGATCTTCGCCACCCTGCGCGAACTGGCGGGCACCGGCATGACCATCTTCCTGGTCGAGCAGAACGCCAACCACGCGCTCAAGCTGTCCGACCGGGCCTACGTGATGGTCAACGGTGAAATCCGCCTGAGCGGCACCGGCAAGGAGCTGCTGGTGAACGAAGAGGTGCGTAACGCCTACCTCGGCGGTCACTGAGTTATCGCTGTTATGCACAAACCCCGGCGCGCAATCGCCGGGGTTTTTTATATCCCCAAAACACCACTTATCCCCTGTGCGAGCCTGCTCGCGAAGGCGTCCGTAGCAGCTGCCGAGCCCGCGAGGCTGCGTTCGAGGACAACGTCCTCGCAATTCCTGCGTATACGGTTTGCCTGGAAAAACGCTTCGCCTGATTTTACGACCGCTCCGTCCAGATGCGGCCCAGACCGAACGCAGCCTCGCGTGCTCGGCAGCTGCTACGAAAGTGGATGTTTTCAGGTGTCCACAGGTGTTTGCGAAAAATGTGGAAAACAATATTCGCAACCTGTTAAAGCGCGACATAAAGCCGCTGCAAATAGTTGTTTTTCCACAGTTTTGACTTGTCCCCGTTTGCTGTGGAGCTGGCTGTGGGTAACATGGGAGCAACTGCCTGAAGGCCTTTAACGGCGTGGCTTGCAGGGTTGTGGTTGTTTTTTGATCAGGCATTTTTCAGCGGCCTTGAGTAAGCCTTGTCAACCTTTTTGTTGCCGCTGCCCGGCGCCTGAACAGTCGTTGCGCAGCCTGTGGATAAGTCTGTGGTTAAACTCTGGAAAGACTCGGCAAAGGGCCGTAATGACTGGCGTGTAGCCATCGTCCCGGTGACTGGCCGGTCGCACTGATCGATGCTGGCTACACTTGTCAGTGCCCAGGTCAAGCAAAAAACTTTCAAATCTGCCCGCAAAGCCTTGTAGATCGCGCGTCTCAAGGTTTGCACTTGCCCCCAAAGACTGTGGACGGGGCTGTGGATAAGGTGCGTGCAGTTGGCTGCGAGCCAGGGCGGCCAAGGCTTGGCAGCAGTTGAGCGTTTTTTGTACAGCGAACATGGCAGAGTTTTCATTTTCGCGGTTTTGGGTTCAGGTACTCTGCGCGCCTTGGCGCCCCCGAATGGGCGCTCGTCACTTGACGACATGGAGCCATTGCATGACCGATAGTCCCGCCTTTGCTCCTGTCGAGCCCGTCAGCCCGATGCGTCGGCTGCTCAAGCGAATGGGCTACGACCTGGCCGTGATGGATCTCGGTGGACGGGGACTGGCATTGATCGGCGGGCTGCTTTTGCTGGCCTGGATCAGCTCCGGCATCTACAAGGTCCAGCCGGATGAGCAGGGCATTGTGCTGCGCTTCGGGCGCTGGCAGCAGACCGCCGAATCCGGGCTGCACTATCACTTGCCCTATCCTGTCGAAACCGTCCTCCTACCCAAGATCACTCAAGTCAATCAGCTGCAACTGGGCACCAGTACCAGCGTGCAGAGCGCAGCGAGCAATGGCGCGCGCGACAAGCAGATGCTCACCGGTGACGAAAATATCGTCGAAGCCGATTGCACGGTGTTCTGGCGGATCAAGGACGCGCGACTCTACCTGTTTAAAATCAGCGACCCGGAGCGCTCGGTGAAACTCGCCGCCGAAAGCGCGCTGCGCGAGGTGATTGGGCGTACGCCGATTCAGTCGGTAATGTCCGACAAGCGTGCACAGATCGCCGATGAAACTCGCGACTTGCTGCAGCAGTTGCTGGACCGCGAACAGGCGGGGATTCTCGTCACTCAAGTGCAATTACAACGGGTCGATCCGCCGCCACAGGTGATCGATGCGTTCAACGATGTGCAGCGAGCCCGCGCCGACCAGGAGCGCGCCCGCAACGAAGCCGAAGCCTATGCCAATGACGTGATTCCCCGTGCCCGTGGCGACGCAGCGCGTATCACCCAGGAAGCCGAGGCTTATCAGGCGCAAGTCGGCAACCTGGCCGAGGGCGAGGCCAAGCGCTTTCTCTCGGTTTACAACAGCTACGTGCAATCCAAAGACGTCACCGCCTGGCGCCTGTACATGGAGAGCATGGATGAAGTCCTGAAAAAGGCTTCCAAAGTCATCATCGATTCTTCCGGCAAGGGCATGTCCGGGGTGGTGCCGTACATGCCACTGAGCGAGCCTGGCAAACCGCAGCAAAAGGACGCCCGACCATGAACCGCACCGTCAAAGGGTTGGCCGCAGCGGTCGTCGCGATTGCGCTCTGGGCGTTGACCGCCTCGGCTTATGTTGTTGATGAATCACAGCAGGCACTGATCATCCGCTTCGGTGCACCGATGGGCGTTGCCGGAGAGCCGGGGCTCAAGTTCAAGGTGCCGTTCAGCGACTCCATCGTGTTTTACGACAGCCGTCTGCAAACCCTGGCATCGCCGGCCGAACAAGTGATTCTCGGCGATCAGAAGCGGATCGAGGTCGAGACCTATACGCGTTTTCGCATTAGCGACCCGTTGCGGTTTTATCAGGCTGTCGGGACTCTGGATCAAGCCAATGCCCAGCTGACGCAAATGGTCAGTTCCTCGCTGCGTCGTGAGTTGGGCGAGGTATCGCTGCGTTCGTTGTTGTCGCCGGCCCGTCAGCAGGAAGTCGCGATCATCGAGAAAGACGTCGCCGACAAAGCCCGCGCACTCGGCATCGAGGTGACGGAGGTGCGCTTGCACCGCGCCGATCTGCCGTTGGAGGCCAGTCAGGCGATTTATGACCGGATGAAGTCCGAGCGCCAGCGCGAAGCCAAGGAGCTGCGCGCGCAGGGCTTTGAATGGGCTCAGCAAATCCAGGCCAAGGCCGACCGTGATCGCACGGTGTTGCTCTCGGAAGTCCAGCGCCAGTCGGCAATTACCCATGGCGAGGCCGATGCGGCGGCCAACCAGATCCTTTCGGCGGCGTTCAGCAAAGACCCGGAACTCTACAAGTTGTACCGCTCGTTACAGACCTACCGTCAGGCGCTGTCTGACAGTCAGCCGATGTTGGTGCTGACGCCTGATGCTGCGTTTCTCAAGCAGTTCCGGAACGGGCCGGCAACGACCAGCGGCAAGTAGCAACGGCCATGAATGATCTGTTTACAGGGCACCGGCCTGAGCCGTTCGCTGGGATGATGTTCCGATGACGCCGTCTTTTGCCAGGAAACCGCTCGATGTTATTTGATGGTGCGCTGCATGCACTGAGCATGGTCTTTGAGGTGTTCCTGCTGGACTTGATCCTGTCGGGCGACAACGCATTGGTGATTGCCCTGGCCTGTCGCGGGTTGCCGCCGGAACAGATGCGTCGGGCTGTATTGATCGGCACCAGCGGCGCCATCGTCCTGCGAGCGTTATTGACCACGCTGGCCGGCTGGTTACTGCTGGTGCCGTGGCTCAAGCTGATCGGCGCGCTGCTGTTGCTGGTGATCGCCATACGGTTGCTGACCGAGGAAGAGGCCAGCGAAGAGGGCGATTCGTCAGCCGGCTCGCCGCAGACGCTGGGCAGTGCAGTGGTCACGGTGCTGACTGCCGACCTGATCATGAGCATGGACAACGTGGTCGGGCTGGCGGCGGTGGCCCAGGGCAGTGTCTTTTATCTGGTGCTGGGCTTGCTGTTGAGTGTGCCGCTGCTGATGTTCGGCAGCCTGCAGATTACCCGGCTGTTACAGCGTCAGCCGGTGCTGGTGTCATTTGGTGCGGCACTGCTGGGCTATGTCGCCGGGGACATTGCGGTCTCTGATCCGGTGGTCGTGGGCTGGGTCAACAGCCAGTCACCGGCGCTCAATCAAGTGGTGCCCCTGTTGTGTGCGGTGTATGTGGTTCTTCAGGCTCGGATCATTCTTCGGCAACGTGCGCGGTTGCCCAAACCTGTGGTCGTGCAGCCGGTCGCGCGGGCGGTCAGGTTCCAGCAACCGGACAGCGAACCGGTTACGTTGCCGGTGGTGAAACCCGAGGTGGTCCTGACTGCATCGCCCGCGCCTGCAATTGAAGCATCCAATGATGAGCCGCCGCGGCGTCTGTTCGGCGATTACAACGGGCTGGCATTGGTGTTGGCGGGGCTTGCCGGTATTTTCGTGATCAGCGCTGCGTTGTATAGCCTGGTGAGCGGATTGTCCGGTGGCCTGCTGCCCACGCCGCAAAAGGACTATGCGTATGTCTGCACCGGGGCGAGCACCACCCTTTACTATCGACCCGGCGGCAGCACGATCCGGCTGGTCACGGGCGGCGGTGAAGCCAGCGGTTACGTGAGGTACAAGACCATTCTCTGGCAGACCCCGCAGAGCGCCCTCAAGGACTTGCACCTGACGCTCCCCGGCGAGATCGAGAAAACCAGCGCCACGGTGGTCACCCTCAATGGCGGCAGCTTCTCGCAGATCCAGTGCGCGCGCAGCCTGTGACGTAACCACCAATGACCCGGTTGCCGCTGCGCTCCGGGCCGGGCATGCTGCTGGTTGAGTTTTTATTCCAACGGCTGCGTATCAGCCCAAACCAGGAGAACACGATGTCCAACACCCTGTTTATTACCGGCGCGACGTCCGGTTTTGGTGAAGCCTGTGCCCGTCGTTTTGCCGAGGCCGGCTGGAAACTGGTACTGACAGGCCGTCGTGAAGAGCGTCTGAATGCCCTGTGCGCCGAATTATCGAAGCAGACCGAAGTCCACGGCCTGGTGCTCGACGTGCGTGACCGCAAGGCCATGGAGGAGGCAATCGCCAACCTGCCGCCGTCGTTTGCCAAGCTGCGCGGGCTGATCAATAACGCAGGCCTGGCCCTGGGTGTAGACCCGGCGCCCAAGTGCGACCTGGACGACTGGGAAACCATGGTCGACACCAACATCAAAGGCCTGATGTACAGCACTCGCCTGCTGCTGCCGCGCTTGATCGCCCACGGCCGCGGTGCCGGGATCATCAACCTGGGTTCCATCGCCGGCAACTACCCGTACCCGGGCAGCCACGTGTATGGCGCGACCAAAGCGTTCGTCAAACAGTTCTCGCTGAACCTGCGTTGCGACCTGCAAGGCACTGGCGTACGGGTGAGCAACATCGAGCCGGGCCTGTGTGAAAGCGAGTTCTCGCTGGTGCGTTTTGGCGGTGACCAGGCGCGCTACGACGCCACTTACGCGGGCGCCGAGCCGATCCAGCCGCAGGACATCGCCGAGACGATTTTCTGGGTCCTCAATGCCCCGGCGCACATCAACATCAACCGTCTGGAATTGATGCCGGTGAGCCAGACCTGGGGCGGGTTTGCGATTGACCGCAGTAGCAAGGCGTAAGTGTGGGGGGGAGGGGCTTGTCGGAACGCCGCACCACCCCGTTTGGGCCGCGTAGCAGCCCTGAAACCAGACACCACCTATGTCAGGCATACCGCGATCGACGGTTTGCGGCTGCTTCGCACCCGAGCGGGGGCAAACCCCCTCGCCACAGGCGGCAAATCGGTCAAAACATGGCATAAGGTACACTCCCTCTCGAAACCCCCACCGTACTCTGCGGTTTTCAGGGTTTCAGAAGGAGGAAATGTGAGTAACCGAGGTGAGCAGGTACTGCTCAAGCAATCGACCATCCTGATGTTCGCCGTGGCAATCGCGGCGATCGTCACGGGTTTTTTTTCTGGCTCCCAATCGATTTTGTTCGATGGGTTTTTTTCGCTGATCGCGACCTTCATCAAGGTCCTGATGCTGATCACCGCCAAGCTGATCGCCAAGGAAAGTAACCAGCGCTTTCAATTCGGCTTCTGGCACCTTGAGCCGATGGTGCTGCTGATCGAAGGCAGCTTCCTGCTGCTGATTGCGATCTACGCCTTTCTCAGCGGTATGTTCGGCATCATCAATGGTGGCCGCGAGATCGAACTGGGCCTGGTGATTCCTTTTGCGGGGGTGCTTAGCGTCGTCTGTTTCGGCTATTTCTTCTACGTCCGTTATCGCAATCGCACGTTGAAATCCTCGCTGATCCAGTTCGACAACATCAGTTGGCTGGTGGACGCGATGCTCTCGGTCGGCTTGCTGGTGAGCTTCCTCATCGCGTTGCTGCTCAAGACGCAGGGCTACGGCCAGTGGGCCGCTTACGTCGACCCGTCGATCCTGATCCTGCTGGCCCTGAGCATGCTCGCGCCGGCGTTCAAAATCCTCAGGCCGGCGTTACGCGATGTGCTGGGAATTGTTCCGGATCAACTGGATGACAAGGTTCGCCAGGTGATGGACGAGGCCAAGGCCGAGCATGGTTTTGCCGACTACATCTCGTATGTGCAGAAGCACGGACGGGCGCGGTTCATCGAGATTCACGTGGTATTGCCGGCGGATTACCGACTTGATGGCGTGGCCACGCTGGATGAACTGCGTGAGCGGATTTCGGCGAAGCTCGGCAAACCGGATGCGGCGCGTTGGCTGACCATCAGCTTTACCGGTGATCGCAAGTGGATTGCCTGACGGGAAGGTGACGTGTGGCGAGGGGGCTTGCCCCCGTTGGGTGGCGAAGCCGCCGCAATCTGGTCAATTGGATTTACCTGAAGAATCGCGTCGGCAAGTATTAGGGCCGCTACGCGGCCCAACGGGGCGGTGCGGCGTTCCGACAAGCCCCCTCGCCACAGAAGACTCAGCCGAAATATTCGATCAACCCGCGATAACAGGTCGCCAAATGGTATGGCGTGGTCGACGGCATGTCCTGGCGGCTGATCGCGCCATCTCTGTCCAGGCACTCGTACCAGCCACCGGTATGCAGGAAACGCTGTTGCAGGGCGTTCAATTGACGCTCAAGCAAGGCTTCGCTGTCTGGACGCAAGGTCAGGGCGCGCAGGTATTCGGCCTGGGCCCAGATGCGCTGGGTCTCATCACGAGGTCGGCCGTCCAGTTCAAGGTCGAGCATTGCTCGTACTGCCCCCGTTTGCTGATTAACGCCCAATTGTTCGGTGAGCGGGAATGCGCGGGTCAGCGAGGCGTGCAGTTTTGATCCGCGCAGCAACGCCGATGACTCCAGCAGGAAGAACCATTCGAATTGATGCCCCGGCTCAAACCAGTTATCCACAGCCCCCAGCGGTTTCTCCATCATCACCCCGTGCTGCGGGTCGATGAAGTGCTTTTGCATCGCCCCGCACAGTGCATTGAGCGCGGCCTCGACCGAGGCATCGTCGCGTACTGACAGCGTGGCGAGGAACGCTTCGGCCAGATGCATCAGCGGGTTCTGCAACGGCCCGGACTTGAGCGATGACCAGTCGCGGTCGAGGCTGGCTTCGTACAGACCGTCGTCTGTGGCGAAACGCTGAGCGACCACTTCCAGCGCGGCATTGAGCACCGATTCGACCAGTGGCTCGCGAACCTTGGCCCAGTAATGGGCGCAGGCAAACAGAATGAAGGCGTGGGTGTAGAGGTCTTTACGCTGATCCAGCGGCGCGCCATGGGCGTCGATGCTGTAGAACCAGCCGCCGTGTTCGGCATCGTGGAAATGCCGTTGCAGGGAGCGAAACAACGCAGCGGCGCGCTCTTCGGCAGCCGGCACGTCACCGATCAGGCTGGCGAACAGGTACAGCTGTCGCGCGCAGGCCATGGCCCGGTAGCGTTGTGGCGGCAATGGCTGGCGTTCGGCGTCCAGCGCTTCATACGGCAGCGCCATGTCTGAGTTCCAGCCGGGCCCTTGCCAGAGCGGCACGATCACGTCCTGGAAGTGCTGCTGCACAGTGGCGAACAGGGCGGTCAATTCAGGCTGGGAGGCGGAGCGGGGAGCATCGGGCATTGGCTGGCGTCGTCACGGCAGGAGTGTTTGCGCGACATGGTAGCAGGAGTTGTGCACGATGCTGTTTTTGTGGCGAGGGGGCTTGCCCCCGTTGGAGCGCGAAGCGGTCCTAAAATCGCATTCGCGTTATTTTTACGGCTGCTTCGCCCGAGCGCGGACCGGCCGACGGGGGCAAGCCCCCTCGCCACAGAGTCAGCCGGCGAGCAACCAGACTCCGGTTGCCGCTGAAGCAGCGCCGGCCAACCGAACCAGCGGCGCAGCGGCCTGAGGCAATACGCGCACCAATGCATAACCGGCGGCATGCAGGGCTGCGGTCGCGGCGACGAAGCCAGCGGCATACGCCCAAGGGCTGGACATCTCCGGCAGCTCCAGGCCATGCGCCACGCCGTGGAACAAGGCAAACAGTGCCGTCGCGCCAATCGCCAGGCTCAACGGTGGACGCACCGCCAATGCCACCGCCAGGCCCAGTGCGAGCACCGAGGCGGCAATCCCGCTCTCCAGCGCCGGCAGGTTCAAGCCTTCAAACCCGAGCAGACCGCCGATCAGCATGACGCCGACGAAGGTACACGGCAGTGCCCAGCGCGCGGCGCCCTTTTGTTGCGCGGCCCACAACCCCACGGCGAGCATCGCCAGCAAATGGTCGAGACCGCCAATCGGATGGCTGATGCCGGCCAGCAAACCGTTGTCGCCATGGCCAGGGTGGGCGAAGGCCAGTGCGGGCGTGAGCAGCAGGGCTGCGGCGGCGAAGATGCGTTTGAGTGTCATGAGTAAGCTTCCTTGTTGATAACGCCTGTGGATAAGTTTCAGGCTGCGGTCAGCAGCCCCTGGCGCTCGATGAAGGCGATGATTTCTTCAAGGCCCTGGCCGGTTTTCTGATTGCTGAAGACGAATGGCTTGCCACCGCGCATGCGTTGGGTGTCGCTGTCCATCATTGACAGCGATGCGCCTACCAGCGGCGCCAGGTCGATCTTGTTGATCACCAGCAGGTCGGATTTGCAGATCCCCGGTCCGCCCTTGCGCGGCAACTTGTCGCCGGCCGAGACATCGATCACGTAGATCGTCAGGTCCGAGAGTTCCGGGCTGAAGGTCGCCGACAGGTTGTCACCACCGGACTCCACCAGAATCAGATCGAGACCGGGAAAGCGTCGATTCAGTTGATCCACCGCTTCGAGGTTGATCGACGCATCTTCGCGGATCGCCGTATGCGGGCAGCCGCCGGTTTCCACGCCGATGATCCGTTCGGGGGCCAGGGCCTCGTTGCGCACCAGAAAGTCGGCGTCTTCGCGGGTGTAGATGTCGTTGGTGACCACCGCCAGGTTGTAGCGATCACGCAACGCCAGGCACAGCGCCAAAGTCAGCGCGGTTTTGCCGGAACCGACCGGGCCGCCGATACCGACGCGCAGAGGTTGTGTGTTCATGTGATTCTCCAAAATAACAGGCGCTAGGAACGGAACAGACGGCTGTACTGGCGCTCATGGGCCATGCACGCCAGGGACAGGCCGAAAGCCGCGCTGCCATAGTGTTGGGGGTCAAGGGTTGAGGCGTTCTGCTGAGCCTGTTGCAGCAGCGGCAGCAGTTCGCTGGTGAGGCGTTGTGCGGCTTGCTGGCCCAGCGGCAGGGTTTTCATCAACACCGCCAATTGATTCTCCAGCCAGCTCCAGAGCCAGGCGGCGAGTGCGTCTTGCGGGCTGATCTGCCAGGCGCGGGCGGCCAGCGCCCAGCCGAGGGCCAGATGCGGCTCGCTGCGTTGTGCGAGAAAGCTGCGGGCGACGTCATCCAGTTCTGGTAAGCCGTTGAGCAGTTGCTGCAGCGAATAGCCCATCTGCCGGCTTTCCTGATGCAGCTCGCGGGTTTCCCGGCTGGCGCGGTGTTCTTCACAGCGTTGCAGCAACTGTGGCCAGTCCTCATTGGCGGCGGCGGTGCAATGGGCAAGCAACAGCGGCGCTTCGAAGCGCGCCAGATTGAGCAGCAACTGATCGCTGATCCAGCGTTTGGCGGATTCCGGATCGCTTACGCGGCCGTTATCCACAGCCATTTCCAGGCCTTGGGAATAGCTGTAGCCGCCAATCGGCAGTTGCGGGCTGGCCAGACGCAGCAGCGCCCAGGCCGGGTTCATATGCGTACGCCGAACTGATGCAGTTTCGGCGGATAGTTGAAGTCCTCGTCGCCGTGCCGCGAATGGTGATGGCCACCACCATAGGCGCCGTGCTCCGGCTGGAACGGTGCTTCGATGTTTGCGGTCTGCGCACCCAGCTGTTCGAGCATGGCTTTGAGCACGTAATCGTCAAGCAGGCGCAGCCAGCCATCACCGACTTGCAGGGCAACGTGGCGGTTGCCCAGGTGATAGGCGGCGCGGGTCAGTTCGAAGGCGTTGGCGCAGGTGACATGCAGCAGTTGCTCGGGACGGGCACAGACACGGACGATGCGGCCGTCTTCGGCCTCCAGGCATTCGCCGTCGTACAGCGGCGGCTGCCCGCGCTCCAAAAACAACCCGACGTCTTCACCTTCGGCACTGAAACAGCGCAGGCGACTTTTACTGCGCGCCTCGAAGTTCAGGTGCAACTCGGCGGCCCAGACGGGTTGAGGGTCGATTCTGCGATGAATCACCAGCATTGGAAGGCTTCCAGCAAAGGACAATGCTCAGGCTAGAGCAAGGGGCTTGCCAATCGGACGAGACGTAGGAAAACCCTGTCAGAGCGTAGAAGGTGTTTCTGGATGTTGCGTGATTTTGAATAAGTGCGGGTGGGTTTGGTGCGCGGGGGTTTTGTATGCACCAATTTGTAGCGCAAAAAGATGTTGATCGTTCCCATGCTCTGCGCGGGAATGCCTCACTGGACGCTCTGCGTCCGCTTCGGCAGTGACGCAGAGCGTGGGAACGAGCATTGGCTACTCGGTACTGCCCAACCCTTGCCAGTGTTTGAGACCGATAAAGATAAAGCGCAGTTGTTGAGTGATCTTTGCCTGTGGCGTCAGGTGCGCGGGCAAGGCTTCGGCTGGCGGGTCGATGATGTCGGGGAGGGTGGCGAACACGCTTTTGACAATCAGGTCGGCCATGACCGACAACCCGGCAAAATTGAGGTGTTGCAGTTTGGGCATCAAGGACAGGTCGGCTGCCAGGTCCGAGCTGATGTTTTCGCGCAGTTTGCCGATGGCCAGGCGCACTGGCAGCGAGCCGCCATATTGTTCGCGCGCCAGAAACAGGAACTGCGAACGGTTGGCCGCGACCACATCAAGGAAAATTCGCACCGAGGCATCGATGATCCCGCCCATGACGAATTCATTGTGGCGCACCAGGCGGATGGTTTCGCGGAAGGTCTGGCCGACTTCGCTGACCAGTTCCAGCCCTAGCTGATCCATGTCGGTAAAGTGCCGGTAGAAACCGGTCGGGACAATACCAGCGGTTTTCGCCACTTCACGCAGGCTCAGGCTGCCGAATCCTCGGCCGCATTCCATCAGGTGGCGGGCAGCGTCCATCAAGGCGTTGCGGGTCTGTTGTTTCTGTTCGGCGCGGGGCAGCATCAGGCGGCTGACTTCTAATCAAGGACAGCGGCGCACTCTAGCAAATCAGCTTTGCTGGCGTCGAACTTGAGTAAAGGAAGGTGAGGCGGGGAGTACAAGCTACATAAAGTCAAAGCCCGATCCAGGAGATCGGGCTTTTTTCCGGGCCAGCATGGCCTTAGCTCAGGCTAGCGTTGCGTTCGATCACACGGTCACCACCACCTTCAGCCAGGGTTTGGCCTTGTGGAGTGTGGTCGGAACCGTCGGAAGCCAGGGTCTGACCTTGTGGAGTGCGATCGGAGCCGTCGGAAGCCAGGGTTTGACCTTGTGGGGTGCGATCGGCGCCGTCGGAAGCCAGGGTCTGGCCTTGTGGGGTGCGATCGGAGCCGTCGGAAGCCAGGGTCTGGCCTTGTGGGGTGCGATCGGAGCCGTCGGAAGCCAGGGTCTGGCCTTGTGGCGTGCGATCGGAGCCGTCGGAAGCCAGGGTCTGACCTTGTGGGGTGCGATCGGAACCATCGGAAGCAAGGGTTTGACCTTGTGGAGTGCGATCGGAACCGTCAGAAGCCAGGGTCTGACCTTGTGGTGTCTTGTCGTAGCCGTCCTGAGTGATCAGGCCTTTTTCTTTCAGGCGTTCGTTACCATTGGCACCATCGGCAACCGTTTGGCTGTAAACCGAGTGGCTGGATTTGACTTGCGGAGTTGCCTGATCGGCAGCTGGCAGGGCAAAAGCGGTGCTGGCTAACATCGAAAGGGTCAGGCTAAGCAGTACTTGGCGTTTCATGATCGGTTGCTCCTTGGGAGGGCTATAAAGTGGGTACGAAGTTAATGCTACTCTCGATAAGTCGATATAAAAGTTCATAAAGACAATGGTAATAATCAACGGAATTGATTGTTCGGCGGAAAGCCTCTAGAACGGACGTTTCCGCGGAGCGCTTTTGCACCGAGGTGGGTATTTTCGACTCACTTGCGGGTCGAAAAAGTGCGGGGGCGGGTAACGCGAGCTGTCTGATCGGTCAGGAAAGTTGGTTTTTTCATGTCTGAATGGAAGGAGCGTTAAACCTGCGGGTCATTTGCCAGTCGTAGCTCCTATAATCGGCCGATTTTTGGCCTAACGTTTCTATGCAGGCGTCGCAGTCAGGGCGCTGAGTCGCAATCAGGAGTTCTGTGCAATGACGCGCACTCGTAAAATTCTCGCCTGGGTTGTCGGCAGCCTCGTGCTGCTGATGGCCGTGCTGGTGCTGATCATCGCGTTCTTCGACTGGAACCGGATCAAACCGCCGCTCAACAGCAAAGTCTCCGAAGAACTGCACCGCCCCTTTGCCATCAACGGCAACCTGACGGTGGCCTGGAAACGTGAAGTCGATGAAGGCGGTTGGCGCGCCTGGGTACCGTGGCCGCATGTGATGGCCGAGGACTTGAGCCTGGGTAACCCGGACTGGTCGAAAAAGCCGCAAATGGTCAGCCTCAAGCGCGTCGAGTTGCGGATTTCGCCCTTGGCGCTATTGGCGCAGCGGGTGGTGATCCCGCGTATCGACCTCACTGAGCCCAATGCCGACTTGCAACGTCTGGCCGATGGTCGTGCCAACTGGACCTTCAAGTTCGATCCGAAAGACCCGAACGCCGAACCGTCTCGCTGGGTGGTAGACATCGGTGCGATTGGCTTCGACAAGGGCCACGTCACCCTCGACGACCAGACCTTGAACACTCAGCTCGACCTGCTGATCGACCTGCTGGGCAAGCCGATCCCGTTCAGCGACATCGTCGGTGATAAAGCCGCGAAGAAAGCTCTGGAGAAGGGCTCGGCGCTGCAAGACTATGTGTTCGCGCTGAAGGTCAAAGGCCAGTACCACGGTCAGAAACTGGCGGGCGAAGGCAAGGTCGGCGGGCTGCTGGCATTACAGGACGCGGCCAAGCCGTTCCCGTTGCACGCGCAGGTGAAGATTGCCGATACCAGCGTCGAATTGGCCGGCACCCTGACCGACCCGCTGAATCTCGGCGCGCTGGACCTGCGCCTGAAGCTGGCCGGCACCAGCCTGGGCAATCTTTATCCCTTGACCGGCGTACCCCTGCCGGCTTCGCCGCCTTACACTACCGACGGTCACTTGATTGCCAACCTGCGCCAGTCGGATGGTGCAACGTTCCACTACGAGGCATTCAACGGCACCATCGGCAGCAGCGATATTCACGGCGACCTGACGTATGTCGCCAGCCAGCCACGACCCAAGCTCAGCGGTGCGGTGGTCTCCAATCAATTGTTGCTCGCCGACCTCGCGCCGTTGATCGGCGCCGACTCCAACGCCAAGCAAAAGGCTCGCGGCGGCGAAAGCAAGCAGCCGGCGGACAAGGTGTTGCCGGTCGAGGAGTTCCATACCGAGCGCTGGCGCGATATGGACGCGGATGTCGAATTCACCGGCAAACGCATCGTTCAAAGCGAGAAGCTGCCGTTTACCGATCTCTATACGCACCTGGTGCTCAACGATGGTCAGATCAGCCTGGAGCCGCTGCGCTTTGGCGTAGCGGGCGGCAAGCTCGATGCGCAGATCCGTCTGAACGGCCTTGCCACGCCGTTGGAAGGGCGGGCGAAACTGACCGCGCGCGGCTTTAAACTCAAGCAGCTGTTCCCGAGCTTCGAAACGATGAAAACCAGCTTTGGGGAACTCAACGGTGACGCCGATCTCGCCGGTCACGGCAACTCGGTGGCGGCGTTGCTGGGCAGCGCCAATGGCGATCTGAAGCTGTTGATGAATGATGGTGCGATCAGTCGTCAACTGATGGAGCTGGCCGGGTTGAACGTCGGCAATTATGTGGTCGGGAAAATCTTTGGCGACCAGGACGTGAAGATCAACTGCGCGGCGGCAGACTTCGACGTCAAGACCGGTCTGGCGACCTCCCGGCTGTTTGTGTTCGACACCGAGAACGCGATCATCTACATCGACGGCACGGCGAACATGGCCAGTGAGCAGCTCGACCTGACCATCACGCCGGAGTCCAAGGGCGTGCGGCTGATCTCGTTGCGTTCGCCGCTGTATGTGCGCGGTAAGTTCATCAAGCCGGATACCGGTGTGAAGGGTGTGCCGCTGATGTTGCGGGGCGCGGGGATGGTGGCGCTGGGCGTGATTGCCGGTCCGGCGGTAGGGTTGCTGGCATTGGTAGCGCCGAGTGGCGGTGAGCCGAATCAGTGCGCACCATTGTTGGAGCAGATGAAGGCAGGTAAGGCACCGAAGACCGTCAAGGGTTGAAGAAGGCCCCGACAGCGGCTTTGAGCGTCAATGGCGTTCGAAACGCCATTAATGCCCCGCATGCCTTTGGCGCTTCAGTCTTTCATTTAGTGTATTAATGCAGTTGGATTGACGTGAAAAAGGTGGGTGTCTACCTTGCTACCCAGCTTTCCAGTTACTTGGCTTCTGATGGCGTCGTACTTGTCTTCCTGCAGATGGGTAGACCATAAGAAGGTCTCGGGGTCGCCAAGAATAGTCTTTTGGGAGATCACTTGATCGAGAATTGTGATGTCAACGGAGCGGGAAGTTTTGAACGATATTTTTAGTGAAAGGGTTGTTTTGTTTTCGAATACAATTGTCAGAAGCGTGCTGATGTTGAAAGTGGAATTTTCACTGGGTAAAAAGTTGCCGGGGTTAACGTCGGGAATGTGTTTTATTTGAATTTTATTCACTATCGCCTCAATGATCGGGGAATCATCAGGCAGCTGTTTTATGATGGTAAATGCGTTGCTAAGTTGTTGTAATTGCCCTTCCATTAATGCGCTGGATAAACCTGTCTTTGCAAGGGTCAAAAGACTCGAAGGTTCTTTCTTGATCGTTCGGCTTTCGAAGCTGTTGACTGTCCAGAACAAGGTGTTCAGGGTTTTTCGGTAAGCATTGAGTTCAGTGTCGGGAGTGCTGTTGGCAATCAGTTGCGCCAGTAGGCTGGAATGCAAAATATCTTTTTTATAGCCTTCGGAGTGTGAGCCGTAAAAAAGTGTAATGTTTCCGTCAACGACGTAAATGTCGGGTGTCATAGACTTCATAAAAGCTCCGGGAAAATGAAATGAAAGCGGGTTGACGGGAACGGAGGCCATGAGTGCTCATTGGCCTCGGTTTTCATCAATTTACTTGAATGTAATTATTAGAAACCCGGAATGCTCTCCAGGAAGTCTTCGGCAGCCTGGCCAAGCTTCTTAAGAACGGAAGCACGTATTTGGTCATAGATACCCACGTTGAGATAAACGGCCGATGCTGCCGATTTTACAGCGGTGGATTGAGTGGTCGACTTCCACCAGAGAATGCCCCGAGTGCTTTCCCTGACATCCACGGATGTGCAGTTAAGAATCATCATTGGCGAACCTTCGCGGGTTTGCCAGACTGGCGACATGTCAAACTTGGCTTCATAGCCAATTTTGGCATTGCGATTGTAAATATTGATCAATCCTTCATTATTTTTCACGCCTTCCACGGCTTTGCCAGCGAGCGCCAGCAATTGTGGGGCATTTGCACCCACCAGGCCCTGAAGTATCTCAAAGGCTACAGCATCCATGGTGAGGCCGGTTTTACGGATGTTTATATCCTTGGTTTGGGACGCCTGGGTGACCCAGCCAAGTTTGGCAAGGCTCTCGGTGTAATACTTGTACCACTCGTGCAGTTGCTTGATTGGGTCATACAGTTGTGTTGCGGCGTTTTGAACTAGTAACTTGCAGTTGTCAACGTCTTTACGGTTTTGCTCCGAGACGCCGGGTATGTAAATGTTCATCATTTCCGGACCGACTGTAGCGCTTTCTTTGTTTGGGTCGATCGGTGGGCTGAACGTAGCGATTCGAGGTGTAAAGCTCGAAGCTGGTAAAACAGGAAGCGTATCAAGAAATTCGAGGCGTTGTTCAATATGCATAAATAGAGTCCTTGTTGTTTGATTGCAGACCTCTTGTCTGTGATTTGAAATATAAACAACTGAGGCGTTATGTCGAGTGTGCGTTTGTAACTCGATGATTGTTGCGGGGTGTTTCTGTGGTTGTTAGTATAAGAAGGCGTTGTTTTTTTCGGGGGTATTAAGAATGTGTGCGATTATTTGGCTGCGCTAAGACCGCTGCTGTTACACGTCTCTGAATATAATCGTCATGTCGCCGGTGTGTCCGCTACTTAAGTGTGAGTGATTGGTGTGAAGTAGCGAGCCGGGAATGTCATAGACTGGTCGTGAAGGTGTCATCCTCGGGGGGCGATGCTCGTGAGCGACATCTTGCATCCCGCCTTGGGCCTTCTTACTCGATCACAAGGATGTCTGCCCATGTCGCAAGAGACCTCCACGCGTTACCCCTTGGTGCTGGTCCCGGGAATGCTCGGCTTTATTCGGCTGCTGTTCTATCCCTACTGGTACGGGATCATTTCGGCGCTGCGCCGGGGTGGGGCGACAGTGATCGCGGTTCAGGTTTCGCCGGTCAACTCCAACGAAGTGCGCGGTGAAGAGTTGTTAGTGCAAATCGATGAAATATTGCGCGAAACCGGTGCAAGCAAAGTCAATCTGATTGGCCACAGCCAAGGTTCGCTGACCGCCCGTTACGCTGCCGCCAAGCGCCCGGACCTGATAGCCTCGGTGACGTCGGTAGCGGGGCCCAACCATGGCTCGGAGCTGGCGGACTACCTGCACAAACACTGTCCGCCCAACAGTGCGAAAGGCCGTGTGCTGAGTGCGTTGTTGCAACTGGTCGCGTGGTTGATGGGCCTGCTGGAAACCGGTCATCCCAGGCACAAATGGCCGGTGGATGTTCATGCCTCGCACGACTCGCTGACCAGCGAAGGGGTCGCGCTGTTCAATCAGCGTTATCCACAGGGGTTGCCCGAGACCTGGGGCGGGCATGGGCCAGAGTTGGTCAACGGCGTGCGCTATTACTCGTGGTCCGGGACCTTGCAACCGGGCAAGACCGACCGTGGCGGTAACCTGTTCGACGGCACCAACCGCAGCTGTCGCTTGTTCGCCACCACCTTCGTCCGCGAAGCGGGGCATTGCGACGGTATGGTCGGGCGTTACAGCTCGCATTTGGGCACGGTGATTGGCGATGAATACCCGCTGGATCACTTCGACATCGTCAACCAGTCGCTGGGGCTAGTGGGCAAAGGCGCCGATCCGCTGCGGTTATTCGTCGAGCATGCGCAGCGACTGAAGGCGGCGGGGGTCTAGCCGCTTTTGTGGCGAGAGAGCTTGCTCCCGTTGGGTTGCGCAGCAGCCCCAAAACAGGCGACCGCTTCGCGGTCGAGCGGGAGCAAGCTCCCTCGCCACAGGGGATCAGGTGCGGCCTAACACCGTGGTCCAACGCTCCGAAAGAATCACTCCGCCCAGCGTCAGCACGCCACCCACCAGGTGATACAGCGCCAGTTGCTCATGCAGCACCACCGCCGCAATCAATGCGGTAATCAGTGGCAGCAGGTTGAAGAACAGCGTGGTTCGGCTTGGCCCCAGACGCACCACCGCTTGCATCCACGCCAGTGGCGCGAGCATCGAGGCCAGCAGGCAGGCATAAAGCACCAGTGGAATGTTCTGCAAGGTCAGGCCAACTTTTGGCGAGGCCAGGAACAGCGGAAACAGCACCACCACCGCCACCAGCACCTGCAAATACAACAGCACCAGCGGCGGCAAACGCAGCTGCCATTTTTTCAGCAAGGTGCTGTAGACCGCATAGGCCAGGGTCGCGATCAGCATCATCGCATCGCCCAGGTTGACCCCGTGTTCCAGTAGCACACCCAGGCTGCCGGACGAAACCACCACCAGCACGCCGGCAAACGACAGCACCGCACCGGCCAGCGCGCCGGCGGTCAGCCGTTGGCCGAGGCTGATAATCGCCATGGCCAGTGACATCAACGGCATCAGCGACAGGATGATGCCCATGTTGGTGGCCGAGGTCAGCGTTGCGGCGAAGTAGGCCAGGCTTTGATAGACCGCCATGCCAAGCACGCCGAGGACGAAGACCTTGCCCAGGTTCGGGCGAATGACCGTCCAATGACGTATCACCGGTTTGAGCATGAATGGCGTGAACAGCACTCCGGCGAGCAACCAGCGATAGAAACCGATCTCGGCAGGGAAGATCGCGCCGACCGCCAGTTTGTTGATCACGGTGTTGCCGGCCCAGATGAAAATGGCCAGCAGGGGATAAGCATATTGCATGGGAAAAACCAGAACGTTGATGACGGGGTGATTATCGCCTGTCTGGATGCGCGCCTATACTTCAATCCAGACAACCTGCCCCTGATGACAGACAGCATGAACAGTAAACACATCGATCTGCTGGATTTCAGCGAACTGCCGGCCCCCGTGTACTTCCGCTATGCCGACTTTGATGCCCACCGCTTTGCCTCGGCTCACCGTCATCAGTGGGGCACGCTGGAGTATTCGGCCCACGGCGTATTGCACATGGAAATCGGCGGCAGCCGCTTCATGTCGCCGCCGCAATACGCGGTGTGGGTGCCGCCGCAGACCGAGCACAGTTTCTACAGCAACCAGCCGATCAATTACCGCGCGGTTTGCCTCGCGCCGCCACTGTGTCGCGATCTGCCGCAACAGGCCTGCACGCTGGCGATCAGTGACATTCTCAAGGCAATCCTCAAGGACTTCGCAGCCCGCGACGTCAAGATCCCCGAGCGCCCGGCAGACAAGCGCCTGGCCGAGGTGTTGGTCGATCAGCTTCAACAAGCTCCGGTGCATAACTGTTATTTGCCTTACGCCAGCAGCGCCGGATTGCTCAGTGTGCTCGAAACCTTGCAGGCATCACCGGGCGACAATCGGCCACTGGCGCAGTGGGCCGAGCAGATCCACGTCAGCGAACGAACCCTGGCCCGGCAGTTTGTTCGGGAACTGGGCATGAGCTTCGGTGAGTGGCGCCAACGCCTGCGTTTCCTCGCTTCGATCGAAGCACTGGACAGCCAGCGCAGCATTCAGGAGATCGCCTTCGATATGGGCTACAGCACGTCGTCGGCGTTTATCGCGATGTTTCAGCGCCAGGCCGGTTGTACGCCCGAGCACTACCGTCGATACAAGGTTTTTTGAACGGTTTGATGACACGTTGAATCGGCTGTTGGTTATATCGATTCATGAAACTTCAGCAAGAAATATCTTACGGTCTAATCAGACTTGCACTCCATTAATGGGCCGCCGAGCGTTGTACGCTTTTAGCGATGCGGCGCCACTATTTATTAAGGGGCTGTTCATTCAAATAATTAATTCAGGTAGTGTCAGATGGTTTCGTCGTCAACAAACAGTACGTCGCCTGCCAAAGCTGCTCAGGCAAGTATTCACCACGAATTTATAGAGCGTGCGCTTCCTGCCTGGCTGACCCTGGCGACACCGCAAAGGCTTCGGACGTTAAAAGTGGGCGGTGCAGGTATTCCCGGGTGGATCAGGAACGCTTCCCAAGCCGAACACCTGAGCATGCTCAATGCCCTGGAGGCAAGCTGGTCGTCGCAGAATGATGTCGACAAAATGCTGATGGATTTGCAAGACGTCCGTTCATTTGCCGAGCCAGTGCTGCGTCAGGCGTTAAAGGAAAAATACGGGGTTGAAGATGACGTCAGGGAAACGTTTCTGAAGTTGTACTCCGAGGTAAAGTTGTCTCCGTGGGGCCATAACTTTGATGGCGGTGCGAGCAGTCGTACAGTTTCCTTGCTGGATGCGGCGCTGCACAACTTTTCAAGTGCCGAGGTGTTTTTGTCGGGGTCGGAGTTTATCTCCCGACCCGATGCGCAGGGACACTTTGATATAAAGAAAATTCGAAGCGCTATGTCCATTGAGCAATTCACGGCGCTGTGTCGCGAGTTGGATATTGGCGCCAGGTACAAACACTATTTGGAAAGTTACTTGCGCCCCACCGATGGTCTGGCCCGCGGGGTGTTGCAGCACAGAGTCATAAAAAGCCAGCAAGCCGCGCTGAAAATCGCCCTGCAAATGGCGCTCTTGAGAAAAGACATCGGGGCGCAGGCGTATGTCGTTGTGCAGGGCATGATCAAGGGACTTAAAGGCCTGACCCTGGACGGTATTCCCGTTCGTTACTATCACCTGACGATGCTCGACACGCTCCTGAAAGGCATTGTGCTCATCGCCGCTGATCTCGATGCGCCTTATGGTGCAAACAGGCGAATCATTGCCTATGTGCCGCACGATCCCGAGCATCCGTTGAAAGAGTACCCGTCGCTCGTCGAATTCAGCCGCGAGCTGACTCGCCAGTTACGTGATACCGGCCAGGCGTCGCCCCCTGCACAGCCCTCGTCCGGGCTCAGTTATCAGCAGTTCTTCAGTCGCTTTGTCGACCATCAGCAGCGTGGGCATTTTTTTGCCGCGCTCAATGCTCAACTGGTGCGGGTCACCCAGCACGATAAAGAATGGGGAGTGGACCTGCCCGTATGGCGAGAAACGCCTGAAGAAAACCCACGCCTGCGCTATGGCGTCATGCGGTTCGAGAACGACACCGAGACCCGTTTCAATGGTGACCTGTGGGTTTATCTCTATCAGCAGCAGCAAAACAAAATTCTCAACGACGCCCGGGCGTTGGTCATTTCCACTGCCGATGCTGATCGTACGGAGCGTTGGGCGTGGGTTGAAAATCTGCAAAAAATGCTCTCGGACATCTTCAATGTCGCGTTATTGGTGGTGACCCCCTTCGTGCCTTTTCTGGGTGAATTGATGCTGGCCTATACGGCTTATCAGTTGGTCAGTGAAGTGGTTGAAGGTGTACTCGATCTGTCTGAAGGATTGTATCTGGAGGCCGCTGAACAGCTGATCGGCTTCACCGAAAGCGTGGTTCAACTGGCAGCGTTTGCTGGCGGCATCAAGATTGGCGACCTGGCGTTCTCCAGGCTGTCACCGTTTATCGAAGGGGCAAAGCCGGTCACCCTGGCCACTGGCAAACAACGTCTGTGGGGGCAGAATCTTGAGCCTTACCAGCAAAAGGCACTGGTTCTGGCTGCCGATTCAAAGCCCGACGAATTGTGGCTGCATCAGCACGACGGCAAGCCGATCCTGCGCCTCGATACGTCTCACTTCGAACTCAAAAGCGACCCGCAAACCGGCAAGCACCGGGTGCAGCATCCAACCCGGCCAGATGCCTATCAACCTGTGGTCGAGAGTAACGGGGCGGGGGCATTCGTGATCGAAGGCGAGCAGCCTCAGTCGTGGGATGAGCAAACGCTGATGATGCGGATGGGGCAGCCGCTTGACGGTTTGACCGATTCGTTCGACGACATCCGCACGGTCAGTCGCACCCATGTCGACGCGATGCGCCGGATGTACATCGACAATGAGCCGCCATTGCCCTTATTGAGCGATACCGTTACGCGATTCAGGATTGATCGGGATATTCAGACGTTCATCGATCAGATCAGCAGTGAGCAACCACAGCACTACCTGAAGGCCGATGTACGCACACAGTTGCAACTGCTGGATGGCGTGTGGCCCGGAGAAAGGCCGCTGCAACTTGTCGCGCGCGATGGAAGTGTCACTTGGCAGACAGGCTCCAACGATTCTGTTCCTGTGCGGATAAACGAGGACCGCTTGAACGATGGCGACCTGATTGCAACCTTGCTTTCGCACCTTGATGAAGGTGAAACAAAAACACTGATGGAAGACGTTTTCGGCGCGTCGGTCACGACTACGGGGGCTCATGCAAAAATCCTTCGGGCGGAAATCGCACGGCGTGCCAGCGCCAAGCGAAACTTCATGTTCAATGCTCGTTACAAAGAGCACGAGTTGCGCTGGAGTGCTCAGGTACAAGCGGTTCAGTCCGAAATGCCGGGTCTGCCTGGCGCTGTTGCGCAAGAGTTGCTGGCGGTCGCCACACCCGAGGAACTGCAAATAGTCGCCCAAGGGCGCTTGCCATCGCGACTCAAGGGGCTGGCGCTCTATGCGCGTGAGGAAGTGAGGGTTGCTCGTGCTTATGAGGGGCTTTACCTGGCGTCGGTCGAAAGCTTCGATACCGAAACGCTGGTACTGCATTCGCTTGAGAACCTGCCGGGCTGGCCCTCGGATGTGTCCATTCAAGTCAGGCTGTTCGAGTACGAAGGCGGGGTGCTGGACAGTATCGGTACAGAGCACGCCACGCTTAAACGCACGATAGTCTCGCGAACAGATGGCAGCTTTCAGGCTTACGATGATCAAGGTAATGCCTTGCACGCAGAGACTGACCTCTACTCCTCGATCTTGCAGGCACTCCCGGATGCCGAACTGACCGGTTTGAATGTTCGCAGGAGTGACGTTCAGACACTGAAGCAGGCCGTACGTGATCACGCGGTAAGGCCTGACAGGTTGTCCACGATACTTGCGCAGTTCCCGGTCCCGATACCACCGGCTTTTAATCCCGCTTTGCTTCGTCTGCGTGGAGGTGCATCCAATGGGGGGGCTGTGGAGCCTGAGACGAAGAGGCTCCAGGCGGTTTTTAACAACCTTGTCGATTGGGGATATCCCTCTGACCCCCTGCCGTCTGTAGAAAGCGACTATTTGGATGGCCTGCAGTTAATTTGCGATGAGTTGTCCGAATCGCATCTGAACTCCCTTTACCCGGCATTTGCCGAGGCCATTCAAGCCAATGCCCCCATGACCAGAGCAGTGATAAGGCAAAGTGTCGAACTGTTGCCCGAGCTGAAAAAAATGCTGTCCCCTGAGCAATTCACCGAACTACTGAACAACATGTTCATGGACGGTGAGCCAACGCCCTTGTCGGATTCGCAGCGGGAGCTGGGAATGACTGCTCGTTACCTGAAGAGAACAAAACGTACGGATCAATATGAATCGCTGGCCCTCGCAGCGAAAGCAGGCAACGCTCCGTCGGGCACACTGGCTGATTTGCATAGCTACGTGGAGATGCTGGGCGAGCATATGAGCGCAACCGAGAAGGTCATTGAAGTCTCGTCGCAGACCATGGCCGATTTGAACATGGCACAGCGTGCGATCACCCGCGCCAAGGAGCTTCTCCCTTTGTCCGGCAACCAACTACCGAGCATCTGGGAAAAGGGCGGATCGGCTATCGCTGCACTGAAAAATCTCCGAAAAATCGACTTGGCTACCGGTTTGCCTACGGCCGAGCTCACCACTGCCGAAGCTGCACAGGCCGCTATCAACATCAAGGGCGGGAACTGTTCGGAGAATTCGAAAGTGACGTTCTCGATCCTCGCGAACCAGCCCCGGACATCTGAAATACATATTGTCAAAGCCACCAACTTTGACCATCAGTATGTTGTCATTGGTGACTTGAGCCACCCGGAGCAATTGGTTGCTGCCGATTCCTGGCCAGAGTTTCCCTGTGCCCATCTGACCCGCGAGGGCTACTTCACGTTCGATCCTGAACCGGTGCTGAGCCTGAAGCCTGGCCCTGCCGTCGCCGAGTATGCGTTTATCGACGATGCACCTGCTGGCACTGCCGTTATTCCGCCCCGAGGCTCGGATGATTCGACGCTCAGGGCGATAAAAATTCCCAAGCTGCATCTGAAAGGCGGTTATGCCCAATGGACTTCATTGAAAGAGCTAGGCGCTACCTATGTATCGCCTGATGAGCGAGCGGTTTCTTTCGAGCGACACAGTGCTTCGGTTATCGAGAATCGCCTCGAGACGTTTGAGAGCTACGACAAAGCGGTCTCGTCCCGTTAACGGCCATTCTTGAAGCGTTGTTTGAGCCGGGAGCCAGTTACTGATAACTCGCACTCGGCTTTTTTGCAGGTCGTCATAGTTGAAAGGTGAAGGTGTAACGGCATTTGTCTACACTCCGTTCGAGGCCGCGCCCATCGGTGCGGTAACAAGGAGAAAACTCCATGAAGATGCTGCGTATCCCTTTGTTGATGATCGGTCTGCTGCTCTGTTCCCAAGGCTTTGCCGCCACGGCACAACAGAACAAAATGGCCACCTGCAATGCCGACGCCACCGCGAAAGCCCTCAAGGGTGATGAGCGCAAAGCCTTTATGAGTACCTGCCTGAAAGCCGCGCCGGCAGCAGAGGCGGCCAAACCCATGACCCCTCAACAAGAGAAGATGAAAACCTGCAACGCCACCGCTACCGCACAGGCGCTTAAAGGTGATGCGCGCAAAACCTTCATGAGCGATTGCCTGAAGAAAAAATAAGCTGCGCTCCCCGTGCCCCTCTGTAGGAGCAAGGCTTGCCCGCGATAGGGGCACCGCGGTGGAACTGACAGACCGCGTCATCGTTCATCGCGAGCAAGCTTTGCTCCTACAGTGGTGAAGTCATCCGCTCGCTTCAATGTCGGAAGGCTGGCAGACTGCCAATCCTTTAACGCCGTTTGTTTTGAGGCTGTATGCCAACGTTTTCTCAGCGTCACGTGTTGCTGTTGGTCAGTTGGGTGATCATTTTTGGTGGGCTATTGCTGGTGATACCGCTGCGACTGTTGCCCAGTCTGCTGGCCGGGTTACTGGTGTTCGAACTGGTCAACATGCTCACCCCGCAGTTGCAACGACTGATCGAAGGACGGCGTGCACGCTGGCTGGCCGTGGCCTTGCTTGGCACGCTGGTGGTCAGTGTACTGGCGCTGATTTTTGCCGGTGCTATCAGTTTTCTGCTGCATGAAGCGGAAAACCCCGGGGCTTCCCTGGACAAATTCATGCTGGTGGTCGATAAGGCGCGTGGCCAGTTACCGCCATTCATCGACGCTTACCTGCCCGCCAGCGCCGCTGAATTTCGCGTGGCCATCGGCGAGTGGCTGAGCAAACACCTGAGCGACCTGCAACTAGTCGGCAAAGACGCCGCGCACATGTTCGTCACGTTGCTGATCGGCATGGTGCTGGGGGCGATCATCGCTTTGCAGCGCATCCCTGACCTGACCCAACGCAAACCCCTGGCGGCAGCACTGTTCGACCGTTTGCACCTGCTGGTTCAAGCGTTTCGCAATATCGTCTTTGCGCAGATCAAGATTTCCCTGCTCAACACTTTTTTTACCGGGATCTTCCTGGCAGTGATCCTGCCGCTGTTCGGGATCAAGCTGCCGTTGACCAAAACCCTGATCGTGCTGACCTTCCTGCTGGGCTTGCTGCCGGTGATCGGCAACCTGATGTCCAACACGCTGATCACCATCGTCGGCTTGTCGTTGTCGATCTGGGTTGCGGTGGCGGCGCTGGGTTATCTGATCTTTATCCACAAGCTGGAATACTTTCTCAACGCGCGGATCGTCGGCGGGCAGATCAGTGCCAAGTCCTGGGAGTTGCTGCTGGCAATGCTGGTGTTCGAAGCCGCGTTCGGCCTGCCGGGAGTGGTGGCAGGGCCGATTTATTACGCGTACCTGAAGAGCGAGTTGAAGCTGATCGGGATGGTTTGATCCTGAGTTGATCTACTTGTGGCGAGGGAGCTTGCTCCCGCTGGGCCGCGAAGCGGCCCCTTATCCCGAAAAAGAGGGGACTGCTACGCAGTCCAGCGGGAGCAAGCTCCCTCGCCACAGGGGTTGCGTCAGGCCAGGGTGCCGTAACGCTTCATCGCCTCGATCGCCAGACCGCTGCCGATGCTGCCGAAGATATTCCCTTCAACATGCTGCGCGTTCGGCAGCATCGCCGACACGCTGTTACGCAGCGCCGGAATCCCGCTCGAACCACCGGTAAAGAACACCGTATCCACCTGGTCGACGCGCACATTGGCATCGTTGAGCAATTGGCTCACGCTGTTGCGCACCCGTTCCAGCAGGTTATCGATGGCCGATTCGAATAGCGCCCGGCTCAATTCGACACTCAAACCCGGTTCGATCCGGTCCAGTGGTACGTGGCGACTGTCGGCATGGGTCAGCTGGATCTTGGTTTCTTCCACTTCCATTGCCAGCCAGTGCCCGGCGCGCTGGTCGATCAGCTTGAACAGGCGATCGATACCGCTGGTGTCTTCGATGTCGTAGCGCATGCTGCCCAACGCCAGGGTCGATTTCTGCGAGTACACCGAGTTGATGGTGTGCCAGGTCGCCAGGTTCATGTGGTGGCTGGTGGGCATGTAGGCGCCACTTTTCATCCGGCTGCCGTAGCCGAACAACGGCATCAGGCCCTGGAGGCTCAGTTGCTTGTCGAAATCGGTCCCGCCGATGTGCACGCCGCCGGTGGCGAGGATGTCGTCGTGACGGTTGTCGTGGCCGCGTCGCTCAGGCGACAGGCGCACCAGGGAGAAGTCCGACGTGCCCCCGCCGATGTCGACGATCAGCACCAGCTCTTCCTTTTCGATGGTCGACTCATAGTCGAACGCTGCGGCAATCGGTTCGTACTGGAACGAGACGTCCTTGAAACCGATGGCGCGGGCTACGTCCACAAGGGTGTTTTCGGCTTCCTGGTCGGCCATTTCATCGTCATCGACGAAAAATACCGGACGCCCCAGCACCACTTCTTCGAATTCTCGACCGGCGGCGGTCTCGGCACGCTTCTTCAGCTGGCCGATGAACAGCCCGAGCAGGTCCTTGAACGGCATTGCCGTGCCCAGGACGCTGGTGTCGTGCTTGATCAGCTTGGAGCCCAGCAGGCTTTTGAGCGAGCGCATCAAGCGGCCTTCGTAGCCTTCCAGATACTCGTGCAGCGCCAGCCGGCCGTACACCGGGCGGCGTTCTTCCATGTTGAAGAAGACCACCGACGGCAGGGTGATTTTGTCGTCCTCCAGCGCGATCAGCGTTTCCATGCCAGGGCGCAGCCAGCCGACAGTGGAGTTGGACGTGCCAAAGTCGATACCGCAGGCACGGGCTGGAGATGCGTTTTTCATGTCTTTCAGGTTCCGGTTAAAAAACGGCCGCGCAGTGTATGTCAGAGCGGCGCAGAATCGAAGGCCGACTATCCGCTAAATTCAAGGTCATCGCTCACTTGAAAGACTATCCTTGTTCCCCAAACATACGGACATGGCGTGGCAGCCACCCTGTGATCAAGTGATCCGCCCCGGCTGCCGATAAACTTCAGATGTGCTGCCCGATCAGATTCTTGAGATCGGTCAAGCCTGCGGCAGCCAATCAGTGCATGCTGTGCCTGGCTGCGCGATATCGATAACGGATGGTGATTCCCTCGATGGACTTCAAAGACTATTACAAGATTCTCGGTGTGGAGCCGACCGCTGACGACAAGGCGATCAAGGCCGCCTATCGCAAGCTGGCGCGCAAATACCACCCTGACGTCAGCAAGGAAAAGGACGCCGAGGCCAAGTTCAAGGATGTCTCGGAAGCCTATGAAGCGCTGAAAAGCGCCGACAAGCGCGCCGAATACGATGACTTGCGCAAATACGGCCAGCACGGACAACCGTTCCAGGGCCCGCCGGGTTGGCAGGGCCGTGGTGGTGCGGGTGGTTTTGGCGGCGGTCAGGACAGTGGCGATTTTTCGGACTTCTTCAGTTCGATTTTTGGTAACCGTGGCCCGGGTTTCGGGGGTGGACAGTCTGGTCGCAGTGCCGGTCGTCGAGGGCAAGACGTGGAAATGGAATTACCGGTTTTTCTGGAAGAAACCCTGTCGACCGAATCGAAGAAGGTCAGCTTCCAGGTGCCTCAGTACAACGCGGCCGGCCAGCACGTCAGCAATACCAGCAAAAGCCTGAACGTGAAGATTCCGGCGGGTGTCACCGATGGTGAGCGCATTCGACTCAAGGGCCAGGGCGCACCGGGTGTCGGTGGCGGCGCCAATGGCGACCTGTACCTGACCATTCGTTTTGCGCCGCACCCGAAATACGACGTTGAAGGTGAAAACCTGATCATCACCTTGCCGCTGGCCCCGTGGGAGCTGGCGCTGGGTGCAGAGGTCGCGGTGCCGACCCTGACCGGCAAGATCAACCTGAAAGTTCCAGCCGGCAGCCAGAACGGCCAGCGCATGCGCGCCAAAGGCCACGGCCTGCTGAACAAGGCCGGGCAGCGCGGTTACCTGTTCGTGCAGCTCAAGGCGGTAATGCCCAAACATATCGACGATGACGTCAAAGCGTTGTGGCAGGAGCTGGCGAAGAAAGCCGCTTTCAATCCGCGGGAGCATTTTTGAGTCAAGAGAAGGAGTAGCCAATCATGAGCAACCCCCTGATCGTTCAACTGGACATGGCAGAGTTCTGTGAGGCGACCGATTTACCGGACGTCTACGTGATCGAAATCGTCGAACACGGCATCCTCGAACCTCAGGGCGCGCAGCCCAAGGATTGGCGTTTCAACGACTATGAACTGGCGGTCGCCAAGCGTGCCGCCAAGTTACGGCGTGACCTGGATCTGGAATGGGAAGGCGTCGCCCTGGCGCTCGACCTGCTTGAAGAAGTGCAGCAACTACGCGCCGAGAATCGCATGCTCAGGCAGCGGTTGGGGCGGTTGCTGGTCGAATAGCCCCATCTCGTAGCAGCCTGGTTAGGGGACAAGCCCCGAACCTGTGGCGAGGGGGCTTCTGTGGCGAGGGAGCTTGCTCCCGCGGGTCGGTCCGCGTTCGGGCGTAGCGACCTTAATATCGGCCGCCGCGAGTATTCAGATGGAAAGCGATTGCTGGATTACGACCGCTTCGCGGCCGAGCGGGAGCAAGCTCCCTCGCCACAGTCGTGGTCTTCACTCACGTCCACCACTACAAAACCACCCGCGACACTCTCGGCAACACTACGCTGAACGTCGTGCCCTCGGCCTCGCTGGAGCTGACTTCGATCGTGCCTTGGTGGGCGTCCACCACCTGTTTGACGATGAACAAACCGAGCCCAAGGCTGGTAGAGGGGCCGGTGAGTTCTTCGCTGGCGCTGCGCACCAGTGGGTCGAATATCGTCGGCAGTGCCTCGGCGGGAATCGGCTCGCCATGGTTGTGCATGGTCAGCGTCACCTGATCTTTTTCTCCAATGATTCTCAGCGTCACTGGGTGTCGATTGGCCCCGTGCTGCAAGGCATTACCGACAAGGTTTTGCAGCAGTTGGCTGAGGCGCGTGCGGTCCCAGATACCATGGGTGTCGCCTTCGACGATCAGTTGTGAGTTGCAGTCCGGCTGCCCGGCGCCGGCTTCGTCCAGCGCAGCTTTTGCGGCGGCGGCCAGGTCCATCGGTGCCGGTTCGATCGGCAGGCTGCTGCCCAGCCGGCTACGTACCAGCTCCAGCAAGTCGCTGACCATCGCCGCCATGTGCCGGGCACTGCTCTTGATGCTTGTCACATAGGTCTGGGCGTCGGTGTCCAGTTTGGCCTTGCGTAGCAGCATCTCGGTGGACATGTTCACAGCCTGCAAGGGGGTGCGCAGATCATGGCCCAGAATGGCCAGGAAGATGTCCCGTGAACGATTGACCTGCTCGGCGTACGCTGCGGTGGACTCGGCCAGGGCTTCGTCGATGGCTTCGTTGAAACGGATCATGTCCTGCATGTACACCACGTCCGGCGACTCCAGGCTGTTGACCCACAGGCGAATCACGCTGGCCCGCAAATGCCGGAACTCAGAGGTCATCTGCACCAGATCAAACCCCACGTTATGCCGAAGCTCGCCATGACTGGCCGCGGCCTTGTCCAGGCTTGGTGTTTTTTCCGGGCCTTCGCCCCTGGCCTTGGCCGCTTGTTCGAGGCCGGTCTGGGCGGTCTTCATGTCGCGGGAAGCGGCCAGCAGGATCAATGTGGCGTGGTCGCGCAGGAGCGTCCGGTCCATGGAATCAGGGTCGGGGGCTATGGTTCGGGCGAACAGCTCCCATTCGTCGACGATACGCTCGACGTGAGTCACGATGAATTCGGATAGACGCATGGTCGAAGGCTCCACGCAGTAAGCGCTTGACGGTCTCGCATTTTAGCGCCTTTAAGACCGGGTCAAAACTACCGTTGACGAGCAGAATCAGCCACTGCGGTTGTCGGGGTGGTATTTAATTGTTTTTCAGGTTCTGAAGTTTAATGTTATTGGGCGTTTATGCTGGTTTTACAGCAGTTATTTAATCTTTTGTTATCTGAGGTATTGAATAAGCTGGTCGTTCTTATGAACGCACAGGGACAGTTGCGAAAATGAATGAATCATCAGAAGGATCTGTGTCGGATATTTCTGCCAATAATCCGGCAGGCGACAATCGGTATTTGAGTTACCTGGCAACCAACGTTCCAGCGCTTATAAAAAGCCCTACTCTGTCTAAACGTGTAGCGACGGCAACCCAGGCAGTCGATTTCCCTGAGTGGTACGTCAAGGCAAGCGCCATTGACCGTCAATACCTCAAGGAACTCGGCAACGAGCGCTGGCGATTGCAAGGCAATCTGGATGACACGCTGGGTGATCTGAAAAAGGACATCAACGAGTTCGCAGAGCCCTTGCTCATTCAGGCCCTGCAAGAAAAGCTGAGCCTGGAACTGGATGTGCGGGCCACGACGGTTCGGCTTTACGTGCCAGCCCTGCTGGGGTTTGGCATCGACAACAATGCCAGCCGGCTCAGGGAGTCAACGTTGCTGGAGGCTGCGCTGCATAACTTTGAGGACGCTGAAACCCGTGCCGGCGCCTTTCGCGATGGCTCGGGAATTTTCACCACCGATGCCGAAGGTGAGCTGCAACGTCATTCGTTGACTATCGAAAGTTTTGCGAGCCTTTGTCGGGAGCTGGATCTCGGTGCGCAGTATCAGCGGCACATCACAGGGTTGCTGGCCCCTGCGGCGGCAGGTGCAAAGGCCTCACTTGAGCAACACTTCATCGGGACCGAAAAAGCTGCGTTCAATGAGTCGGCGCTGATTGCATATTTGAAGGGCGATATCACTTCTTATGCGTACGGCAAGTTGCAGAAACTGCGGGACAACCAGACAAACATCACGATGGGCAAGCGCCCGTTACAGTCTCATCGACTGTCCCTTATGGGCGTGAAACTGTCGGGTATCGTGTTGTTCAGTGCCGTGGCAGATCCAACGAAAATCAAAAAGATTTACGACGCCCTGGAGCCGACACATCAACGAATAATGATGGATTGGGCACGCAAACTGCTCATTTTGCCCGGGCAGGAATTTGACCAGTTCAAGTTTCTCAAAGCCTTTTTTGCCAACGGTCCCAGCGGTGCCGTCGATGAGATGCTGCGCCGCGAAGATATCGATAATCAAAGTCGGCTCGACGGTGCCTTGATCGCTTATGTGCCCGACGATCCTGAGCATCCTCTCAAGGAATATAAATCCTTCACCGATTTCATGAAGGAGCTGACGAGCCAGTTGCGCTCCTCGGACTACCAACAATTTTTCAGCCGCTTCGTACCGCAAAAAGACAAAGGACAGTTTTTCACTCGCGTCAAAGAGCGCTTTAGCACCTTCACCTGGCAACAGCGCGAACCGTTGAGCATGGGGCCGTGGTGGCGAGAGACTGCGGTGGAGAACCCCGATGCCGAGCCGGTCACCAACCTGATTGACGGTTTGCTCTGGCCGGCGCTCGGCCGATGGCGGTGCGATAAGGCCATCGCGGATTCGCGGCACATTGCCGTTCCTACTGGCGATGAAGATGCCAACGCCCGTTGGGCGCGATTGAGCAGCTACGTAAGCATCGGCTGGAACGTATTCAACTTCGGCGCGATGCTGGTGCCGGGCCTGGGAGAAGCCATGCTTGGCATCATGATCGGGCAAATGCTGCTTGAAACCATGGAGGGCATCGAAGACTGGAGCAAGGGCGACAAGGACGAAGCGGCGGCATTGTTGACCGGCGTCCTGATCAATGCGGCCCAGTTGGCAATCATGGGAGCAGGGCATGTGTTGCCGACGGGCGCAGCGGCCGCGATCAAGCCTTCGGCATTTGTCGACCAGTTGAAGCCGGTCGTACTCGCTGACGGCACCACCCGCCTCTGGAACCCGGACTTGAGCCCGTATGAGCATCAAGTCAGTTTGAGTTCCGACTCGACGCCCAACGAGCGAGGCCTTCACGCGCACGGCGATAAGGAATTGCTGCCGCGCGACGGCAAATACTTCGCGGTGCAGGACGATCCACTGACCGGCGAGCCAAGGATGCTGCATCCGGACCGGCCCGCAGCTTACCAGCCAAAGCTTGACCACGATGGCGCCGGTACCTGGCACACCGAACTCGACCGCCCTGTCGAGTGGACCTCGGCCGAGCTCATGCGTGGGCTGGGGGCGAAGTCAGAAGCGTTCGATGATGCAATGCTTGAACGCATCCGTATCACCAGTGGTATCGAAGAAGATGTGTTGCGTCGGCTGCATGTCGAAAACGAAGCGCCGCCCGCGTTGCTGGTCGACACCCTCAACCGGTTCAAGGCGTGGTCGGAAACGGGGAAACTGCCTGAGAACGACCAGTCAAACATTGCCGACGCCAGGACGCTTCAGGACACCTTTGCGCAATTGCCTGCCAACATGGCAGACGAGCTGCTGAGCGCCGCTGATCCGGCTGACTTGCGAGTGCTGGCCGAGCAAAGGCGTATTGGCTTGCACCTCAGGCAACAGGCGCGCGCCGCCTCGCTGGAGGTGCGTCTGGCGCGTGCCTATGAAGGGCTGTTCCTTGATTCACTGCAGGCGCCGGATACGGAAAAACTGGCACTGCATAGCCTGGAAAGCTTGCCGAACTGGCCGCAGGAGGTGCGCATCGAGATTCGCGAGCATTCTTTCACTGGCCGTCTGCGCGACAGCATTGGCCCAGAAGAAGCGGATCTGCGCAAAGTCCTGGTCAGCACGGAGAACGGTTATGAAGTGCGGGATGCCGAGGACAACCATCTGCACGGCGCGGATGACCTGTTTTCTTCGGTATTGCATGCCCTGCCTGACGCTGAACGCAAAGCACTGGGTTTTGAAATCAATCAAGGCGCGACACTCAAGCACACCGTTCAAAATGCACCATTGGCGCGTGACCAACTGCGCCCGATGCTGGCGGACAGCCCACTGCGCAAGCCTGCCTATGATCCCGAGACGATGAAGCTGCTCGGTGGAATGCCACTTCCTCAAGGCATTCGACGGCTCACCGGACGCCTGACGTTGCAGGAACGCGTCAGGAGCGTGCGGCCGGGCTGGACGGAGGAGCAAGCCCAGGCTTATCTGGACGGTGCAGGCGACGAGGCTGACCCGGAGCTGCGGGCCAGCGCGCTGGAAGCGGAATTCAACCGCCTCAATACCAACTTCCAGCGCTGGCTGAATTCGCCGACCGAAGCGTACAGGTTCAGCCCTGCCGGCGTTGCCGAATGGCAGTCAAGAAACTCACTTTACAAGGCCATTCGTCAGTGCTGGCAGCAAACCGGGCCCAGGGATGTGGACACTTTAGAGAATCTGGGGACATTGCTTGACCTCTCAAATATGCCCATGGGTCGACACTTGGGAACCATGCCCCCTCTGGAAGCCGATTTTCAGCACGTGACCAGCCTGAACTTGCTGGGCACTGAGATGACCGACGCACACGTCACCTTTCTTGATCATTTTCCGCGCCTGCGTTCGCTGAATCTCACCCGCAACCGGCTCACGCAATTTCCTCCTTCGGTGGGACGAATGGTAGGGCTGACGGAGTTGTTCCTCGGCGATAACCGGATAGTGCTGGATGCGCAGGGCGCTACGTATTTGAGATGGCTTACCCGGCTTCAAAGTCTGGATCTTCAGGGAAACCCGTTGGGTCGAGTGCCGGATATCGGCGGCATGCGCCTGCTGCATACGGTATTGCTGGGTGAGACGGGTATTGATACCTGGCCGGACGGATTGTTTTCTCAATCCCGATTCCGGCATTTTTACTTGAATCTTCAGCGCAATGAACTGACGGTCATCCCTCGGGCTACGCCCGGCTCTGTCGGGGCGGAGATGTTGGCTCGGACGGTAGTGAGCCGGGAACGGCAGTGGATGTCGGCCGATACTCTGAACACGCTCAGAAACTACATCAGGTCCGTCGGCCTGGACCCCGATCGTCCGTATCCGCCTCGTGGTGTGCGCGACAGCCTTGATTGGGAGGCAGGCCTGACGCGACGAGATTGGGTCGCCAAACAGGAGATATGGAACAGCGTGGAGGACGAATTCGGTTCGGAGCCTTTTTTCAATAAGATCAGGAAGCTCACTGAGTCCAGCCATTTCCAGAACGACAACGCATTCAGAGTGGACATGACGAGCAAGGTCTGGCGAATGCTGGATGCGATGTCCAAGGACAGTGAGTTGCGGCGCAACCTTTTTGTCATGGGCAGGGACGAGGCTACCAACTGTGTGGATGCCGGGGCCCAGTTGTTCAATTCAATGGGTGTGGAGGTGCTGATCCACGAAGCTTATGCGCTGGGGAGTCCAAGCCTGGTGGAGGCTGAACTGGTGCAGCTTGCCAGAGGCAAATCCCGTCTGGATGAGTTGAGCCGGATTGCCCACCAAGTGGTCGCCAAACGACTGGCGGGCGGTGAACGATACATGGTGATCGATGCCAATGGCGATGTTTCGGGGAGCATCGATGAGGTCCAGGTACATCTGGGCTACATGACGGACCTGGCCGAGCGACTGGATCTGCCTTGGCAATCCCGTGATCTGCAGTTCCGCACGCACACGGGCGTCACGTCTGAGATGATCGAAGATGCCTATCGGCGGGTATTGGATCTGGAGGCCGGCGATTTGCTGCGTGATTCCATCGTTGAACAGCCATTTTGGGCGTCTTACGTCCAGGGCTCGAATCGTCGCGCGTTCAAGGTGTTCAGGCGTCGAATCGATGCAACGACGGAGTTTTTCATGGCGCTTGATAAGCGCGCGACCGAACAGGATCTTTCGCTTGAGGCAAAGGCCGGCCTGAAAGAGGAGCTGAGGGTACTCGCCGCAGAGCTGGGCAAACCGGAAAGCGGGATTGCCCCAGGACAGATCATGACTCACGAGGCCTATTCCGCCGAGCTGGACTTGATCTATAACGAAATGAAGACACTGCTCAAAACCCTGACCCAACAGGCGATGGATCGGGCGAAGCTGTAAAGGGTGGAGATACCCTTTACGGTTGAACCGAGCAACTGATTGACCTGACATTACAGCCATCCCGGCACGAAGATTGACGCCCTTCGTGCCGGGTTTTTTATGCCTGACTGGAAATCAAAACAGAAAATACCGCTGGGCCATCGGCAACACATCCGCCGGTTCGCACCACAGCAGTACGCCGTCAGCCTTGACCTGATAGGTCTGCGGATCGACGTCGATCTTCGGCAGGTAATCGTTGTGGATCAGATCAGTTTTCTGTACCTCGCGGCACCCTTTGACCACTGCGATTTTCTTCTTTAAACCCAGCGCCTCAGGCAGACCTGCCTCCTGCGCAGCCTGGCTGATAAACGTCAGGCTGGTGGCATGTAGCGAGCCGCCGTAGCTGGCAAACATCGGGCGGTAATGCACCGGTTGCGGCGTCGGAATCGAAGCGTTGGCGTCACCCATCAGACTGGCCGCAATCGCGCCGCCCTTGAGGATCAGCGTCGGTTTGACCCCGAAAAATGCCGGGCGCCAGAGCACCAGGTCGGCCCATTTACCCACTTCGATCGAGCCCACTTCATGGCTGATGCCGTGAGTGATGGCCGGGTTGATGGTGTACTTGGCGATGTAGCGTTTGACACGGAAGTTATCGTTGCCCTCGCCATCACCTGCCAGTGCGCCACGCTGTTTTTTCATCTTGTCGGCGGTCTGCCAGGTGCGGGTGATGACTTCACCGACGCGGCCCATGGCCTGGCTGTCGGAGCTGATCATCGAGAATGCGCCGAGGTCGTGAAGGATGTCTTCGGCTGCAATCGTCTCGCGGCGGATACGGCTTTCGGCGAAGGCCACGTCCTCGGCAATGCTCGGGTCCAGGTGGTGACAGACCATCAGCATGTCGAGGTGTTCGTCGATGGTGTTGCGGGTGAATGGCCGGGTCGGGTTGGTCGAGCTCGGCAGCACGTTGGCGAAACCGCAGGCCTTGATGATGTCCGGCGCGTGGCCGCCACCGGCCCCTTCGGTGTGGTAGGTGTGGATGGTCCGGCCCTTGAAGGCGGCGAGGGTGGTTTCGACGAAGCCGGATTCGTTGAGGGTGTCGGTGTGGATCGCCACCTGTACGTCGAACTGGTCGGCGACGTTCAGGCAGTTGTCGATGCTCGCCGGCGTGGTGCCCCAGTCCTCGTGCAGCTTGAGGCCGATAGCCCCGGCCTTGACCTGTTCGATCAGCGGCTCCGGCAGGCTGGCGTTGCCCTTGCCCGTGAGGCCGATGTTCATCGGGAAGGCATCCGCCGCTTGTAGCATCCGCGCCAAGTGCCAAGGGCCGGAGGTGCAGGTGGTGGCGTTGGTGCCCGTCGCCGGTCCCGTACCGCCGCCGATCATGGTGGTGACGCCGCTCATCAATGCTTCTTCGATCTGCTGCGGGCAGATGAAGTGGATGTGCGTGTCGACACCGCCCGCCGTGAGGATCATCCCCTCGCCGGCGATCACTTCGGTGCTGGCGCCGACCGCGATGGTGACGTTCGGCTGGACGTCCGGGTTACCGGCTTTGCCGATGGCCGCAATGCGCCCATCCTTGAGGCCGACGTCGGCTTTGACGATGCCCCAATGGTCGATGATCAGCGCGTTGGTGATCAGCGTGTCGACCACTTCCGCCGCCAGTAACTGGCTCTGACCCTGGCCATCGCGGATCACTTTGCCGCCGCCGAACTTCACTTCTTCACCGTAGGTGGTGAAGTCTTTTTCGACTTCGATCCACAGCTCGGTGTCGGCCAGGCGAACCTTGTCACCGACGGTGGGGCCGAACATGTCGGCGTAGGCTTGTCTTGAAATCTTCATGCGCATGCCTTGGGATTCAATTGGGTTTGGGACCGCTCGCGTAGCTCGCTATCGCAGCCTCGCGCTGCTCGACAGCTCCTACGGGTGTTCACGCAACTTTCTGGCTGCTCTCGGCCCCTGTAGGAGCTGTCGAGCAACGCGAGGCCGCGATCTTTTGGGCGCTCCGCAGATGTTAGTCGAGGTCGCCCATGATCCTGCCGGCGAACCCGAACACCCGGCGATGCCCGGCCAAGTCCACCAGCTCGACCTCGCGGCTCTGTCCCGGTTCGAAGCGCACGGCGGTGCCGGCCGGGATGTTCAGGCGCATGCCACGGCTGGCGGCGCGGTCGAACGTCAGGGCGTCGTTGGTTTCGAAAAAGTGGTAGTGCGAACCGACCTGAATCGGCCGGTCGCCGCTGTTGGCCACGGTCAGGCTCAGGGTGCGACGGCCAGCGTTGAGCTCGATGTCGCCTTGCTTGATCTGATATTCGCCAGGAATCATTCGGGTTGTCCCAGAGTCTTGTAGTAGATGGCGGTCGGGGTGTAGCGACCGTCCGGGCTTTGGCAGTAGTTGGGCAACTCGCCGACACGGATGTAGCCCAGGGACTGATAGAACGCTTCGGCCGCTGAGCCGGCTTCGGTGTCGAGGTACAGCAGGCCACGTTTGTGCTGGCGCGCAGCAAGCTCCACAGCATTCATCAGTTGTTGCGCCAGGCCGCGTCGCCGCGTGTCATGGCGCACCTGCAGCTTTTGCACTTCGGCGCGATTGCGGCCGTTGGCTTTCTGGCACAGGGCCAGTTGCACGCTGGCCAGGACCTTTTCATCGTGAACCACTACCCACAGCAACAGACTGCCGTCCTCGAGCCCGGCCTGGACACTGTTGATGTAGGCGCGGGCCTGGGCATCATCAAGGTCGGCCATGAAGCCGATCGAGGCGCCGTGCTGCACGGCGTCAAACAGCAAATCGATCAAGCCCTGACGGTAGTGCGCAAAGCTTTCGGTGTTCACGCGTCGCAGTTGGGCAGTGTTCATGACATATCACTCCTTGTTGGCGACGGGCGGCTCCGCGCCCGGATTGAGGATCAGCTGCATGAAGGTCAGGTCGAGCCAACGGCCGAACTTGGTACCGACTTGCGGCATGTGCCCGGTGGTGATGAAACCGACCCGTTCGTGCAGGCGAATCGAGGCGGCGTTAGCGCTTTCGATGGCGGCGACCATCACGTGTTTATTGCAGTCCCTGGCGCGTTCGATCAGTACTTCCATCAGCTGTGGGCCGAGGCCGTTGCCGCGCTGATCGCTGCGCACGTACACCGAATGTTCGACGGTATGGCGGAAACCGTCGAACGGCCGCCAGTCGCCGAATGAGGCATAACCGAGCACGCTGTTGTCGGCGTCGACAATCACCAGAACAGGGTAGCCCTGGGATTGCCGGGTGCTGAACCAGGCCTGGCGGTTAGCGAGGTCGACGGCTTGTTCGTTCCAGATCGCGGTCGTATTGAGGACAGCGTCGTTGTAGATGTCGCGGATCGCCGGCAGGTCGGCGTATACGGCATCACGAATGTGATAAGTCATGGCGCAGCCTCAGACGATGGGTTGGTGGACGGTGACCAGTTTGGTGCCGTCGGGAAAGGTCGCCTCGACCTGGATCTCCGGGATCATTTCCGGGATGCCTTCCATCACTTGCTCGCGGTTCAGCAGGGTGGTGCCGTAGTGCATCAGTTCGGCGACCGTCTGGCCGTCACGCGCGCCTTCGAGCAGCGCCGCGGAGATGTAGGCCATCGCTTCCGGGTAATTGAGTTTCACGCCACGGGCCAAACGCCGCTCAGCGACCAGGCCGGCGGTGAAGATCAGCAGCTTGTCTTTTTCGCGTGGGGTCAGGTCCATCGTTAAAAATCCGTATTGGGCAGTTAAAAATTCACTCGATCTGTAGGAGCAAGGCTTGCCCGCGATGAACGATTACGCGGTCTTCCAGTCGAACCGCGCGGCCCCCATCGCGGGCAAGCCTTGCTCCTACAGGTATGTGTGTTCAGGTGCTCCAGATTCTGGGGGGGACTGCTTCGCGGCCGAGCAGGGCCGGGCGCAGCAACTTCCACAAATCAATCAGCCAACCTCGCGCCAACAGCGCTTCACTGGCCAGGCAACGGGCGACTAACAGCCCCGGCAGTTGCGTCAGATCCCCGCGCACGTCATTGGGCAGCGAGCGACAGGTCTCCAGTAAATCGCTATCGATTTCACCCGTCACCAGCAACGTCGCAAACACCGGCTGGCCATCCAGCCCTATCGGCGAATCAAGCAAGCCGTCATTCCCGACAATGCGCTGGCGTTCGTGCCAGAGCAACTGGCCGTCGCGGCGGATTTCCAGCTGTGACTGAAAGTGCCCGAGCTCGAAACGTTCGCCGCTGGCGGGGCGACCCAGCGCCACCACGTCCCAATAGAACAGCCGGGCGTCACCTTGCAGTTCAATCGAAGTGCTGAGCTCAGCCTGGGCGGCGCTGAACACGATGGTTTCCTGCGGCAGCCATTCCAGCGTGGCACCGGCGGCGACGTTCAAGTCGAGCCGTTGATAGGCTGGCCCGGCAGCGCGATACCACTTGGCGGCACCGGGGCTGGTCAACTGTGCCCAGGCGTCAGCACCGACGCAGGCCGTAATGTCCAGCCGATCACCACCGGCAATGCCGCCGGGCGGGTGAACGATGATGTGCTGGCACACCTCGGGGCCTTCGGCGTACAGGTGTTTTTGCACCCGCAGCGGGCCTTTGTGGCGACGCAGGACCGGGCGCGTGCTGTCGCCGAAGCGGGCGTAGCCGAGCTCCAGCTCGGCGTGCCAACTGGGCGTGAACAGTGCGTTTTGCGCAAGAGCAGTCATATATTTTTAGTTATCGTCAGGACGCTACAGACTAGATCGTAACCAGCCCGCGCACACCCTCGGCTTCCATATTTTCTCCGCGTCCTTGCTGGACGATCTCGCCCCGGGACATCACCAGGTACTGATCGGCCAGCTCGGCGGCGAAGTCGTAGAACTGCTCGACCAGCAGGATCGCCATGTCACCTCGTGCGGCGAGCTTTTTGATCACCGCGCCAATCTCCTTGATCACCGACGGTTGAATGCCTTCGGTAGGTTCGTCGAGGATCAGCAAGCGTGGCCGACTGGCCAGTGCGCGACCGATGGCCAATTGTTGTTGCTGGCCGCCCGACAAGTCGCCACCGCGGCGTTGCTTCATTTGCAGCAAGACCGGGAACAGCTCATAGATGAAGGCCGGGACTTCCCTGGCCTCGGAGCCCGGGAAGCGCGACAGGCCCATCAGCAGGTTTTCTTCCACGGTCAGCCGCCCGAAAATCTCCCGGCCTTGCGGCACGTAAGCGATGCCGGCATGAACCCGTTGATGTGGCTTGAACGAGGTGATCGGTTTACCTTCCCAATTCACCGCGCCTTCCTTGGCTGGCAACAGACCCATCAGGCATTTGAGCAGGGTCGTCTTGCCGACACCGTTGCGTCCGAGCAGGCAGGTGACTTCACCGACTTTCACCTCAAAGCTCAGGCCCCGCAGGATGTGGCTACCGCCGTAGTACTGGTGCAGCTTGTCGACGTGCAACATGTTCAAATTCCTTGTGGTTCACACCGTCCCCTGTAGGAGCAAGGCTTGCCCGCGATCGGCTGCGAAGCAGTCGTAGAATCTCAGATCGTATTGAAGGTCCTGCGGACCTTATCGCGGGCAAGCCTTGCTCCTACAAGGACAAATTACCTACCGAGATACACCTCGATCACCCGCTCGTTGTCCTGCACCTGTGCAAGCGACCCTTCGGCCAGCACGCTGCCCTGGTGCAGCACCGTGACGTGGTCGGCAATCGAACCGACGAAGCCCATGTCGTGCTCCACCACCATCAGCGAATGCTTGCCGGCCAGGCTTTTGAACAGCTCGGCGGTGAATTCGGTTTCGGCGTCGGTCATGCCCGCCACCGGTTCATCGAGCAGCAACAGTTGCGGGTCTTGCATCAGCAACATGCCGATCTCCAGAAACTGCTTCTGCCCGTGCGACAGCAGGCCGGCCGGGCGATTGACCGAGGTGGTCAGGCGAATGGTCTCCAGCACCTCGCAGATGCGATCTTTTTGTTCACCACTCAGACGAGCCCGTAGGCTGGCCCATACCGACTTGTCGGTTTTCTGCGCCAGTTCAAGGTTTTCAAACACGCTCAAGGCTTCGAACACCGTCGGCTTCTGGAACTTGCGGCCGATCCCGGCCTGGGCGATCTGCACTTCGCTCATCCGTGTCAGGTCCAGGGTTTCACCAAACCAGGCGTTGCCGTGACTGGGCCGGGTCTTGCCGGTGATCACGTCCATCAGCGTGGTTTTGCCGGCGCCGTTGGGGCCGATGATGCAGCGCAGTTCGCCGACACCGATGTACAGGTTCAAGGCGTTGAGTGCCTTGAAACCATCGAAGCTGACGCTGATGTCCTCAAGGGTGAGGATGGTGCCGTGGAGGGTGTTCAGGCCTTTTTCGACACGTTGCCCCAGACCGATGGCGTCGCGGCTGCTGCCGGCGTCCTTGTTGGGCTCCGGTGGAAAAAAGACCGGTTCAAGCATGAATTCTGCTGTCGCAGTGATTCTCATTGGTCACCTCTTTTTTTCAGCAAACCGATCACGCCTTTGGGCAGGTACAAGGTCACGACGATGAACAGCGCGCCGAGGAAAAACAGCCAATATTCGGGAAAGGCCACGGTGAACCAGCTCTTCATGCCATTGACTACACCCGCGCCGAGCAGCGGCCCGATCAGCGTGCCGCGCCCGCCGAGTGCGACCCACACGGCGGCTTCGATGGAGTTGGTCGGCGACATTTCGCTGGGGTTGATGATCCCCACTTGCGGCACATACAGCGCACCGGCCAGACCGCACAACACAGCGCTCAAGACCCAGACAAACAGCTTGAAACCGCGAGGGTCGTAGCCGCAGAACATCAGGCGGTTTTCCGCATCACGCAGGGCTGTCAGTACCCGGCCGAACTTGCTTTGTGCCAGGCGCCAACCGATGAACAGACTGGCCACCAACAGCAGCACCGTGGCGACGAACAGCACCGCGCGCGTGCCCGGCTCAGTGATGCCGAAGCCGAGGATCGTGCGGAAATTGGTGAAGCCGTTATTGCCGCCAAACCCGGTCTCGTTGCGAAAAAACAGCAGCATCCCGGCGAAGGTCAGGGCCTGGGTCATGATCGAGAAGTACACGCCCTTGATCCGCGAACGGAAGGCGAAGAAGCCGAACACCAGCGCCAGCAAACCCGGCGCCAGCACCACCAGGCACATGGCCCAGATAAAGCTGCTGGTGCCGGTCCAGTACCACGGTAGTTCGGTCCACGAGAGGAAGGTCATGAATGCCGGCAGGCCATCGCCCGATGCCTGGCGCATCAGGTACATGCCCATGGCATAGCCGCCGAGGGCGAAGAACAGGCCATGACCCAGGGACAGCAAACCGGCGTAACCCCAGACCAGATCCAGCGCCAGGGCGACGATGGCGTAGCAAAGGATCTTGCCCGCCAGCGTCAGTGTGTAGGCCGAGACGTGAAAGGTGCTGTCGGCAGGCAGCAATGACAGCAGCGGCAGCGCCAGCAACAGCGCGAGAATCACCGCGCCCACTGCGATCGTGACTTTGGGGCCGGCCTTTTGCGTGGCCGTGAGCATCAGGGGCTGGTTCATCAGTCGATTACCCGTCCTTTGAGTGCGAAGAGTCCTTGCGGGCGTTTCTGAATGAACAGAATGATCAGCGCGAGGATCAGGATCTTGCCGAGTACGGCGCCGATTTGTGGTTCAAGAATCTTGTTGGCAATCCCCAGGCCGAACGCAGCGAGCACACTGCCGGCCAACTGACCAACGCCGCCGAGCACCACCACCAGGAACGAGTCGATGATGTAGCTCTGGCCGAGGTCCGGGCCGACGTTGCCGACCTGACTCAGGGCCACGCCGCCAAGCCCGGCGATGCCCGAACCGAGGCCGAAGGCGAGCATGTCGACACGCCCGGTGGGTACGCCGCAGCAGGCGGCCATGTTGCGGTTCTGGGTGACTGCGCGCACGTTCAGACCGAGGCGGGTCTTGTTCAGCAGCAGCCACGTCAGCACCACCACAAACAGCGCGAACGCGATGATCACGATGCGGTTGTATGGCAGCACCAGATTAGGCAGTACCTGAATCCCGCCCGAGAGCCAGGCCGGGTTCGCCACTTCGACGTTCTGCGCACCGAACAACAAACGCACCAGCTGTATCAACATCAGGCTGATGCCCCAGGTGGCGAGCAGGGTTTCCAGTGGCCGCCCGTAAAGGTGGCGAATCACCGTGCGCTCCAGCGCCATACCGATGCCGGCGGTGACAAAAAATGCCACCGGCAAAGCGATCAGCGGATAGAACTCGATCGCTTGCGGGGCGAAGCGCTGGAACAGCAACTGCACCACGTAAGTGGAGTAAGCCCCGAGCATCAGCATCTCGCCGTGGGCCATGTTGATCACCCCAAGCAGGCCGAAAGTGATCGCCAGGCCGAGGGCCGCCAGCAGCAGAATCGAGCCCAGCGACATGCCACTGAAGGCCTGGCCGAGGAGCTCACCGATCAGCAGTTTGCGTTTGACTTGCGCCAGGCTGGTTTCGGCGGCCGTGTGCACCGTGGCGTCGGCTTCGACGCCGGGTTGGAGCAAACCTTCGAGACGGGTACGGGCCAGCGGGTCGCCGGTTTCACCCAGAAGACGCACTGCGGCGAGGCGCACGACCGGGTCGGCGTCTACCAGTTGCAGGTTGGCCAACGCCAGGCTCAGGGCGGCGTGAACGCTCGGGTCTTTTTCGCCAGCCAGTTGCTGGTCGAGGAATTTCAGTTGCGCTGGTTTGGCGCTTTTTTGCAGTTGTTGTGCGGCGCTCAAACGCACTTTGGTGTCAGCGGCGAGCAGTTGGTGGCTGGCCAGTGCGGTGTCGATCAAGCCCCGCAGACGATTGTTCAGGCGCAGGATCCTGACTTCGCCGTCGACGCTCAGTTGTCCTTGTTGCAGGGCGTTGATCAGTTCGATGCGGGCCGGGTCGGGTTGCGCGGCCCAGGTTTCCAACAGCTTGGCTTGCTGCACCGGATTGGCCGCAACAAAGTCTTCGGCGTCCCCGGCATAGGCGACCATTGGCAATAGTACAAAAGCAATAGCGAGAAACAGGCGATAAAGGGACATGGCTACGTCCTGAAAGGCGACGGCTGACCCCGTAGGAGCAAAGCTTGCTCGCGATGGCGGTGTGTCTGACGAACCGCCATCGCGAGCAAGCTTCGCTCCTGCAGGGTTTTGTAGGAGGCTTGTTCCTGCTGCTTAGTTGCTCTTCACCGCATACTCCGGCTTCTTGTCGTTACCCGGTATGAACGGGCTCCACGGCTGGGCGCGGATCGGACCCTCGGTCTGCCAGACCACGTTGAACTGACCGTCGGCCTGGATCTCGCCGATCATCACCGGCTTGTGCAGGTGGTGGTTGGTCTTGTCCATGGTCAGGGTGTAACCCGACGGCGCGGCGAAGGTCTGGCCGGCCAACGCTTCACGGACCTTGTCGACATCGGTGGACTTGGCTTTTTCGGCGGCCTGCGCCCACATGTGGATGCCGACGTAGGTGGCTTCCATCGGGTCGTTGGTCACCGCTTTGTCGGCGCCCGGCAGGTTGTGTTTCTTGGCATAGGCTTTCCAGTCGGCGACGAACTTCTGGTTCACCGGGTTTTCCACCGATTCGAAGTAGTTCCACGCCGCGAGGTTGCCCACCAGCGGTTTGGTGTCGATGCCGCGCAGTTCTTCTTCGCCTACCGAGAAGGCCACGACTGGAACGTCGGTGGCTTTCAGGCCCTGGTTGGCCAGCTCTTTATAGAACGGCACGTTGGAGTCGCCGTTGACCGTGGAGATGACCGCCGTCTTGCCGCCCGCCGAGAATTTTTTGATGTTGGCGACGATGGTTTGATAGTCGCTGTGGCCGAACGGCGTGTAGACCTCTTCGATGTCTTTGTCAGCCACACCTTTGGAGTGCAGGAACGAGCGCAGGATCTTGTTGGTGGTGCGCGGGTAGACATAGTCGGTGCCGAGCAGGAAGTAGCGCTTGGCGCTGCCGCCTTCTTCGCTCATCAGGTATTCCACTGCCGGGATCGCCTGCTGGTTCGGCGCGGCACCGGTGTAGAAGACGTTCGGCGACATCTCTTCACCTTCGTACTGCACCGGGTAGAACAGCAGGCCGTTGAGCTCTTCGAACACCGGCAATACCGATTTACGCGACACTGAGGTCCAGCAGCCGAACACCACCGCGACCTTGTCCTGGGTCAGCAATTGCCGACCCTTTTCCGCGAACAACGGCCAGTTCGAGGCGGGATCGACCACCACCGGTTCGAGCATCTTGCCGTTGACCCCGCCCTTGGCGTTGATCTCGTCGATGGTCATCAGCGCCATGTCTTTGAGCGAGGTTTCGGAGATCGCCATGGTCCCGGACAACGAATGCAGGATCCCGACCTTGATGGTCTCGGCGGCCTGGACAGTCCAGGTCATGCCCATCGCGGCAATCGATGCCGATAATGTGAAAGCCTTGATCAAACTGCGACGCTTCATTGTGCGATCTCCATGAACTTATGAGTTTTCTTGGTTGGCAGATGCGGACTACTGAAGGGTCTTTAGCAAGGGCTGTGCCCGGTCGGAGAAAGGCAAGGAAATGTCGTGTTAGAGCGGTTGCGCCGGTAAGTGGTGCACCATGAAGGGACGCGTCTGGCGCGCTGGTGCGTTGTGATGCGCCACCTTGGAGCAAGAGCCGAGCGCCGACCCTGTGGCGAGGGGGCTTGCTCCCGCTCGGCTGCGAAGCAGTCGCAAGCCCGGCGCATGCGTTGTATCAGATGGAGCGCAGTCGCAGGTTTCAGGGCCGCTTCGCAGCCCAGCGGGAGCAAGCTCCCTCGCCACAATTGATCGTGCCAGTGCGGGATCAGCGGCGGCGCATCAGGCCGATGAAGAACAGGCCACCGATGGCTGCGGTGGCGACGCCGATTGGCAGATCTTCCGGTGCAATCATGGTTCGTGCTGCTACGTCGACCCAAACGAGGAAAACACTGCCGAGCAACACGCATACCGGCAGCAATCTGCGGTGTTCCGCCCCGACGAGGCGCCGCGCAATGTGCGGCACCATCAGCCCGACAAAACCAATGGAGCCGCTGATCGAGACCAGCACCCCGGTCATCAACGACGCAATCACAAACACCCGTAAACGCACGGTGCGAGCATTCAGACCGAGTGTGACAGCGGTTTGCTCGCCAGCCATCAAGGCATTCAGCGGCCGGGCCATGCCCAGCAGCAAAACCAGCCCGAGCAGCACGCTGGCCGCCGGCACTGCCAGCAACTCCCAGCGCGCCAGCCCGAGGCCGCCAAGCATCCAGAACATCACCGCAGAACTCGCGCGGTGGTCGCCAAGGAACAGCAGCAGGTTGGCGACTGCCATCATCACGAATGACACCGCCACCCCGCACAGCAGCAGCCGATCGCTGTCCAGCCGACCGTTGCGGTTGGCGATTATCAGCACGACCAGCATGCTCAGCAATGCACCGATAAACGCGGCGATCGGCAAGGTCAGCAGGCCGACGATCTCGCCCACATGCAGCACCACGATTACCGCGCCAAGGGTCGCGCCGGAGGTCACGCCGAGCAAATGCGGGTCGGCCAACGGATTGCGCGTGACGGCTTGCAGCACCGCGCCGATCAGCGCCAGCCCGGCGCCCACCAACGCGCCGAGCAACATGCGCGGTACGCGAATCAGCCAGACGATGTGCTCTTGCCCGGCGCTCCAGTTCACCTCGCCAATCCCGAATGCCTGATGCAGCAGAATCCGCCAGACCACGTCCACCGGCACTCGTGCCGAGCCAAAGCCCAGCGACACCACACACGACACCAGCAACAGCGCGCCGAGGGCAACCAGCAACAAGGCATAACGACGATTGATCATTCGCCGTGGAAACCCTTGGCCAGGGTTTCAACCGCCAGCACGTTGTCGATCCCCGGTGTGGCTTGCACGTAAGGGATGACGATGAAGCGCTGGTTCTTGATCGCATCCACCGATTGCAGGGCCTTGTTGTTCAGCAGGAATTGTTCCTTTTGCTCGGCGCTGACTTCGCCGTAGTCGACGATCACGATCACCTGCGGGTTGCGCTCAACCACGTTTTCCCAGTTGACCCGGGTCCAGCTCGCGTCGACATCGTCGAGAATGTTGCGCCCGCCGGCGGCGTCGATCAGCGCTTGCGGCATCCCCAGGCGGCCCGAGGTCATGGCCCGGTCTTCGCCGCTGTCGTAAAGGAACACCCGCGGTTTTTCACTCGGCAGGTTTTTGCGAACCTGGGCCACTTGCGCCTGCATGTCGCTGATCAAGCGGTTGGCGCGATCCTGTACGTCGAAGATCTTGCCGAGGTTGCGCAGGTCGTTGTAGGTGTCATCGAGGCTGGCCGCTGGGCGCTTCATTACGAAGGCGCACGACTCGCTCAGTTCATAGACGTTGATCCCCAGCGGCCCGAGGGTTTGCGGGGTCAGGTCGCCGCCAATGCGCATGCCGTAATCCCAGCCGGCGAAGAAGAAATCAACGTTGGCGTTGAGCAGGGTTTCCACCGATGGGTACTTGGCGGCGAGTTCCGGCAGGCCGTCGAGAATGCTCTGCATCTCGGGGGTCACGGCTTTCCAGCCACTGATCCCGCTGTAGCCGACCATCCGCGGCTTGAGGCCGAGGGCGAGCATCATCTGGGTCATGTTGATGTCGTGACTGAGGGCATGTTTTGGCGCCTCCTTGAACGTCACTTCACGGTTGCAGCTCTGAATCGTCAACGGGTAGCGGCTCGCTTCGGCGAATGCCTGGGTGCTGCCCAGCAGCAGGGCGATGGACAGGCTGGAGCGGAGCAGGGTGCGCAAAGTCATGTTGGGTTATCCAGGTAATTCGGGGGTAGCCGGACAGCGGGTGTTCATCGATCAACGCTTCGACGCCGAACACTTCGCGCAGCAGCGTGGTGGTCAGCACTTCTTTTGGCGTGCCGCTGGCGACGATGCGTCCGTGGTTGATCACGTACAGCCGATCGCAGAACGCCGCGGCCAGGTTGAGGTCGTGGATGCTCGCCAGGGTGCCGATCTGCAAGCGCTTGACCAGTTGCAGCAATTCGAGCTGATAGCGTGGGTCGAGGTGGTTGGTCGGTTCGTCGAGAATCAGCAATTGCGGTTGCTGAGCCAGGGCGCGGGCGAGAATGACGCGTTGTTTTTCGCCGCCCGACAGCGTGGCGAAGGCGTGATCTTCGAAGCCTTTGAGGCCCACCGATTCCAGTGCCTGTTCGGCGATTCGGCGATCTTCCAGCGTATCGCCATCGAACAGGCCTTTGTGCGGAGTGCGGCCCATGGCGACCACTTCCTCGACGGTCAGGCCGAAGGCATCGGGGAACTCCTGCAACACCACCGCAATGCGTTGCGCACACCAGCGCGACGACTGCTTCCAGACGTTGTGATGGGCCAGATGCACCTCGCCGGACTCCGGTTTGCTGAAGCGGTAGGCGCAGCGCAACAGGCTGGTCTTGCCGCTGCCGTTGGGTCCGATCAAGCCGACGAACTCACCGGCCGCCACGTGCAGGCTGGCCTCACGCAGCTGGAACTGGTGATGACAGTGGCCATGGCCCAGCGGTGTCCAGGCGAGGTGGGTTAGGTTCAGCGAGGTCATGCCATTCCTTTCGATGGTTCCCTGTGGCGAGGGAGCTTGCTCCCGCTCGACTGCGAAGCAGGCGCCATGGCTTGTTTCACGATCAAATGGAGGTGCCGATTTTGATTTAAGGGCCGCTACGCGACCCAGCGGGAGCAAGCTCCCTCGCCACAACAGTCCTAGAGCCGCAACTGTGCGTTGGCCGGGCATTCTACAGCGCCAGTCGCTGCACGCATCTCGCTGTCTTCAGGATGAAGATGAGGCCGATTCAGGCTGGCGGTTCAAGCGCGATAGCAGCACGCGGTCGAGCAGCCACACCACGATCAGCGAAGCGCCCACCAACGGGAATATCACCGCCAATGCGAGGATGATCACCACCCCGGTTTTCCAGGTCGGCAGGTCATGACGCAACGGTGGAACACCGAGCTTGCCTTGTGGGCGGCGCTTCCACCAGATCACTACACCGCTGACGGCGCTGAGCAGGATCATCAGGCAGATCAGCAACACGACGATCTGGTTGAACGGCCCGAACAGTTTGCCTTCGTGCAGCATCACGCCCATTTCCGTGGCGCGGGCGACGTTGCCGTAATGCTGCCAACGCACGTCGGCCAGCACTTCGCCACTGTACTGGTCGACATGCAGGGTGGCGTCGTTGCGCGGGTCGTCGGCGAATACGGCGATGGTGAACACGCCGCTGGCGGTGGTCGGGAAGGTGATGCTGTAACCCGGCTCGACCTGGCGTTGAACGGCGATGTCCTGTACCTCTTGCAGGCTGATGGTCGGCGCCGCCGGGGCGCTGCTGCCGCCGTTGTGCGCCATGTGTTCGGCGTGGTCACCGGACATCGGCATCGGCGTGTTTTCCATGGCCCAGGGCACGGTCTGGCGCGTTGCGGTGTTGAGGCTGCGGGCTTGCTGGTCGGATTTCGGCACGTTATTCCACATGGCTGCCGGGAAGCGGTTCCAGACTTCAGCGTATTGCTTGCCCCAGAAGCCGGTCCAGGTCATGCCGCTGAGCAGCATCACCAGCAAAAACGCCGCGCCCCAGAACCCGGTCACGGCGTGCAGGTCACGCCAGAGCACACGTCCGCGACTGCTGAATCGCGGCCACACGATCCCCGCGCCGGTTCGCCCGCGTGGCCACCACAGGAGCACCCCGGAAACCACCAGCACCACGCCCCAGCCAGCCGCGAGTTCGACCAGCCGATCACCGACGGTGCCGATCATCAACTCACCGTGAATAGCCCGGGCGATGGCTTGCAGGTTTTTCTTCGCGTCCTGCTCGCCGAGGATATCGGCGTGATACGGATCGATGAAGACGTTGAGCTCGCTGCCGGCATTCTTAACGACAAACTGCGCACTGTGCTCGGCATTGAGCGGCGGCAGGTACTGCTTGATCTGGCCCTGTGGATAAGCCTCTTTGACACGGCGCAGCAACTCGTCGGCACTGACGGTGTGATGGCCGCCCGGCACATTGAGCAGGCTGCCGTACATCAGTGGGTCGAGTTGCGGTTTGAACAGGTAAACGATACCGGTCAAGGCCAGCATCACCATGAACGGCGCAACGAACAGCCCGGCATAAAAATGCCAGCGCCAGGCCAGGTTGTAGAAATTCGGTTTGGGTTGGTTCATCAGGTGCTCCGCTTGGCGTAGATCTTTGTTGTTTGTTTGCGGTCGCTGCGCAACCGATCGCGGGCGAGCCTTGCTCCTACGGAGATATGTCGATCACGAATGTTATGAACGACACAAATCTGTAGGAGCAAGGCTTGCCCGCGATGCCTTTAGAAGCTCATATCGACCTTGGTCCAGAACGTCCGCCCTGGTTCGTTGATCGCTTGCGGGTCATTGGCCGGGTAGCCGAACCCGGCGTTGCCGGCCAGGTTCAAGTGCTCGGCGTAAGCCTTGCCAAACAGGTTGTCGACGCCGGTACTGACCTTCCAGTGCTTGTCGATCCGGTAGGCGCCGTTGAGCGAGAACACGCCGAAACCCGGGCTCTTGTCGAAGTCTTTGCCGACCACGTTGCCCTTGTTCTGCTCGATGCGGTTTTGCGCCGCAACCACTCGCCACAAGGCGCCGGCGCTCCAGTTGTCTTCGCTGTAGGTCAGGCCGAAACGCGCATCCAGCGGCGGCATTTGCGGCAGTGCTGTGTCGTGGGTGGTGTCTTTGCCCCAGGCGTAGGCCAGGGTCGCGTCGGCTTTCCAATGGGAGGTGAGGTTGTAGGCTGCGCCGAGTTCACCGCCCATGATGCGCGCGTTGATGTTTTCGGCCCGAGAGGTCATGCCCATCATGCCGGGGGTGTAATCGAACAGGATGTAGTCGTGTACTTCACCGACGTAACCCGAGGCCCAGGCTTCGAGGTCCTGGGTTTTGTATTGCAGGCCGAAGTCGAGCTGGGTGGTTTTTTCAGGTTTGATCGAATCGAAGGCGTTGAGCGAACCGGCAGGGCCGGATTTTGGCGAGAACAGCTCCCAGTAATCCGGGAAACGTTCGGCGTGGCCGAGGCCGGCATAGAGCGTGGTCGGGCTTTCCGCCAGATCATGCTCATAGCGCGCGAAGCCGCTTGGCAAGGTATCGGCACGGCTCTTGTCGGCGGTCGGGTTGGGTCGGCTCATCATCCCGGAGCCAATAGTCTGGCGAAAATCCTTGGCCGAGGCACGGTCCAGTCGTGCCCCGCTGATCAGGCGATCACGGTCGGCGGCGTACCAGGTCAGCTCACTGAAAACGCCGTAGTTATGGAAGTCCGCATCCTTGTTGCGTGGCACGTCCTTATAGGTGTCGATGCCCATGGCGGCGCGCTGACGGTGTTCGTTGGTTTGCGCATCGATGCCGCTGATCAACTGCACATCGGCCCAGCGCCAGGTGGCCTTGATCCGTGCACCGAGGGTGCGGCGGTCGACGTTGGAGGCCATCGGACCGGCCATCATCCCGGTACCGGATGGCGTGCGCAGGGTGTAGTTGTCCATCACATGGTCGGCGTAGTTGTAGTAGACCTGCGCTTCGACTTTATCCAGTACTTCGCCAAGGTTCGACTTCTCGAAACGCAGGCCCAGGCTTTCGCGCTTGAACTGCGAACCGTCCATACCACGGCCGGCCGAACGTGCCTCGCCGTCGCCCTTGCCGGCGGTCAACTCCAGCAGCGTGTCGGCATCCGGCGTCCAGCCCAGGGCGACATCGCCGTTCCATTTGTCGTAGCGCGACGGCACGGTGTCGTTGTTGCCGTCGCGGTAATCGTCGGCGTGCGCGGTGTTGCCGATCACCCGGATGTAACCCTGTGGGCCACCGGCAGCGGCGTCGACGAGCTTGTCGAAACGCCCGTTGGAGCCGGCCAGCAGGCTGGCGTTAACCCTCGTGCCCAGCTCACCGAAGCTTTCCGGCTCGCGGTCGAACAGGATGGTGCCGGCAGAAGCGCCAGGTCCCCAAAGTACGGTTTGCGGGCCTTTGATCACGGTCAGCTTGTCGTAGGTTTCCGGTGAGATGTAGGAGGTCGGGGCGTCCATCCTGCCAGGGCAGGCACCGAGGATCATGCCGCCGTTGGTGAGAATGTTCAGCCGTGAACCGAACATGCCGCGCAGCACTGGATCGCCGTTGGTGCCGCCATTGCGAACCAGCGCGAACCCCGGAATGGTCTTCAGGTAATCGCCGCCATCGCTGGCCGGCACCGGTTGGCGCGGGTCCTTGGGGTTGGTGACGATGGTCAGCGGCGAACTTGGGGCGATCGCGGTAATGACCGTTGGGCTCAGCTCTTCAGTGTGCTGGCTGTGGTCAACCGATTGCTCGGCCGCGTTGGCCAACGGGGAAAGCAGGGCGCCGCACAGAATGGCAGTGGCCTGTTTGAAACGGGCGCGTGGCGCGTTCAGGGCGAAAAATGCCTGAGCAGCGCTCAAGCGTGTGTCAGCAGAAAACCTGGACATAAAGGTTCCATCAATCAGTCGTCAACAACACGGCCAGCAGCCTGCGGCTGTCGTTCTCTACAGTCGGCCGTATGAGTAGTGGTGTGGGTGTTTACGCGACGATGGGCGGGGCGCGGGTGCGGGCGCCGGGGAAAACGGTTTGCCGGGCATGGCCCAGGCGGGGGGAGGGGCTGATGAAGCTGTGTGCGGAAGGTGTGTCGAAGGCAGCGAACGACAGGCTGCCGGGCAGCGCGGGGCAGTTGAAGAGCAGGCTGCAATAGCCGCACTTTTCCCAGAGCGCGTGGTGATCGGGTTTTGGTGCGCAGTGTTCGGCAGCCGCTTGCGCGTTTTGCTCGGCGTGGGCGTTCGCCGACATGTCCATGCTCATGTCCATCGACACGTTCATAGGCATCGGCATGCGTTGATCCATCGGCATCGACTGAGAAATCAGTGGGCCGATAAAGATCATCAACATGGCGAACAGGCTGATCCAGCTACCGCGCGCAACCTTCAACGAGGTGCGGCGCGGCACTGACCGCCTGACGCTGAGCGAGCGCCGTGCGTTCACAGGTTTTTCAGGCTGTGATTACTGGGCGTGCATGTGCGCTTCGGTGCCGGCGGGCGGTTGTTTCTGTACCGCGACCTCGACGGTCACATCGCCGGACTTTTCGAAATGCAGGGTCAGCGGGAAGCGTTTGCCGTCGCGGAGCAGGCTGCGGTCTTTGAGCTCCAGCAGCATCACGTGATAAGCCATCGGTGCGAACGTGATGTCATCGCCAGCCGGAATCTCGACGCTCGGCACTTGCTGCATTTTCATCAAATCACCTTGCATCACGTGCTCGTGCAGTTCGGCAATGCCTGCGATCGGCGAAGCAACGCTAAGCAGGCGGTCGGCGGTTTTGCCATTGTTGTGAATCACGAAATAGGCAGCAACCGTTGGCGCGTTGGGCGGTAGCTCTTGCGACCAAGGGTGGGCGATTTCCAGTTCGCCGGCTTTGTATTCATGGGCATTGGCAAAGCACGCAGGCAGCAACAAGGCGGCCAGAACGATGAGTTTCTTCAACATGGCAGTTCTCCAGAACGATTAGACACGCAGATCAATTGCGAGGGTAATCAGACCAGAGGAGAGGCTCGAGGATTGAGGCTTGGCCATTGCTGGCGTGGCGTGGGGATGTCGAGGGGCGGCGCCGGTCGGCTTCGATTGGCCTCGAAACGCGCGAAATACAGCTGTGGAACATGGCCCGGCAACGCCACTAAAGGCGCCGAGCCAGAGCAGCACCAGCAATGCTGCATATTTGAATGATCGTCGTTTGAAGGGGCTTTTTGTTCAAGTTTGCCCAGAGAAATCGCCACCATTTTCGTCCCGCTGGACGAGCAGAAACTGCCCCACAACAACTGCTCGGCCGGCGACTGACTGGCACCTTGCGCCATCGCGCCGGACATCGGCATGGCGAGCATATTGAACAGCACTGCGAAGCAGGCGATCCAGGCAAATGCTAGCCGTTGTCGGGACATGGGTCATATCCGGTTGGGTGGGTGATCAAGCCGGGTATTTAGCCTGATCGGGGGCGATAAGTAAAAAACCGCCGTGCGGTGTGGTGTCGCAGCGCCTTGATCAACAAGTGCAAAATGCGGTGAGCGAGTTCCGGCTCACCGTTTCGAAAGAGTGTAGCGGCTTCGTTTTGTAATGCCCGGGCGAATTCCGGGTCTCGGTTGATTCGAGCAATGATTGTATGAAAGACGTTTCGGCTGCAGGCCATAATCGACACTTGATCAGTTGCGTGTCTGTCTGCGGAAGTCGCGGGTGGAAGGTTTTGAGCTCGGCTTATATCTGACAGGGCTTCGCGGAAAAGCTCGCCATCGCCGCTATCTTCTTCAATGCAGGCTTGAAGATAGGCGGCAATTTCTCCAGAGCTTTGAATAAAGTCTACGGGATCGAAACGGGTAAATGTGATTGCCATTTTCATTCTCGGCGCGGTTTATGCCGAGAACCATAAGCTTGAGCAGGGAAATGAAACAGTCGGCTCGTTCCTGAGATGTTGTCCGTAAAGTCGTACAGCTTTATCCGAGTGTACTCAGTGCATTTAACACCTCAGCCACACTCCCAAACTCCCGCTCAACCCCCGGCAACTCCGGTCGCTTGAGGATCAACACCGGCACCCCGCGTTCGCGGGCCACTTCAAGTTTGGGTTCGGTGGCGCTGCTGCCGCTGTTTTTGCTGATCAGTACATCGATCTGCCGGCGTTCGAACAGCGCGCGTTCGTCTTCGATGAAAAATGGTCCGCGTGCACCGATCACTTCGCAGCGCTCGTTGCCTGGATAGACCTCCAGCGCGCGCAAGGTCCAGAACTGCTCGGGCGGGATTTCATCCAGGTGCTGCAGCGGCTCGCGGCCCAAGGTAAACAATGGGCGCTTGAACGGTTTCAACGCTTCAATCAGTTCGGCCCAGTCGTTGACTTCGCGCCAGTCATCCCCGGTCTGCGCTTGCCACGCCGGACGGCGTAGCGCCCAGCACGGGATGCCGCTTTGTTGTGCCGCGGTGGCGGCGTTCCGACTGATTTGCGCGGCGTAGGGATGGGTGGCGTCGAGCAACAGGTCAATGCCTTGATCCTTGATGAATTGCGTCAAGCCTTCAGCGCCGCCATAGCCGCCGACTCGTACCTGGCAGTTCAGGTCGGTCGGCACCCGACCCACACCCGCCAGGCTGTAGATATGTTGCGGGCCGAGGGTTCGGGCAATTGCCAGGGCCTCGGTGACGCCGCCGAGCAGCAACAAACGTTTCATTGAAAAGCTCCGGCATGACCGACGATGCCACCTTGGCGATCGATGGCAAACACCTCGACCTGAACCTGCCTGGGCACCACGCTACGGGCGAAATCCAGCGCGTGCCGGCACACCGCATCACCGAGGGCGATACGGGCAGCGCTGGCCATTGCCAGGGCTTGCTGGCTGGTGTTGGCCTCGCGGATGCCTTGCTGCAATGCAGCGTCAGCGCCAACGTTCGCGGCCCATTCGGCCAGTTGCGGCAGGTCGATGCTGGAGTGGCGACTGTGCAAATCCATATGCCCGGCGGCGAGTTTGCTGATCTTGCCGAAGCCGCCGCAAATGCTCAGTTTATCCACAGGCACTTTGCGCAGATGTTTGAGCACTGCACCGACGAAATCGCCCATTTCTATCAGGGCGATTTCCGGCAGGTCGTAGACCCGGCGCATGGTGTCTTCGCTGGCGTTGCCGGTGCAGGCGGCGATGTGCAGGTAACCGTTGGTTTTGGCGACATCGATGCCCTGGTGGATCGAGGCGATGTACGCCGCGCAGGAAAACGGTCGAACGATGCCGCTGGTGCCGAGGATCGACAACCCGCCAAGAATACCCAATCGCGGGTTCATGGTTTTCAGCGCCAGGGCCTCGCCGTTCTCGACGTTGACCGTTACCTCAAAACCGCCGCTGTAGCTGAACTCCTGCGCGAGCAGTAGCAGATGGTCGGAGATCATCTTACGCGGCACCGGATTGATCGCCGGCTCACCGACACTCAGTACCAGCCCCGGGCGAGTGACAGTGCCGACGCCTTTGCCGGCGCAGAAACGAATACCGGGTTCGCTGATCAAACGCACCTGACTGTAGAGCAACGCACCGTGGGTTACGTCCGGGTCGTCGCCGGCGTCCTTGATGGTTCCGGCTTCGGCGCCATCGGCAGTCAGTCGACAAAACTCCAGGCGCATCTGCACCTGTTTGCCTTTGGGCAGCACAATCTCCACTGCATCGCTGCTCACCGCGCCGAGCAACAGGCGCGCGGCGGCGAGGCTGGTGGCGGTGGCGCAGCTGCCAGTGGTCAGGCCACTGCGCAGAGGCGCGGGTTGTTCGGCGGTTTCGTCACGCATCGAAGGGTTTAACCACGTCCAGCAAGGTGATCGGCAACGCCTGGCGCCAGGTGTCGAACTCTCCCAGCGGCTGCGCCTGAGCGACATGAATCCGCGTCAGCTCGCCACCGTGTTGTTCGCGCCAGGCCATCAAGGTCATCTCGCTTTGCAGGGTGACCGCGTTGGCGACCAGCCGACCGCCGGGTTTGAGCTGCGCCCAACAGGTATCGAGTACGCCGTCACGGGTCACGCCGCCACCGATGAAGATAGCGTCGGGTCGCTCAAGACCGGCCAACGCCTGCGGCGCGCTGCCACGAATCAATTGCAGGCCGGGCACGCCGAGGGCATCGCGGTTGTGTTCGATCAGTTGCTGGCGGCCAGCATCGGCCTCGATGGCCAGCGTGCGGCAACTCGGGTGTGCACGCATCCACTCGATGCCGATCGAGCCGCTGCCGGCGCCGACGTCCCACAACAGTTCACCGGGCACCGGCGCCAGGCGGGCGAGGGTGATGGCGCGGACATCGCGTTTGGTCAGTTGGCCGTCGTGCTTGAAGGCTGCATCCGGCAAACCAGCCAGGCGCGACAAGCGCGGCGCATCAGGGGCGGCGAGGCACTCGATGGCAATCAGGTTGAGGTCGGCGACGACCGGGTCGGTCCAGTCGCTGGCGATGCCGTCGACGCGTCGTTCGCTCGCGCCGCCCAGGTGTTCCAGGACGGTCATCCGGCTCGGCCCGAAACCGCGTTCACGCAGCAGCGCGGCAATCGCGGCGGGGCTGTGCCGGTCGTTGCTCAACACCAGTAAACGAACGCCGCTGAACAGTTGAGCGTTCAGCGCTGCGATTGGCCGGGCAACCACCGACAGCGCGACCACTTCTTGCAACGGCCAGCCCATCCGGGCCGCAGCGAGAGAGCAGGAGGACGGCGCGGGCAGGATCAGCATCTCATCGCTCGGAATTTGCCGCGTCAGGCTGGCGCCCACGCCGAACAGCATCGGATCGCCACTGGCGAGCACACATATAGGCTCACCGCGTTGCGCCAGTACGGGCTCAAGGGAAAACGGACTTGGCCAGAGCTGTCGTTCGCCACGAATGCACACGGGCAGCAGATCCAGTTGCCGTTGGCCACCGAAAATCCGCGAAGCACCCAGCAGCGCGCGCCGAGCGTTCTTGCCCAGGCCGTTGAAGCCGTCTTCACCGATTCCCACTACTGTCAGCCAAGGGGCCATTTATATTCCTCAAACCGGGTGTTCCGACGGGCAGGCTTTTCATGCCGTCAGACAAAGCAGGCATAATACCGCGCCTTCGCTCGCGAAGTGCTTCTACCTCTTAGCCGGTCGCCCCCTTGAACGAACGTCAGCTGCACACCGCCTTACGCCCCTCGGCCTGTCCGGGGTTGCTGCGTATCGTCCAGGCATCGGACGGCGGTATTTGCCGGATCAAGTTGAATGGCGGGTCGATCAGCGCTGCCCAGGCTATGGCTGTGGCCGAGGCCGCCGAGCGTTATGCCGGTGGAGTGATTGAGGCGACCAACCGCGCCAATCTGCAAATTCGCGGAATCGGTAGTGAGCGCCGGCCCTTGATCGACAGCCTGCTGGCCGCCGGGTTGGGCCCAAAGACGGCTGCCGGCGATGATGTACGCAACCTGATGCTCAGCCCCGGTGCCGGCATCGATCGGCACATGCTGTTCGATACTCGTCCGCTGGCCGAGCAGATCCTCGCCACCTTGCAAAGCCATGAGCGTTTCCATCAGCTGTCGGCCAAGTTTGCCGTGCAACTGGATGGCGGCGAGGCGCTGGCGATGCTCGAACATCCGCATGACCTCTGGTTGAGCGCGGTTGAACGCAATGGTGAGCAATGGCTGGCGTTTGGCCTGGCGGGTTGTCCCACGGATACACCGGCAGGGGCGGTGTTGCGCAATGACGGTCACACCTTGGTGGTGGCGGTGCTGGAGCTGTTTCTCGATCTGGCGCGGCCGGATCAGACCCGCATGCGGCAGGTGCTGGCCGAGCGTTCGCTGGCGTCGGTAGTGCAGGCCTTGGCCGAGCGTGTGCCGTTGACCCCGATCAGTGACTGGCAGCGTCCCGAGTCGCGCCCAGGGTTGCACATCGGTATTTATCCACAGCGCCAGGAAGACTTGGTCTATGTCGGCGCTGTCCCGCCTCTGGGGCGGCTGGATGCTTCGATGCTCAAAGGCGCGGCGTCTCTGGCCGAGGCGTTTGGGGATGGCAGCCTGCGGTTGACCCCTTGGCAAAGCCTGCTGCTGCCGAACATTCGCCCGCAGGATGCCCCGGCGCTCAGTGAGGGAATGCAGGCCCTGGGTTTTCTGGTGAGTGCCGATCAAGCTTTGGCCCATCTGGTGGCCTGCACTGGATCGGCCGGGTGCGGCAAAGGTCTGGCAGATACAAAGGGTGATGCCCTGCAATTGTCCACACAGCTGCAAAGTCGTGGCGACCGAGTTCAAGTTCACCTGTCCGGCTGCCCGCGCTCCTGTGCCTCCGCGCACATCGCGCCGGTCACCTTGCTGGCAGTCAGCCCCGGTCATTACGACCTCTATTTTCGCGATGCAGGGCAGCCGGGTTTCGGCGCCCTGCAAGTACGCAACCTCACTATTGAAGCGGCCGGCGCAGCGCTTGATGCCCGCCCACGGAGCCCACTTGATGCTTGATTACATCCGCGACGGTCAGGAGATCTATCGCAACTCCTTCGCGATCATTCGCGCCGAGGCCAACCTCGCCCGGATTCCGGCCGATCTGGAAAAACTCGCGGTGCGGGTGATTCACGCCTGCGGCATGGTCGATGCGATCGACGGTCTGCAATTCTCCGAAGGCGCGGGCAAGGCCGGGCGCGATGCGCTGGCCGCCGGTGCAGCGATTCTGTGTGATGCGCGGATGGTCTCAGAAGGCGTGACCCGGGCGCGGTTGCCGGCGAACAATCCGGTGATTTGCACCCTGCGTGACGAGAGCGTTCCGGAGCTGGCCCGCGAACTCGGCAACACCCGTTCGGCAGCGGCTCTGGAGCTGTGGCGTCCGCATCTGGAAGGCAGCGTGGTGGTAATTGGCAACGCCCCGACCGCGTTGTTCTACTTGCTGGAAATGCTCGATGCCGGCGCGCCAAAACCGGCGTTGATTCTCGGCTTCCCGGTGGGCTTCGTCGGTGCCGCCGAGTCCAAGGCAATGCTTGCGGCTGACAGCCGTGGCGTGCCGTTTGTGATCATGCAAGGTCGGTTGGGCGGCAGCGCCATGGCCGCCGCAGCGGTCAATGCCCTCGCCACGGAGATTGAATGATGCAGCAACCTGGACGTTTGATCGGCCTTGGCGTGGGGCCTGGTGATCCGGAACTGATTACGGTCAAGGCCTTGCGCCTGTTGCGCGAGTCGCCGGTGGTGGCGTACTTCGTCGCCAAGGGCAAAAAAGGCAATGCGTTCGGCATCATCGAAGCGCATTTGCAGGGCGCGCAGACGTTGCTGCCGCTGGTTTACCCGGTGACCACCGAGACCTTGGCGCCGCCGCTGTCCTACGAGCAAGTGATCAGCGACTTCTACGATGCGGCCGGCGAACAGCTCGCCGCGCACCTGGATGCCGGGCGTGACGTGGCGGTGATTTGCGAAGGCGATCCGTTCTTCTACGGCTCCTATATGTATTTGCATGATCGTCTGGCCGAACGTTACGAGGCTGAAGTGGTGCCGGGCGTCTGCTCGATGCTTGGCGGTGCTTCGGTGCTGGGCGCGCCGCTGGTGTATCGCAATCAAAGCCTGTCGGTGTTGTCCGGGGTGCTACCGCACGAAGAACTCAAGCGTCGTTTGGCCGATGCCGACGCGGCTGTGGTGATGAAGTTGGGGCGCAACTTTCCGAAGGTGCGTCAGGTGCTGGAAGAACTCGGTCTGGCAGAGCGTGCGTTGTACGTTGAGCGCGCCACCATGGCCAATCAGAAAATCGTGCCGCTGGATCAGGTCGAGCCGATGTCCTCGCCGTATTTTTCGTTGATCATCGTTCCCGGCGAAAGGTGGCAAGGCTGATGACTCGTTCAGTTCCGGCGATTGTCATTCTTGGCAATGGCAGCCTCGCGACCGCACGCAAGATCCAACAGCTATACCCCGGCGCCTTGATCCACGGCCTGGCCGAACGGGTCGACGGCGCGGACCGCGTTTACCACGAGTTCGGCGCGACGCTGCGCCAGCTCTATCAACATGACACACCGATCATTGCTTTGTGTGCCGCCGGTATCGTCATTCGCACGCTGGCGCCATTGCTCCTGGAAAAAGGCGCTGAGCCGCCGGTGCTGGCTGTCGCCGAGGATGGCAGCGCGGTCGTGCCGCTGTTGGGCGGTCTGGGCGGGGTGAACGTGCTGGCCCGCGAGATAGCTGACGGTTTGGGCGTGGCTGCGGCGATCACCACCAGCGGTGAGTTGCGCTTCGGCACTTGCTTGCTCAATCCGCCAAGTGGCTATGCGTTGGGCGATCTGGAACTGGGCAAGCGCTTCGTTTCGGATTTGCTGGCCGGTGAGAGCGTACGTATCGAAGGCGCTGCCCCGTGGCTGGATCAAGCGCAGTTGCCGCAGGATCCGCAAGCGCATCTGGCGATTCATATTGGTAGCGCCGAACGCGCACCTGCGGGCAATGAATTACGGATCTACCCGCAAAACGTTCTGGTCGCGGTGAGCGCCGACGTCGCAGATCTGCCGAACGCGATACGCGATGCCTTGCATCAGGCGAAAATTGCTGTGCAATCGGTCGCCTGCGTGTTGGCCAGCGATCAGCAGATGGCGAGCCCGGCGTTGCGTGAAGCGGCGCGGGAGCTGGGTGTGCCACTGCGTTTTGCGACGGCTGCCGGGAGTCTCGGTGAACTGGCGCACAATGCGCTCGCAGAGCCGGTCAGCGTCTGTGAGGTTAACGGAATCACCATCGCGATGGCTGAGCAACCGCTTGACCCGTTGCAGATTGGTCGTGCTCGTGGCCGTTTGGCGGTCATCGGTCTTGGGCCTGGCGCTGCCGAACTGATGGTGCCGGCGGTCAAGGCGGAACTGACTCGTGCCAACGACGTGCTCGGTTATGAAACCTACGTGCGCATGGCCGGGCCGTTCCGTGCCGATCAAGTGTTGCACTGCACCGACAACCGCGAGGAGATGCAGCGCGCGCGCCACGCATTCGAACTGGCCGCCCAAGGCCGTTCAGTGGTGGTCGTCTCATCCGGTGACCCAGGCGTATTTGCCATGGCAGCGGCGGTGCTCGAAGCGCTGCACGAATCTACCGATACGAGCTGGCACAGCGTCGATCTGGAAATCCTGCCGGGTGTCTCCGCTTCATTGGCGACCGCCGCTCAAGCGGGTGCACCCTTGGGGCATGACTTCTGCGTGATGTCTTTATCGGACAACCTGAAACCCTGGACGATCATCGAGAAGCGTCTGGACCTGGCGGCAGAGGCTGACCTGGCCCTGGCCTTCTACAACCCGATCTCGCGTTCGCGTCCGTGGCAATTGGGCCGTGCGCTGGAAATCGTCGCCCGGCATCGCACGCCGGAAACGCCGGTGGTGCTGGGGCGGGATATCGGTCGTCCGGGCCAGACGCTGCGGGTCACGACCCTCGGGCAGTTGACCCCTGATCAGGTTGATATGCGGACCATGGTGCTGATTGGTTCATCCACCACCTGCGTGTTCCCGCGCGCTGAAGGTGGTGAGTGGGTTTATACGCCACGCTGGTATTCAACCAAGCCGGTCTCCTGAATAGCGGCGACCTCACGCCGAGGTCGCTTGCGTTTTAACAGTGGTTTTCACAACTAACACCGCTAATAAATAGCGCACTTTTATGTGCTCTGGCTATGGCTTGCTGTTGGAGCTGCATGGAGGTTGGTAACTATTGGAATAAGTTGCTTCTGTGAATGCGTTTGACGATTGAAGTCGAGTACCTTAGTTTTGTTTCTGTCGCATGGAGCGGCGAGTATTTACTAAGGATGTTCATATGGGAAACGAAATAATTAATGTTGCGGATGTCCCTTTCTCTGAGGCTGTGCAGGATAAATACTTTGAGCGAATCGACGCTCAGTTAGCTGAAGTTTTCGCGCGTCCCCGACTCAGGATGTTTGCCAAGAGCGGCAGTGTTTCGCTGAATGGTGCTGCGCAGGGAATTGATGCGTCGGTCGTCGGTCCATCCCTTGTGGTATTTGAGGAACGGCTTAGCGAAGATGATAAGCAGGATGCACTGGATAGCCAGGCTTTTGCCGAAGCCGTCGTCAGAAAACTGCCTGTCGAAACCTCGCAAGAACAGCGATACATGGCTTATAACGAAGCCTTGTCGGCGATTGGCTGGGTCACAGAAAGCTACACGTATAAGAAGTATGACTCCAAAAAGCTGACGCTGAGCATGAACGAAGCATTGCTGCAAGTGCTTGAGACTGTCATCAGTGCGGGCTCTGGAAATGTATTGAGCCTGGTAGCGTCGGGCTTTGACAAGCTCAAGGGCGATAAGGCAGCGCTGAAAATCGTGGACGCCGGAAGCAAGGAAAGTTCGGTTGTCAGCTTCAAAGCAGTTCCTTGTATTGTTGCCCCTGGTGGTGGTATGGCAATGGTCATGGGCGGCCTGGATGTGTTCAGTAAAGACTACGATGGCGAATTTCTGTTTTTTACTTTCAAGACAGAGGGGGTTCACCTTTTTCAAGCGGCAGGCATTAGAAAGTTTAATAAGCGTGCGTTTGATCGAAAGCGTCAGCAGGTTCATAACTACATTAACCAGTTCGGTGATGATCTGTTTAAAAAGATTGCAGGCTAGTAAAGCCGAAAGAGGCTTTCAATAGGGGGTGGTTTATTTAGCGTGGATGAACGGGGTGTTCAATATGTCAGTGCTTGCTGATGCTGTAGTGGTGGGTAGCTGCGTGTTATCCTTTGCGTCCGAGGTTTGCCCGCAGGACCAACAGGATATACAGGACTGTTTGCTGTATGCGGAACTGGCAGCGACTGATAAATACCCAGGGCAAGTATCAAAAAAAGTCTGGTTCGATTATTACCAGGGGCGGTTGTTGAAGGCTGGCTTCACACTCAAAACTATCGTCCCCTCTGAGCCGTTGAGGGTGTCGAATGTCAATCAACTGCTGAGCGTCAGCCATACCATCATCGGCCGCTTGGGGGTGGAACGTTTAGGTCAGCTTGTTGAGGAAACTTACGCGGCGTTGAGGCTGGACGAGTTTGCCTGGAACTTCTTTCGCGGCAACGTCGCGAACAGTGGGTCGGGTATTCTCAAATGTGCACCTTGCGAACGTCTTGATTCCGGCGACGTGGTCGTCTGCCTGTACGGATTGCGCTATAGCACCAACGTGATTGAGGATGACTTCTTTTTCTGGAGTGAGTTCGGCAAAGAAGTGGTCATCATCCCGGATGGCGGCGTTTTTGCTTTCAATCGGGAGGTGTTTGAAAACTACCGTGGACGGGTTCACGAGAAAATCGACGCTTACTCAGACAAGATCCTGGTGAGGAAACTGAAGCTCTGAGTCGTTTGGTTTGATCAACATTGGCAAGGCCTTGTGCTTTAACAACAAGGCCTTGTTTTTCGATGGGCAATCTCGTGATGAACGACGAACTAAGGCACCAGATACCCTTTGACCCCGGTAAAGATAATCTGCGCTGCCAGTGCACACACAAACAACCCCATCAACCGGCTGACAATCTGCAAACCCTGGTCACCGAGAATCCGTTCGATACGGTTGGACAGGTACAGCACCACGCCGACGGTCAGGCTGGCCATGGCGATGCTGAGGATGGCGGTGAGTTTGTCGTCCCAGTGCGGCTGGCTGACGCCCATCACCAGCAAGGCCCCGATGGTGCCGGGGCCGACAGTGAGCGGAATGGTCAGCGGGACGATGGTCACGTCTTGCTGCACGTTGTCGGTCTGGACCGCTGACTTGCCCTGAGCCATGCCCAGTGCCGAAATGAACAGCACACTGCCGGCGCCAATGCGGAAGGCGTCTACGGTGATGCCGAACACGCTGAAAATCACCCGCCCGAACAAATACAACAGCACGCTGGAAACCAGGGTCGCGAGGGCGACATTCCAGGCCAGTCGACGTTGTTCCTTGCGCGAATAACCGCGGGTCAGGCTGATGAAGCAGGACAACACGAAGAAGGGGCTGTAGAGCACCAGCATCTTCAGGTAAACACTGAACAACACGTGGAGCATGGGGCAAGCTCACTGGCGAGGGAAGTCGAGGAGGAGTCTATCAGGCGCTGCGGGGTCTGTCGGCTCAGGACGTTTGAGCCGTTGCCTGATTCTGCTGATCGCGCTGCGCGACCCAATGCTCGATCAGTTCGCGCAGTTGTGAAAGCTCGACGGGCTTGGCCATATGGCCATCCATGCCGGCCTGGCGTGCGCGTTCTTTGTGTTCGGCCAGGATGTGTGCGGTAAGTGCTACTACCGGTGTGCGAGTTCGCTGGTTGCCGACCTCCCAGGCACGCAATTGCTGGGTGGCGGAGAAGCCATCGAGGATTGGCATTTCGCAGTCCATCAACACCAGGTCGTAGCGCTGGGCCTTCATCGCCTTCAAGGCTTCTTCACCATTGCAGGCGGTGTCCGGCTGAAGGTTGAGCTTGCCGAGCATGCCGCGAATCACTTTGGTTGAAATGCTGTTGTCTTCGGCCACCAGAATGCGGAAATCGCTCGGCACCTTGACCGCCGCAGGCGCGCCGCTCGGCAGTTGCTGCGAGACCGCCAGGCCTTTGCTGCGTTGGCTCAGTTCGTCCGCCAGCGTGGTCTTGAGGGTGTAGCCGGCCACGGGCTTGGCGAGGATGCGTTTGATCCCGGCATTGCGTGCGATGACCTTGCTCGGCGCGTTGCTGATGCCGGTGAGCATGATCAGCAGAATGTCGTGATTCAGGCTCGGGTCTTCCTTGATCTTCGCCGCCAGTTGCATGCCGGTCATGCCGGGCATGTTCTGGTCGAGCAGGACCACGTCGAAGTAGTCACGCAGGTGCGCCTTGGTGCGCAGCAGGGCGAGGGCTTCCTTGCCGGAAGGTACGGCGCTGACGTTCAGCCCCCAGGCGCTGCATTGCTGCACCAGGACTTTTCGGCAGGTGTCATTGTCATCCACCACCAGCACCCGTGCGCCTTGCAGCGGGCCATCGAGATCGGAGGTCGGGTGTTCGAGGCGCTCGGGGTCCAGCGGCAAGGTCAGCCACAGTGTGCTGCCCTGATTGCTGCCGCTCTTGATGCCGAACTCCCCGTGCATCAGCAGAATCAATTGGCGGGCGATTACCAGCCCCAGGTTACCGCCCAGGCGGGTGGCGGAAAGGAAGTTCTTGCTGTGCAGTTCGGCATGCAGCAGGGCTTCTCGTTCTTCGGCATCCATGGGTTGCCCGCTGTCTTGCACGGCAATGCGCAGGCGTGGTTTGTGGCTGCGTTCGTCAAGGGCAACGACGATCAGGATTTCGCCTTCGTCGGTTTTCTTCAGGGCGTTTTCCAGCAGGCTCAGCAGTGTCTGGCGCAGACGCGTCGGGTCGCCGCTGATCACGCGAGGGACCTGTGGCTGGATGAAGCTGATCAGCTCGACGTTCTGTTGTTCGGCCTTGGCGCGGAAGATGCTCAGGCAGTCTTCGATCAGTGCGTTGAGGTCGAACTGCACATCGTCGAGTTCGATTTGTCCGGACTCGAGCTTGGAGATGTCGAGGATTTCGTTGATCAACGTCAGCAGTTCATTGCCGGCGCTATGGATGGTTTGTACGTAGTCGCGTTGTTTGACCGACAGCGGGGTGCCCAACAGAAGTTCGGTCATGCCCAGCACGCCATTCATCGGGGTGCGGATTTCGTGGCTGATCTTTGCCAGGAATTCGGCTTTGGCATTGATCTCGGCATTACTTGCTGCCAGGTCACGGCTGACGCTGAAGCGGTCTTCGGTGATGCTGCGCTGGCGTTCGCTCAAGGCGATGCTCATCAGCACGCCGCAGATGCAGATGAAGGCCATCAAGGTCATGATCAGGCCTTGCGGTGCAACCAGGGTCAGCCCCAGCAGCGCCGGCAGAATGATCAGCGTGCCGACGTTGAACACCACCATCGCAGCCACGAACAGGCGTGCCGGCCGATAACCCTTTTGCCAGTGATAGGCGCTGACAAAGAGCATGCTCAGGCCCGCCAGGGCCACCAGCGCATAGGTGATGATGTTCAGCGGCAGGGTGTCGACGAACAGCAACAGCAGGCTGCACAGGACAATGAACAGGATGTCCCCCAGCAGCAATTTGTTTAGCGGATGTGGGCCCAGCGGGGCAAAGAAGCGGTAGGCGAACATCAGGCCGCAAGGGGCTGTCAGCAGTAGCGCCAGGTAGGCGCCGGGTGTTTGCACGGCATGCCAGTCGGGAAGCCATGGTCCAGCCAGGTTCAACAACAGCACCAGGCTGAGCAGTAACAGTCCCTCGCACGCTGCCAGCCAGACGCTGCTGCGCGAGCGGCTATAGCCGTAGCGCGTGAGGTTGTACAGGATCAGCATCGCGATGCAGCCAAAAAACAGGCCATAGATCAGCGTCTGGTTCTGGTTCGCCGCCACCATCACTGCAGATTGCAGGGTGATATAGGGGCGCAACTCGTGTTCGGAAACCAGTCGCAGATAGACGTCGAGGGGTTTGTCGCTTTGTGGAAGCGGCAACATGAAGTCGCTGCTGGGGAGTGGTCGCTCGCTCTGCGGTTGCTCGTTGCCGCTGGTCAATTGCTCGACCAGCGTGTCGCCATCCAGAACGTAGAGGTTCAGGTGCGACAAATCGGGGGCGAAGATGCGCAGCAGTTGTTCGTGTTTGCCGGGACTGAGCTTGAAACGCAGCCACAACGCGCCACTGGGTTCGGCGGCGGTGATCTGGTCGAGTTCAATCGGGCTGAATTGGTTGGTGTAGCGAGCCGAGCGGATATCGCTCAGTTGCAGGTCTGCCTGTTCGTCGAGCAATACCGCCCAGCCACTGCCTTGCGCGGCCTGCGCCGGGAGCATGCAGAGCAGGGTCAGCAGAGTGACGGTGAAGCCTATGGCAATCCTGAGCCAGCGCACGGCGAAATCCCTTCGTAGGTTGATTCCAGATTATAACTATGCGCGGCGCCGGAATAGTACGGCAAGGGCCATGGGCCCCTGCCTAGCCGAATGGATAGCTTATTCCTGATTTTCGCCACGCTCACGGGCAATGGCGCGGTAGCCAATGTCCTTGCGGTAGAAACAGCCTTCCCAGTTGATTTTGGCGGTCAGCTTGTAGGCCTGCTGCTGGGCGGCATCGACGCTTGCGCCCATGGCGGTGGCGCAAAGTACCCGACCACCGGCCGTCACAACCTTGCCGTCCTTGAGTGCGGTACCGGCGTGGAAGACTTTACCTTCCAGCGCAGCGGCGGCATCCAGGCCTTCGATCACGGCGCCCTTGGCGTAATCGCCCGGGTAGCCGCCAGCAGCCAGTACGATACCGACGCTTGGACGTGGATCCCACTGAGCTTCGACCTTGTCCAGTGCCTGTGCCAGCGCCGCTTCGACCAGCAATACCAGGCTCGACTGCAGGCGCAGCATTACCGGTTGGGTCTCGGGGTCGCCGAAACGGCAGTTGAACTCGATGACTTTCGGGTTGCCGGCTTTGTCGATCATCAGACCAGCATAGAGGAAGCCGGTGTAGACGTTGCCTTCTTCGGCCATGCCACGCACGGTTGGCCAGATCACCAGGTCCATGACGCGCTGGTGAACTTCGCTGGTGACCACCGGGGCAGGGGAGTAGGCACCCATGCCGCCCGTGTTCGGGCCGGTGTCGGCGTCGCCAACACGTTTGTGGTCCTGGCTGGTGGCCATCGGCAGCACGTTCTTGCCGTCGACCATGACGATGAAGCTGGCTTCTTCGCCATCGAGGAACTCTTCGATGACCACGCGCGAACCGGCGTCGCCGAATGCGTTGCCGGCGAGCATGTCGCGTACGGCGTCTTCGGCTTCGCTCAGGGTCATGGCGACGATCACGCCTTTACCGGCTGCCAGGCCGTCGGCCTTGATCACGATCGGCGCACCTTTTTCACGCAGATAAGCCAGGGCAGGCTCGATCTCGGTGAAATTCTGGTAGTCGGCCGTCGGGATCTTGTGGCGAGCCAGGAAGTCCTTGGTGAATGCCTTGGAACCTTCCAGCTGGGCGGCGCCAGCGGTTGGGCCGAAGCAGTCCAGGCCGCGTTTGCGGAACAGATCGACTACGCCTGCGACCAGCGGGACTTCCGGACCGACGATGGTCAGGGAGACGTTTTTCTCGGCAAAGTCGGCCAACTGCTCAAGGGCCAGCACGTCGATAGCGACGTTCTCGCACTTGGCTTCAATGGCAGTGCCGGCGTTGCCCGGGGCTACGAAGACTTTCTGTACGCGCGGATCCTGAGCGACTTTCCAGGCCAGGGCGTGTTCACGGCCACCGCTGCCAATGATCAAAACATTCATTTCAAAAACCTCGGATGACGCTAATTCTGTGGGGCAGCCTCGGCTGCCCGCCTATCGGCGTACGACATCTGCCGTCACGCCGTACCTGTAGGAGCAAGGCTTGCCCGCGATGGCATCACCTTGGTCTCGCTGATGCACCGCAGTGAACCCATCGCGAGCAAGCTTTGCTCCCACAAGAGCAATAATCAGTGACGGAAGTGGCGCATGCCGGTGAATACCATGGCGATGCCGGCCTCGTCTGCGGCAGCAATCACTTCGTTGTCACGCATCGAGCCGCCTGGTTGAATCACGGCGGTGATGCCAACCTTGGCGGCGTTGTCGATGCCGTCGCGGAACGGGAAGAACGCGTCCGAGGCCATGACCGCGCCCTGCACTTGCAGGCCAGCATGTTCAGCTTTGATGGCGGCGATGCGCGCAGAGTTCACGCGGCTCATCTGGCCAGCGCCGACACCGATGGTCTGACGGTTCTTGGCGTAGACGATGGCATTGGATTTGACGTACTTGGCGACTTTCCAGGCGAAGATCAGGTCGTTGATCTCTTGCTCGGTCGGTGCGCGCTTGGTCACAACCTTCAGGTCTTCGCTGCCGATCATGCCGATGTCGCGGCTCTGTACCAGCAAACCGCCATTGACGCGCTTGTAGTCCCAGGCCGGGGCACGATCAGCCGACCATTGGCCGCACGCCAGCAAGCGAACGTTGGCCTTGGCGGCAACGATGGCGCGAGCTTCTTCGCTGACCGACGGGGCGATGATCACTTCGACGAACTGACGCTCGACGATGGCCTTGGCAGTTTCGGCGTCCAGTTCGCGGTTGAACGCGATGATGCCGCCGAAAGCCGATTCGGTGTCGGTGGCGTAAGCCAGTTCGTACGCCTGGCGGATACCGCCTTCAGCGTCCGGGCTCACGGCAACGCCGCACGGGTTGGCGTGCTTGACGATCACGCAGGCCGGTTTGACGAAGCTCTTCACGCATTCCAGTGCAGCGTCGGTGTCGGCCACGTTGTTGTACGACAGTTCTTTGCCTTGCAGTTGGGTCGCGGTAGCGATGCCGACTTCGGCGGGCTTGGCTTCAACGTAGAACGCCGCGCTCTGGTGCGGGTTCTCGCCATAGCGCATTTCCTGAGCCTTGATGAACTGGCTGTTGAAGGTGCGCGGGAACTCGCTGCGACCTTCGGTGGTGAGGGTTTCAGCAGCCTGGTTCACGGTGCCCATGTAGTTGGCGATCATGCCGTCATAGGCCGCGGTGTGTTCGAAGGCCTTGAGCATCAGGTCGAAACGCTGAGCGTAGGTCAGGCCACCGGCCTTGAGGTTTTCCAGCACGCTGGCGTAATCGCTGGCGTTCACCACAATGGCCACGTCTTTGTGGTTCTTGGCCGCGGAGCGGACCATGGTCGGGCCCCCGATATCGATGTTCTCGATGGCGGTCGGCAGGTCGCAACCTGGCTTGTTGATGGTGGCTTCGAACGGGTAGAGGTTAACGGCGACCAGATCGATCGGCTTGATGCCGTGCTCGTTCATGATCGCGTCGTCGATACCGCGACGACCGAGGATCCCGCCATGGATTTTCGGGTGCAGGGTTTTCACCCGACCGTCCATCATTTCTGCGAAACCGGTGTAATCCGCGACTTCCACAGCGGCTACGCCATTGTCCTGCAGCAGCTTGAACGTCCCGCCGGTGGAGAGGATCTCGACGCCGAGGGCTTCGAGTTCCTTGGCGAATTCGAGGATCCCGGTCTTGTCGGAAACGCTGATCAAGGCGCGGCGGATCGGCAGGCGGGTGGTCTGGTCGGTCATCTCAATTTCCATCAAAAGCAAAGGAAGTCAGCAAAAAAGGCGACCGGTTTTACGCGGGCGCCTTTCTGGTTTGATTGAATGCTTACAGCAAATCGTACTGCTTGAGTTTCTTGCGCAAGGTGCCGCGGTTCAGTCCCAGCAGCTCACTGGCCTTGGTCTGATTGCCCTTGACGTAGTTCATCACGCTTTCGAGCAGGGGAGCCTCGACTTCGGAGAGCACCAGGTTGTACACATCCGTGACGGCAGCGCCTTCAAGGTGGGCGAAATAATTGTGCAGCGCCTTCTCGACACTCCCGCGAAGGGTCTGGCCTTCTTCGCTCGGTGTATTGAGGTGCTGTTTCAAATTTACGTTGTCGCTCACGGGTGCTGTTCCACTCACTAAAGTCTCGGTCATCATCGTCATGCGGCCACCCCTTCTCCGTCCCCTGTCAGGCTCTTGTAGCGCTCGGCGAAAAACTCCCGAACGTTGGCGCATTGTGTTTCCGTACCATCCAAACGATTGAAGTGGGCGCGAAACTCCCTGGCGCCCGGCAGGGTTGCGAGATACCAGCCGACATGCTTGCGGGCGATGCGTACGCCCATGACATCTCCATAGAAAGCATGGAGCGCGGCCAGATGCTCAAGCAGAATACGTTCCACCTCGATCAATTCCGGTGCCGGGAGTTTTTCGCCGGTACGCAGATAATGCTCGATCTCACGAAAAATCCATGGCCGCCCCTGGGCAGCCCGGCCTATCAGCAGGCCATCGGCACCGGTCGCGTCAAGCACGTGCCGGGCCTTCTCGGGCGAGTCGATATCGCCATTGGCGAAGACCGGAATCGACACCGCCTGCTTGATCGCGGCAATGGTGTCGTACTCGGCTTCACCGGTGTACAGATCGGCACGGGTCCGGCCATGCACCGCCAGTGCCGTAATGCCTGCCTGTTCGGCGATCTTCGCCACCGTCAGACCATTCTTGTTCGCCCGGTCCCAGCCCGTGCGGATCTTCAGCGTGACCGGCACATCAACCGCCGCCACGACGGCGTGCAGGATCTCGGTCACCAATTCTTCATCTTTCAGTAACGCGGAGCCGGCGGCCTTGTTGCAGACCTTCTTGGCCGGACATCCCATGTTGATATCAATAATCTGGGCGCCCAACTCGACGTTGGCGCGTGCTGCCTCCGCCAGCATCTGTGCATCGCCACCGGCGATCTGTACCGAGCGTGGCTCGGGATCGCCTTCGTGGACCATACGCAGACGCGATTTGCGGGTGTTCCACAAACTCATGTCGCTGGTGACCATTTCCGAGACTACAAGCCCTGCGCCCAGTCGTTTGCACAGCTGACGAAAGGGCTGGTCGGTGACTCCCGCCATCGGGGCGAGAATCAAGCCGTTGTGCAATGTATATGGGCCGATGCGTACCGCCGACATAGGACTTCCCTGTTGTGGGGTCGGATCATGAGAGTTCGAAAAAGGGTTGGCATGATACCCGCTCTCGATGACTGGATAAAGGCTGAATTGGATAAAATCTGAACAGTTATTCTGTTATTGCCATCAGTTTGGTTCGAGGCGCCGGGAGTCGGAAAATTGCCGTCAACGGCGCGAGACTCGGCGCCGAGTGAAGCGATTCACTCGGGCGAGTGGAAGCTCAGGCTGTAGTTCACGGCTTTTGGGCCGGGATCGAGGATGTCCAGGGCAATATGGATCGGTGTTTGCGGTGGCATTTCTGCGAGGTCCGCGAGGTCGCCATTGAGGTACTCGCCCGGTTTGAAGCGGCGGCTGGCGATCAGATGGCCATTGAGGTCGGCAAAGCGCAGTTCCAGCAATGGGAACGGCTGCGAGAACGACGCGCGGTTGTAGATGATCGCGTCGACTATCAGCGCGCCGTTGAAGTCCGGGTGGCTACGCACCACCAGATTGCTGCTTTTGATTTTCGCGATGTCGACTTTGGACGGCACGCTGCAGCCAATCTGCGGGCACAGTTGCTGGAACCAGGGGCGGTATTGATCCTGACGGGCCAGTTCGTCGAAGTGATAGGCGATGTACTGGCCGGCAAGGGCTGCTGCGCCCAGCAGGACCATCAGGCTCCAAAAGAGCCGGCGACCCCAGGGTGAGCGGCGTTTTTGCCAGTCGAGTTGCAGCGGGTCGTCGATCAGGTCCTGCAGCACCTCGTCATGCATGGCTGGTTCGTTGCGCGTGCGCTTCTTGCGTACGGGCTCGGCTTCAGGGGGGGCGTCGTCGAGGTCGTCATCGGTCGCGGACAGGCGTTCGTGTTTCGCTGCGGGCTCTGGCGTTTCGAACGGCTGGTCCAGGCGCAGCTGCGGTGCCTCTGGCTCATCGTCCAGGTCGACCAGCTCGAGCGACAGCGAGGGTTCGGTGCGCGAGGGTTTTTCCGGCTCGTCGGCGATGTCTGCCGATCGATGGTTCTCGGCCGGTGCGTGTGTGTTTTCGCTGGCCATCGCGCGTTCGGCGGCTGAATCGCTGAACAGGCTGTCGGACCAAGGCTCTTCACCTTCGGGCGTATCCCGACGGGCGCTCAGCGAGTCTTCCTTGTGCTTGCGCTCATGATGGCCGAACTCTTTGGTCGGCTGGATTTCCCGTTGTTCGAGCTTGGCGAGTTCTTCGTCAAGGTCGAGGCTGTCCAGATCCAGTTCGGCGGCTGTCCACTGCTTCTGGCTGATGGCCCGTTGCGTGGGCGGCTCAACCGGTGGCGGGGTCGTGAGGGCGATAGCTTCCTTGCCCATGCGTTGCTCGAGCAACTGCCGTGCAGCATTGAACACTTGCAGGCAAGAGCCGCAGCGAACCACTCCGCGGGCGACGCTCAATTGGGCGTGGCTGACGCGGAAACTGGTCTGGCAATGCGGGCACTGGGTGACGAAGCTATCGGTCATGCGGCTATCCGGAGTATGCAGGCGCTCATTTTAGCGCCGACGGCCGGTGATGCGCACCCAGCCATCGCGATTGGCAATCGGGTCCAGCTCAAAGTCCTTGGCATAAGCCTCTGCGACTTCCGCGCCTTGCTCGGCGAGGATGCCCGACAGTGCCAGGCGACCGCCGGGCTTGACCAGGCTGGAAAGTTGTGGGGCCAGGGAAACCAGTGGTCCGGCGAGAATGTTGGCGACCAGTACGTCGGCCTGCACTTGCGGCAAATCTTGAGGCAGGTACAGCGGGAACAGCGCTGGGTCGATGTTGTTGCGCCCGGCGTTGTCGCGGGAGGCTTCCAGTGCCTGCACGTCGATGTCGGTGCCGACCGCTTCCTTGGCGCCCAGCAGCAGGGCAGCGATCGCGAGGATCCCCGAGCCGCAGCCGAAGTCCAGTACGTGGCAGTCCTTCAGGTCCTGGCCGTCGAGCCATTCCAGGCACAAGGCGGTGGTCGGATGGGTCCCGGTGCCGAACGCCAGGCCCGGATCGAGCAGCAGGTTGACCGCATCAGGCTCAGGCGCAGCGTGCCAGCTCGGGACGATCCACAGGCGCTGGCCGAAGCGCATTGGCTGGAAGTTGTCCATCCAGCTGCGCTCCCAGTCCTGGTCTTCAATGACTTCGCTGTGATGCTCGGGCAGCGGGCTGCCGGTCAGCAGCTCAAGGTGAGCCAGCACGCTGGCGGCTTCGGTGCCACCTTCGAACAGGGCCAGCAGATGGGTGTGCGACCACAGTGGGGTGGTGTTCAGTTCCGGCTCGAAGATCGGCTGATCTTCGGCGTCCATGAAGGTCACCGAGACGGCGCCGACTTCAAGGAAGGCGTCTTCGTAGGTTTCGGCTTGTTCTGGGCTGATGGCGAGACGGACTTGCAGCCAAGGCA